>CAZHXU010000049.1:0-17572 GCA_964536535.1 uncultured Fusobacteriaceae bacterium
ACAGAGACTTGCCCCTACAGAGAATCAACACTTTTTTACACGGTTCGGCTCTAAGTAGAACGCAAGTATTCTTTGGTATTTTGCTTTTCTGTCCTTTATAAGAAATTTAGATTAAGTTAACGAAATGAACGTAAAATTTCAATTGTTTGAGCTCAAAAGCGAGTTTTGAAATTTAGAGAATGTAGTGGCTACTTAATCTTATTTCTTATAACAAGACTTGATTTTTTGGTTACTTTTGTATCAAGACAAAAGTAACAGACTAATTAAAATATAGATTTTAATATTAAATCTACCCCTCCACAAACATTTTTTACTAATTATTTTACCTGCAAAACTCTCTTTTTATCTATATAATCAGTGTTTTATTTGTTTTTTTCAATTTCTTCAAAAAGAGTAATAAGTTTATCTCCTTTTTGACTTAGTTGCCCAACTTCTACTTCTACCCCTTCAACTCCCCCATTAATAGGGCTTTTTATATTATCAATAATAAGTGGCAAAATTTCATCTATTTCTTTTGTTCTATTTAGATATTTTTCTTTTATTTCATAAAGACCATAATTATCTAATTCTTTTTTAAGTTTTCTATATGTTTCTTCCGATTCTTGCCTTGTAACTCTCAAACTATCTACATAATCCCTAATAAATTTCAAATCTTCTTCACTACTTCCACCTAAGTTAAATTCTTTTTCTTCTACTTCTAATACAAGAAGTTGGGAATTGAGTGCATGGTCATCTAATTTAAAAAGTTCTCTTTTTTTATTAACTTCTTTTTCTAATTCTTTATATTTATTTAAATGGTCTTCATACCATTTTTTTAATTGATTTTTTTCTTCTGTTAGTTTCTCCCTTTCAGAAGTATCAAAAGTAATAAGAATAGCACCAGAAGTAATATTATCAGTAACTTCCACCAAAATTTCTTTTACTACTTGGGGATATTCTTTATATAAACTTAAAAACTTTTTTTCTACTGTGACGAGAGGCTTTTCTGGAGTAGTTTCTATATTTTTTCTTCTGCTACATAAATTTAGGAGTAGTAGAAGTAGTAGAAGGATGAGTAGAAGCCATCTTCTATTCTTATTCTTATTTTTATCATTATTGGTATTTTTTTTCATAAAACCTCCTTGTTAATTATTCAAATTATAACACAAAAAAAATGAAAAATTTTAAAATTTAATTTCTTATACAGACAAAAAAGGTGAAATAGTAAAAAAATTTTATACTTTAAAATAAAGATATTGTATCTAACTTTTAAAATTAAAAAAAATAGATTATAATTAATAAAATAAAATTTCTATAAAAACTTTAATAATTCAATGGTTTTTTAATGGTAGAAAGACAAAAAAGAGTCTTTTTTGTCATATACAATTTTTAATAATATTTTTATAAATGTAACAAAAATATTAAAGAGTATAAAAAAGTATAATTGTTTAATTATTGAAATAATACGGATATAATTTTATAATATATGTTCAGGATTAGATTTAGGGAGGTTTTATGAAAAAATATTTACATTTATTTACATTTTTAATATTCGCATTTTTTATAGATGGAGCAATTAATCTAAGTCAAAGTGTACAAGGAATAAGTAGTAGTGGTACATCAGTATATTATGACGATGAAGAATATATTGAATATACAATTAGTATAACAAACTCTTCTACAGATAGTGCAGTGACCATAAGTTCTATAGATATGGATATGGGTGCAAACAACTTTGATTTTGATAGTGCCCAATTAAGTCATGATAAAAATCTGTGGTCAAAAGAAGGTAGTTACAAAGTTGACCCTATTACAGGAGTATTTAGTGCAACAGATGTAACTTTGTCTAAGGGTGGTTATATAGATTATCACATAATAATCAAAACTAGTGTTAATGCAGATGATAATATAATAGTCACATCTTCATATACACAAGAGGGTACAACATCTTTTGCAGATAATACAACAGTAGTACAAAGAGTACCTTATGAAATAAGTATAATAAAGAGTCAAAATAGTGGAGAATATAAATTAGGTGAAAACCACACATATACTGTGAAAATAAGTAATAATGGACAATCGAGAGTTAAAAATTTGAGTTTTAATGATAATACTTTGGATGCACAAACTGAAGATACAAGTGGAACACTTGTAAATGCTTTTGTTTCTGCAAGTAATAGTGGAACAAGTCTTAATTCCCTTGATTCAATTGGTACATTTAATGAAGTAGGAGAGTTGAATGTAAGTGGAATAGAAATAGAACCTGGAAGTTATGTTGAGTATCAAATAGTAGCAAAAACAGCAAATAATATTGTTGGTCAGATAAAAAATTGGGGGAATTTGAATTATAGAGATGTAAGTGTAGATACTAATGAAATAATTACAAAAGGTCCAGAAGCAAATATTATTATTAACAAAGAAATAATTAATACAGGAAGTTATAAAGTAGAAGATGAAATTAGGTATAAAGTAACTGTTATAAATACAGGAGAAGGTATAGGAAATAACATAAATGTTGTGGATGAAATACTAAACATATCAGCTAATCTAGCAAATCCTTTTGATACAAGTCATAGTTCCCTTAATACTTTGGGGAATCCTTTAGTTGAAAATGTAACTACAATAACAGATATAGGTAATAATAGTACAAGTAATTTGGGTCCTCTTGGAGCTACAGCTACAGGAAATCTAAATGATAGTATAATTATTTATCCCAATGAAAAAATAGAATATGAACTTGTTGGAAAAACTTCTCCAGTAAGTATAGGAACAATAAATAATAAAGCAAAAGTAGTAAATACAAGTAGTGGAAGTTTATTAGTTGAAAGTAATCAAGTAAGTATAAATCATATTGGAACTATTGATGAATCTTCGGCTAAAATTAATATAACAAAAAACTCAAGTGTAAATGAATATATGCCAGGAGATACTGTTGTGTATACTGTTATTGCTAGAAATACAGACAGTGAAAAATTTGCAGATAATGTGCATATAATAGATGATCTTAGTACAATTACAGCAAAACAACTTGATGGTAGTATAGGTCCTGCATTTTCTAGTTGGAGTATTACACTAGTAGAAGAAGGTAGTGGAAATACAGGTAGGGAAAGGGGAACAAGAGGAGGACTTCTTGGTACAGCCACAGACGTACCTCTAGATGTTTTAGCTGATATAGCTCCAAATGATTATGTCAAATATGAAATTGTAGTAACTATTTCAGAAACTACAGTGGGAGATATAGTTGATAATAGTGCTAGTGATAATGTAAATGAGGATAATAGTGGAATAACTATGAAAAAGCCTCAATTAGAAGTAGTAAAATTGGCAAACCAAGTAGTTTATTCACCAGGAGGGACTGTAACATATACAGTTATAGTTAGAAATGTAGGAGAAGGTTATGCAGTAGGAGTACCTATATTAGATGATTTAAGTGGAATAACTACAGTACTTGCTGATGGAACAAATGGAAAAGCATTTACAGAATGGACAATAACAGGAGAAAGTCAAGATTTGTTAGGAGGGACTGGAAATTCACATACAGACCATGGTTTAGTTCCTAATCCTACATCAAATCCGGAAGTATTAGATGTAGAAGCGACAATCTATCCTCAAAACCAAGTAGTTTATACAATAGTAGCTACAATAAATCCTTTAGCTGTTGGAGAGATAATAAATAGAGTAACAGTAAATGGAGAATTAAATGCAGACAAAGGAATAGTAACGGATGTATTTGAAGTTGATGGAAGTAAAAGTGTTGATAAAGGAACTTATGCACTTGATATAAAAAATAATATAGAAACTTTGACATACAAAATTAGAATAGAAAATCATATAGGAAATGGATTTGCAACAGATGTACCTGTAAAAGATGATATAAGCAGTATAGAAGCTAGTTTACTTCATCCAGAAGGAGCCAAGAAAAAAGTATTTAAGTCATGGACTATAGAAGCAGAAGCAGTAGGGATAGGGTCAGACGCAGGAGCTTATGCTGATAATACCAATTTGG
The DNA here is from genome assembly GCA_964536535.1 of uncultured Fusobacteriaceae bacterium. Taxonomy (GTDB): domain Bacteria; phylum Fusobacteriota; class Fusobacteriia; order Fusobacteriales; family Fusobacteriaceae; genus CAZFBB01. Next base: position 3,986 of record CAZHXU010000049.1, read on the forward strand.
ACACTATAGTAAATGTAGCTCCAGGAGGTTACGTAGAATATACTATTGTTGGTGTTATAGATGAAGATGTTGAAAGTGAAATAATCTATGGAAATATAAGTAATAGAGGAATAATAGACGGAAAAAATTATGATGTAACAACAAGTAAAAAAGTACCTAAAATAGAAATATCAAAGTGGGCAAATGATGCCAATTTTGAGCCTGGGAAAGAAACGTCTTTTACAGTAGAAGTTAGAAATGTAGGGGATGGTTATGGAAATGAAGTAAGAGTAACAGATTCTATAAGTTCTATGAATGCTTTTGAATCATGGACTATTGTAGCTGAAACAGATAATATAGGTGGAAGTAGACCAGGTGACTATAGTGATAATAAAGATATAGATACAACTATAGATATAGCTCCAGGAGGTTATGTTAGGTATGTTATAAAAGGTAAAGTTTATGACACATATAATAAAGATTTAATAGTAAATACAGCAAAAGGGAAAGATCCCATAAGTGGAAATGAATATATAACTAGTGGAGATGTGGGCTTAGTAGTAGGAGATATAAGTTTGGGTGTTAGTAAAACAGCAAATGTATTTCAGTATACACCTGGAGATAAGATAGAATATACAATTAAAATAACAAATCATAGTAATGAAATAATGAATGATGTAGATGTATATGATTTGTTAAATGAAAGTAATGATTATACTTTGGCAAATAACAAAGATGGAACAATTACTGATGTACAGTATCAAGGGGCATTTGAACAATTTAGTTTGGACAATGTAACTTATTATGACATTAGTACTGCTCCTCATGGTATAGATCAAAAAATAGATGTTATAAATCCTGGAGAAACAATTGAATTAAAATTATGGGTTATAGTAAAAGATAATGTTTTCGGAAAGATTTTGAATGATGTTTATTTGTCAAATAACGGAGATTATGCTGGACATGCTCAGACTGAAACAAATAAAAACCCAAATGGTGGTGGACTTAGCAGAGTTGTGAACATAAATGAGTATATGCCAGGAGATACACTTACATATACAGTAAAAGCAAATTCTGTAAAAGGTTATCTAAATAACTATACAATAAATGAAGCTATAAATAGTATAGAAGTAGAATTGTTAGATGGAACAAAAGGAAACCCATATTACAATAAAAATACTGGAAAAAATGAATTTACTGTAACTGTAAGTCAAAGCGGAACTGCTGATGCAAATGGTGGAGGAACAGTTTGGAATACTGGAACAGTTTTAAATAATGAAGATATTAATGATGTAATTGATGTTGGACCAGGAGATACGGTTACTTATGTAATAAGTGGGAATATAAGAGGTGATGCTGTTGGAGAAATTGTATACAAAAGTTTAGTTACAGCTCCTTATAAAGCAAATTTGACTATTCGAAAAGAAAGTAAATCTGCAAATTATATACCTGGAAGTAGTGTGAAATATCTTTTGACTATATACAATAGAGGACAAGGAAGTGAAGGTGCAGTTTCATTTAAAGATGAACTTAGTAAAATTATGGTTGAAACTGTTGATGGAACAATGGAGCCTGCTTTTACATCATGGACTATAATTGGTGCTGCAAGTAATTCAGACTATTATTATCTAGGGAATTTTGAAGATAATAAAGATATAGATACTATTGTAGGTATAACAGGAACAAATAGCACTCCAGAAACACTCACATATACTATAGATGCAGTTGTAAATGAAAGAGCAGTAGGAGCAATTTTAAATACAGCTTATTTGGGTCTAGATAGTAGTAGTAATGCAGTAACAAGTAGTGGTTATGCTTTGAATGCAGAGAAAAAAGTAATAAATTATTATGATAAAGATGGCTCTTTGTTATCAGATAATAAATACGTACCAGGTGGATATATAGAATACGAACTTAAAATAAAAAATACTGGTAGTGGAATAGCTAATGATATAAAACTAGAAGATAATCTTTTGAATATTCAAACAGATTATTTTGATGGCACTAGAGGAAAAGCTTTTGATTCTTGGGAAATAAGTCTTCTTAGTAAAGATACAAGTGGGTTAAGTAATGAAGGAAATATACCAAGTGGTATTACTTCTACCCCCCTTGACACCCTTGTGGATATAGGTCCTGTAACAGGTGAGATAGTCTACAAGATAAAAGCAAAAGTAGATGAAAGAGCAGTAGGTGAAATTAGAAATAGTGCTACATTAAAAAACATAAATGTTAATTCGGAAATATCAACAATGGCAACTAATAAAGTTCTAGTAACAAAAGAAGCTTTTGAAGATGATACTTTTACTAGTATAAAAAGTGATTATATACCTGGAGAATCATTAGTATACAAAATAAGAATTGAAAATACAGGTAAAGGGACTCTTTATAATTATCAAATAAAAGATGAAATATCTAAAATGAGAGCTCATGTAGTAGAAAATGGAAGTAATGGAGATACTCCATCTGAACAGCCATTTGCAAATGAAACTTGGCAAATATGGAGTAAAGATAGTAATGAAATTACTACTGTAAGTGGTAAATTCGAAGATGGAAGTATCTTAACAGATGCAGATATAAATGAAACTGTGTCTATATCAGGAAATGGATATATAGAATATTATATAAAAGCTAGTATTAAAGATACAGTACTTGGAGATATACACAATACTATACATTATGGTAGTACAAGTAAAAAAAATACTGTTAAAGTAAGAAGTACTAGTCACGAAATAACCAAAGAAATCTTAAGTATAGACAGAGTAACTTATACAACAGGACTAAAATATAAACCTGGAGATTTGGTAATATATAAACTAACTTTTGAGAACAAATCAGATAATTATTTGGATAACTACATAATAAAGGATGTTATGTCTTCTGTAATGGTAGAAGTAGCAGGTGGAAATAGAGTATCAGCTTTTGAATCATTTAAAATCAGTGATAATAGAGATAGATTAAATAAAAGAACATACCTTCCTATATATGATGTTAGAAATGACTTAGAAGTAGAAATAGATCTTGCTCCTAGAGATAAAGTTGAATTTTTGATAGTAGGAAAAATAAGAGATGATGCACTGGGAATAATAGACGGAAATACAATTGATTTAGTAGGAAAAGAAAGTATAACAACAGATACTATTAGCCCAGTAGAAGGAATTTTGTCTGGTGATAAAGTAATTATTACAAGAGATGGTGAAGTAAAAGAGAGTATCTATACACCAAGTGGAGTTTTGAGATACAAAATAGCTGTAGAAAATACTGGTGATGGATTTGTAAATGATGTAAATATAACTGATAATATTGGAAATATTACTACAACTACTCAAAGTGGCAGTGGGAAAGCATTTACTAACTGGTCTATAGAAACTATGCTTTATCCAAATGATTCAAGTACAATTATTACAGGAGATTATTCAAATAATAAAAATCTTGATGTAAATATCGATTTGGCACCTCATACAAAACTAGAATTTATAATAAGTGCAGTTGTAAATGAAGATGTGATTGGTGACATAATAAATACTGTAGATGCAAATGGAACAATAATAAATGATAATATAGCCAAACTTAAACCTTCAAATATATATGGTATAAAATATACAGATACTCCTTATTATGTACCTGGAGGAACAGTTAATTTTTACCTGAAAATATATAATATAGGTAATAGTACTGCTGCAAATGTATCTATAACAGATGATTTGAGTACAGTATTAGTTGAAACTGCTGGTGAGAATAGAACACTAAAAAAAGCATTTAAGTCATTTACTCCAAGTATAGTTTATGGTGGTGGAAGCATAAATACTTCTGGAGATATAATTACATGGACTGGGAATATAAATGCTCAAGAAGACGTAGTCATAAAAGTAGAAGGAACAGTTATAGATAATGCAGTAGGATTAATAACAAATATAGCTTCTGCATCATATGATACGGGTAGTGAACTTATAGAACTTGATATGCCATTAAGAGAAGGGTATATTAGACCCAAAAGTGGGCAAGTAGAAATAAGTCAAAATACAGGAGAATATTATATACCAAATACTAATCATGATTTTATTATTACTCTTACAAATACAGGAGAAGGATATGCAACAGATGTATTACTTTATAATGATATAGAAGAAATTATAAGTGAAATAGCTAGTTTTGACAATATAGAAGATAAAGTAATAAACAGCTGGGATAATGTAAGTACACAAGTAAGTACAAGTAATAGTGCAGTATACGCACTTGTTAATACTTCAAATGAGTATTCACTAAAAGCAGATATTCATCCAGGTGACAGTATAGATATAAACTTAAATGGATTAATAAGCAGTGAAGCTCTTGGAGTGATAAATAATAGAGTAACATCAACTTATGGAAAAGATATAAAAGAAAGTATAGGTACAACAACTAGCACTACTTCAGCCCTTAGTATAGTAAAAGAAAGTGATAATTTGGACTATCAACCAGGTCAAGAAGTAACATATAGAATAAAAGTTACTAATAGTGGAAATGGATGGTCTAATAATAGCTGGATTTACGATAGTATTACAGGGATAAATACAGAAATTTCTGGTGGTGGAAGTGGAATAGCATTTGAACCAAGCAGCATAGTTATAAGTGATAATGTAGAAGACAAATATTTGATTTATCATTCTACAACAAACTTGGATGCAAATGTGGATATAAAACCTAATACTACAGCAGAATTTGTAGTAAAAGGAAGAGTAAAAGAAAATGCCCTAGGAGAAATAAAAAATATAGGGATTTTGGATGAAACAAGTTCATCTGAAAATATATTAAGTCAAAGACCAGCAGGTGGAACTTTTGAAAAAAGAGTTGTTGGAGAAAATGTATATCACAATAATCAAAAACTTATATATGAATTAGAAGTAAAAAATACGACAGATTCATTTGCTAATGATGTAAATATAACAGATGATTTATTAACTTTAGAAGCTTTATTAGGAGATGGAACTAATGGTAATCCATTTAGTTCTTGGACTATTAGTCATACTAGCTCTGATTCTAGAACTGTTGTAGGGACTTATGATAAAACAGGTTCAAATCTTAATGTAAATATAGATTTGGCTCCTAATTCTAATGTTATCTTTAGAATTGAAGCTCTTGTAAAATCTTCAGTTGTAGGAAATATTAAAAATAGCGCATTAGCAACATATGGGCTTTCAAGTATAAAAAGTGAAACTGATACACCACCTGGAAATATATCTTTTGAAGGAAGTAAAAAATCATATAAAACCCATTATATTCCAGGGACTAATGTTGTTTATCAAATAGAAATACTAAATACTAGTGAGAATTTTATAAATGATGCAAGAGTAGTAGATAACTTAGACAATGTATTAGGTTTGCATAGTGACGGAACAACTTCACCAGCTTTTGTAACAGGTACAGGAAAAGCAAAAGTAATATATATGTCAGCTGGTGTAGAATCAACATATACACTTAATACATACAAAACAGGAAACTTGGTAGATACAATAGATATGCCTATAGGTGGGAAGATAATTTATGAAGTAGAAGCACAAGTGCATTCTGATTTGGTAGGAGAAATTGTTAATATAGCTAGTGTAGACGGAATTAATATAGAAAGTAATTCTTTAATAGGAGCTCCTCCAGTAATAAGTGCTGAACTTTATACACCATTTACTTCTTATATACCTGGAAGTGATTTTGAGTATAGATTAAGAGTAAAAAATGATGGATTTGGTATGGCTGATAATATAGAAGTTACAAATATAATTAGAGATATACTTATTAGACATCTTGGAACAATAAATACAAGCCAAGCATTTGATAATTGGGAAGTAAGTATGGTTTCAGTAGGAGATAATACTACTTCTATGTCTGGTGTTTATGTAGACCAAGACATAGATAAATTGATAGTAGATATATCGCCAAATGGTAAAGTGGAGTATTTAATAAGAGGAAAACTAAATGAAGAAGGAGTAGATCCTATTTTAGTAGAAGCACAAGTTATAAAAAAAGGATATACAGAAGATACTTCAATTACAGTTAATAATTTATCAATAAAAAGTGAACCAGCAATAATCGAACTTGAAAAAATATCCGATAAGAGTACTTATGACGACAAAGATACAGAAGTAATATATACACTTACTGCTAAAAACACAGGTTTTGGGCATGGAGAAAAAGTTTTATTAGAGGACAAAATAGATGAATTAATTGGTGTTAATGGAAATAATGTATTTACTGGGTGGGTAATAGAAGTAGAAGAAAGTGGTCAAAAGATAAATACTCCTTTAACTGTTGATTCAAATACTAATATAAACCAAGAAGTAAATTTGAAACATCAAGAAGAGAATATAATAACATATAAAATAACAGGAACAATAAATAAAGGTATAGATGATGATATTACTAATAGATTTTCTGCTTATGATAAAGATGGAAATCTTTTAGATGAAGCTAGTGTTACAAATCATATAAAAAAAATACCAGATAATACAGGAAATCTTAAGATTTATAAAAAAGCATTTAAAAAAGAAGCAAATGTTGGAGATTTGGTAGAATATGAAATTTTATTAGATAATATAAATGAATCATACTTTAAAGAAGTAGAAATTGTTGATATAAAACCAGGACCATTTACTTATTTGAATCAAAGTGCAGTTGCTATCTATAGTGGTATAGATGGAATATTTGGAACAGAAGATGATTATAGTAGCAATATTGATCCAGAAATAAAAGGGAATAATATGTATTTTGCCATAGATACTCTTAATCCTTATGAAAAAGTAAAAATAAGGTATATTATGAAAGTTAGTGTAGGGGCCTTACTTGAAACATATACAAACAGAACTTATGCTAGTGTAAAAGGAAAAGTTATTTCAAATGAAGATCAAGCAAAAGTTACTATAATCCCAGATCCTTTATTTGATACAAGTACTATAATAGGTAAAGTTTTTGAAGATATAAATGGTGATGGATATCAAAATGTAAATTTTGCAACAGGAATAAAATTAAGTGGTGGATTAAATAATAATTATACAAATCTTGTTATGACATTTGATAATGGAGAAGTTATTAAATTAGAAGAAGGTTTGAGAGAAATATACATTGGGAAACTATTTGCTAAATCTAAGTTGAAAAGTAAAATAGGTAGAAATAAAGTGATAATTAGATATGATACGGATAATTTGGACTGGGAAAGATTAGCTGTAGAAAGTAATGAAGGAACAAGAATAATCCTTGACCCTCTAGGTGAAGTGTATAGTGAACCAAGTGGTAGAGTAAAAAATGGTGAGAACACACAAAAGATAAAAGTAACGAGAAGAGCTTATAAGAAAAAAGGTGTAGCAAATAGGTATGTACAAGAGATAATAATAGAAAATGGAGCTTATGTAGAAGAAGGCATACCAGGAGTAAGATTATTTACTGTTGATGGTTACCTTATTGAAACAGATCAATATGGACGTTATCATGTACCAGACCAGTGGGTGGAAAAGAGAAATGGAGAAAACTTTATTTTGAAATTAGATAAAGATACTTTACCAACAAGTATGGATGTAAATGGTCCAAATCCAAAAGTTACAAGAATAACAGGAAATAGTTTGACTAAGATTAACTGGCCAATAATTACAGAAGAGGAGGAATAATGAAAAATAAAAATTTAATATTATTTCTCTTTAGCATTTTGACAGGAGCTACTTTTTCAGATGATTTAGAATTAGTAAAAGAACAAGAAAATAATGTGTTAATAAAAGAATATGATTTTGATAATAGTAGAATATATCTAAAAGAAGGGGCTATATGGGCTACAAGAGATATAGTCCATTTGGACCCTCAATTAGAGTTAAATATAGCATATGCACTTGTTAGAAATACTTTGTTAGATGAAAAAAGAATAACTTTTGATATAGAAAGTAATTATGCTTACTATATAGACCATGTTGAAATAGATGTATATGGGAAAAAGGGAAATAATGAAAAAAAGATAAAAACTCTTTATTTTAAAGACATAGAAGAGAATACTGTATGGGAAATGGAAGAGAATGAAGTAGAAGAGCTGGTAAAATATGATCAAATTAGATATGAAATGAAAGTTTTTGATAAAAAGGGAGTTTTTGATTATACTAGTTTGGGAATAGCAAATATATATGAAACAGACAAAGATCAAGAGAATTTAAGTGGAAAACTAATTAAAAAAAATATCCAATCAAATGGAGGTTTACTTAGATTACGAGGAATAGGTTTGTACGGAGTAGACAAAATCAAAGTAGGAAATGAAGAATTTCAGGTAGAAGATAACAAATTAGATGTAGAGAAGTTTATGCCTAGTAATACTTATGAATTTGAAACAGAAGTTATATATGAAAATGGGAAAAAAGAAGTATATGATTTGTACATAAAAATTCCTGAGAGACAATATCATGCAGTTGGATTTGCTGATTTGTACTTTGGTCAAAACTATCTTAGTGGAAATATAAGTGGATTAAATGTTGCTAATGAATATAGTGGGAACTTTTATAACAAAGGTAGATTAGCATTTTATGGGAAATACAAACTTAGTGATGACTTAAGATTAACTGCTTATATTGATACAGAAGAAAATAAACTAAAAGACATGTTTAAGGAGTTTTATAAATCAGATTCGGAATCTATTTTTGATAGGGTAGAAGATGAAGATAAATTTTATGGAACTTATGGAGACAACTCTTTTATTACAAAAGACTTTAATACTAATGGGAAATTATATCTAAATGTAGATTATAAAAATTCAAATGTACTTTGGGGAAATTATAATACTGGTTTTACTGGAACAGAGTTTGCTACTTATAATAGAAGTTTGTATGGATATAAATTAGACTATAGATCAGAAGAGATAACAACATATGGAGAAAATAAAAGCGAAATAAAGTTTTTTGGAGCTTCTGCTAATACAGCTTATGCTCATGATGAATTATTAGGAACTGGAGGAAGTCTTTATTTTTTAAGAAATGGAGATGTTGTAACTGGTAGTCAAAAAGTATACATAAAAATAGTTGATGAAAAAACAAATATGGAATTAGGGAAAGAATTGTTAGTAGAAGGAGAAGATTATACTATTGATGAATATCAAGGAAGAGTTATTCTCCACAAACCTCTTTCTCAAATGAGTAGAGATGCTTTTGATTCGGTAATAAAAAACGGAGCTAATGAAGTATATGATAATTATTTAGTTGTAGACTATGAATATATACCAAAAGAAGATTTTACTCAAGATACTTTTGGGTTTAGAGGCAAATATACTTTTGGAGATAATTTTGCCATTGGAACTAGTTATATTAATGAAGATAGTGAAAAAGGCGATTATTCATTATATGGAATAGATTCATCTTATAGAATTGGAGAAAAATCATATGTTAGAGGTGAATATAATTATTCAGAAGGTGACTTATCAGCAAATAATTTTGTTTCATTTGATGGAGGGCTTTCATTTACAAAAGTAGAAAATACTAATGAATTTTCTAGTGGTGAAGCTTATAGTTTTAATGGTAAATTTGATTTGAATGATTTTTTTGATTTGGATACTTATGATAACCAAATAGATATTTGGTATAAAAATAAAGATGAAGGATTTGAATTTGCTTCTAAAGATATAAATAAAGAGTATGAAAGTTATGGGTTTAGTTTGAAGTATAATTTGAATGAAAAATGGCAATTTAGAAGCTCTTATAGTAATTATAGTGGAAGTGAAAATAATGAAGAAGAGTTGGTAGAAGAAACAAATGCTATTTTGTCTTATGATTTTGATAATGGTTTATTTATTGATTTTGAGGGGAAAAATCAAAAAGAATTAGATGGTGAAGGATTACTTTTGGGAACAAAATTAACATATGAATTTAATGATGATTATGAAATATATGGGACTTATCAAGATAATGTAAGTAGTAAAGGTGCTTATGAAGATAATAGTTTATACACACTTGGAGCAAAAGCTAAATTAACTAGGAAGTTTAGTGTAGAAGGTGAATACTCTCGTGGTGATAGAGGAGATAATAAAGCAGTATCTTTAGATTATGACCTTACAGATAACTTTACTCTATATACTACTTTTGATACAGATTCATTTACAGATAAATTAGTATTTGGTCAGAAGTATGATTATTCAGATAAGATGAGTATATATACTGAAAATCAATTTGTAGATGAAGAAGGAGAAAAAGGAAATATTGATAGTTATGGAATAGATTATTCTCTAAATGATCAAGTGGATTTTTTTGTGAGTTTACAGCAAGGTGAAATATATAAAGAAACTACGGAAAAGAGAGAAGCTTATTCATTTGGAGTAAGTGGTGATATGAACAAAGTAGATTTTAGGAATAAAATCGAATATAGACTTGATGAAAATAGTGAAAAAACAAAACAATTTATAAGTACAAATAGAATAATAGTTGAAATTACTGAAGAATATACATTAGGAGGGAAATTTAACTATAGTACAACTAGAGAAGATGAAGTAGAAGCAATTAAATTTGTGGAAAGTAATTTATCCATAGCATATAGACCTATATATAATGATAAACTGAATTTTTTAGGTAGGTATACTAAAATAATCGATAAAGATAATAGTGAATACAGAGATTATTCTTTTGAAGATTCGGATATTTATGAAATTGAAGGTATATATGCTTTGTTTAAGAGACTAGATTTGGGACTTAAATTTGCATATAAAGATAAAAAAGAAATGTTTCAAAGAGAAGATGGAAGTGGGTTTTTATACGAAACAAATATATATTTGGTAGGTATAAAAGGAACTTATGAAATAATTAATAATTTTGATATATTTAGTGAATATCACTACAAAATCGATAAGGAAGAAAATGATGTAGAAGATGGATTCATTTTAGCCTTTAATAAACATATGTCTGATTATTTTAAAGTAGGTTTAGGATATAACTTTACTTCATTTGAAGATGATTTAAGAAGAGATGATTATGATGCCAATGGTTGGTTTGTTAATTTGATTGGGAAAATATAAGGAGGGAAGATGAAAGGCATAAATACAATATTATTACTTCTACTCCTTACTTCCTGTAAAAATTTGGATTTGGTTGATGATAAAGCAAATTATGATTATGGAGTTAAAGTAGAAAAAATAGTTATAAAAAAAAGAGAAGCAAAAAGAATCATTTTAGTAGTTAGACCTAATTTCGAATTTGATAAAGCTATATTAAGCGATACGGACAAGGAAGAAATAAATGGTTTTATAAAAGAAATACGAGGTTTAAAAGGTAAACTTTATATAGAAGGTCATACAGATTATATAGGTAGAGATGAATATAATAAAAATTTGTCTTTAAAAAGAGCTCAAGCAGTATATTTATATATGGCTGAAAATATGGATATGAGAGATTATAAAGTATTTATCTATGGTAAAGGTGAAACAGAGTTACTATCAAAGGAAAAAACTTTAAGTGCTAATAGGCTTAATAGAAGAGTTGTTTTAAGTTTTGAAGAAGTGTTAGATGATTAAGAGGTTTAGACCTCTTTTTTATTTTTTTATATATTGTTAGAATAAGTCTTTACTATTTGTCGATTTTTAAACTATTATAAATAAATTAAATTAATTTTTATAAATAAATTTATGCTAATTATTAAGAAAAAGTTTATGTGTATACTACTTTTCCTAAGGTATACTACTTTTAAAAACCTTGATAAATAAAGAAGTTCAAAGGAGGAGAAATAAAATTTTACTTTTTAAATAGAAAAATTGTAAAAAATAATAGGATAAATACACTTTACAGAAAATTGGATATAATGTAATATACTAATAGGTGAGGAAAAATGACAGGAACATTAGTAAATACAATAGGAATAATAATAGGTTCTTTGATAGGGCTAAAAATTAAAGAAGGTTTGAGCAAAAGATATAATGATATTATAATGGAAGCTATTCCATTAGCAGTTTTATTTATTGGAATAAGTGGTGCAGTTACAAATATGACAAAATCAACTGAGCCAATTTTGTTTATAATAGCATTATTATTAGGAGCTCTAATTGGAGAGTTTTTAAATATAGAATTACAATTAAATAGATTATCCGACTTACTTCAAAAATTGGCAAAAAATAACAAAAATAATAACTTTGCCAAAGGATTTGTAAGTGCTACATTAATATTTTGTGTAGGAACTATGGCTATAATAGGAGCTATAGAAGGTGGTCTTAAGGGAGATAATACTATATTGTATGCAAAAACTATTTTAGATACAGTAACAAGTATAATACTTGCTTCTACTTTTGGTTTAGGAGTACTGTTTTCAGCTTTGTCAGTTTTGGTATACCAAGGTTTAATTACTCTTTTTGCACAGTTTTTTAATGAAATCATAACTGATGCTATGCTTGTAGAAATCTCCATAGTAGGAGGAATACTTATATTTAGTTTGGGAATAAGTATGTTAGGAATAAAAAAAATAAAAAGTGCTAATATGTTACCAGCAATATTTATACCATTTATCTATTATTTACCATTTGTCCAAAAGATTATTCAATATATTAAGGGATTATTTTAATTATTACTAGGGGGAAAATTTTTGAAATGGTGAAAAAAAGTATCGATTTATCAAATGTTATTGAAGGAATGAAGTTAGCAGAAGATGTTTTTGACAAACAAGGACACCTTTTATTAGCAAAAAAAACAGAATTAACTTTTGATATGATAAATAGAATAAAAACAGTGAATAGCTCAGAAGAATTATTAATATACGTAGAAAAAAGTGAAATTGAATTATTAGTAGAAAAAGATAATGGAGAGCAAGTTCAATTAAATTCGTTAGATGTAAAAATAGAAGTGAGTGAAAATCAGAAAAAACTTAGAAAACAAATTGCAACAATGGAAGAAACACTTATTAAAACTTTTGATAATCTAATGGTAAATGCAAATGATAAAAATGCTAAAAAAGAAATTGATAAAACAGTGGAAGATATAAAAAATAACATTAATATAAATGTAGATTTGTTAAATGAAATTGTTGGAATAAAAGATGTAGATGATTATCTTTATACTCATAGTCTAAATGTAGCCATGATAGCTAATTTGATAGGAAAATGGCTTAAGTTACCAAGTGAAGATTTGGAGATTTTGATTATGGGTGGAATGTTACATGATATTGGTAAATTGAAAGTTAATCAAAATATACTAAATAAACCAGGAAGATTAACAGTAGAAGAGTTTGAAGAGATAAAAAAACATCCTGTATATTCACATAATTTGTTAAAAGAAGCTGGTTATGAAGATTCAAAATTATTAAAAGCAGTAACTTTTCATCATGAAAAACAAGATGGAAGTGGATATCCTCTTGGACTAAAAGGTGAAAAAATACCTGTACATGCTCGAATACTTGCAGTAGCAGACATATTTGATGCAATGACAAGTAATAGAGTATACAAAAAGAGAGTATCACCTTTTAAAGTATTAGAGATGTTTCAGAATCAAACTTTTGGTAAACTAGACGCATCAATAACTATGCTGTTTGTTAAGAAATTTTCTGAATATTATGTAGGTGCTCATGTAGAACTTAATAATGGAGAAAAAGGAACAATAGTTAACTTAAATCATTACGAAGTGACAAAACCTTTACTTCGATTAGATAGCG
>CAZHXU010000050.1:0-17359 GCA_964536535.1 uncultured Fusobacteriaceae bacterium
ATAAGGGATATTTTTGTTATTTCTTCATATAAATTAATATCTTCCATAATTTCTCGAGTTTTCATATATTTAGGTACAAGGATAGTGTAAACACTTTTTTTCTCTACCATTCCACCTGAAGATCTTTCTCTTAGATGTTTAATCGCATGGATTTTAACATCTTTGCTTCTAAGATATTCAGCTATTAAGTTTTCGATATCTTCATCTCCTTTAAAAGAAATTACCAATTTTCTAAACTTTTTACGCTCTAAAACATGTACTTCTATACGTTTCATAATGATTAAAATGAAACTTACTGATACTAATACTATTAAAGCAAGGAAATAGTATCCCATTCCTACTGCAATTCCTAAACAAGCAACAAGCCATAATGTAGCTGCTGTAGTAATCCCTGTAACTGTATCTTTTGTTTGAATAATAGTTCCTGCTCCTAAAAATCCAATACCAGATACTACTTGGGCAGTTAATCTTCCCATATCAGACCTAAGAGTTGGAATAAGTTCAGGATTTGTTTGAGCAATTTGAAATCCCTTTTCAACTATAAGCATTTGTATAGTTGCAATTACACAAGCTCCCACACATACTAATGTATGTGTGATGAACCCCGCTGGTTTTTTCTTCTTCTCCCTCTCAAAACCTATCATTCCTCCAACAAATATTGCCATCATAACTCTACTAATTATGTCTAAATACCCCATGTTAACCTCATTTCTATTATGCTTTTACTTTATTATCCTTTGCTTTTTGAAGAATTGCAAGAATAAATGGTGATAATAATGATAATAAACTCATTATTATTAAAGTAATACTAATAGGACTTGATAATAAGTGTTGAACTGGTGCTTTTGGATACATTAATACTACTCTTCTTAATCCTTCTTCACCAATTGGCCCAACTATTAATGCAAGTACTATAGCTGCTGCATTTAATCCAAATTTCTTAATAAAGTAACCTATAATTCCAAATACAAACATTATACCAACGTCAAACATTGAGTTGTTGATTGCATATGAACCAATAACACTTAGACAGAAGATAATTGGAATTAAGTAGTTATTAGGAACTTTTGATACTTTTGCGAAATGCTTAGATGCAAATAGTCCTAATATAAGCATAAATATGTTTACAACTATAAATCCTGCAAAGAATGTATAAGTAATCTTACCATGTACAGTAAATAAGTCTGGTCCAGGTTGTAATCCTTTAATTATAAGTCCACCCATTAAAACAGCTGTAACTGAGTTTCCTGGGATTCCAAGTGTTAAAGTAGGAATTAATGATCCACCTGTAACGGCATTATTTGCTGATTCTGGTCCTGCAACTCCTTCAATACATCCTTTACCAAATTCTTCAGGAGTTTTAGAGAATTTTTTAGCCCAATCATAACCAATAAATGCTGCGATTGTTCCACCTGCTCCTGGTAATATTCCAGTAACACTTCCTATTATACCTGATCTAAATATAGTTGGTAATAATCCTTTTAATTCTTTCATACTTACACCTTCATTTGATCCTTCTGGTGTAATGTCTCCAGCTGTTTTCTTAATTTCTTTTTCAGAAAGTACTAAAACTTGTGACATTGAGAATAAACCAATTAAAGTTGCTGTAAATGGTAATCCATCTAATAAATGAATTGATCCCATTGTAAATCTTGCTGTACCAGTCATTGGATCCATACCAATAGTTGATAATGCAAGCCCTAAAGCACCTGATAATAATCCTTTGATAACTGATTTTGAACTAACACCTGCAATAATAGTTAATCCAAATATAGATAACCAAAAGTTTTCAGCTGGTCCAAATTTTAATGCTAATTTTGCTAATGGTGGAGCAAACATATATAGTGCTACTGCACTTATCATAGCTCCTCCAAAAGAACTAATAACTGCTGTATTCAAAGCTTTTTTAGCTTGACCTTTTAATGTTAATTGATAACCATCAAGAGCTGTTGCTGCTGCTGATGATGTACCCGGAGTATGTATTAATATCGCTGATATTGATCCTCCAAATACAGCTCCACAATAAACTCCTGCTAATGTAATAAGTCCTGTCTCAGCACTCATTCCAAATGTTAATGGTATAAGTAATGCTACTCCCATAGCTGCTGATAAGCCAGGTAGTGATCCTATCATTATTCCAACTGCCACACTCAATACTGAAGCAACTAGGTTAATAGGCATTAATGCATTCATAAATCCGTGTAATACTTCACCCATAAAATATCTCCCTCTCTAAAATATTAATCCCTCAGGAACTGGTACTCCTAAGAACATTCTGAATACTATGTATATAAATATACAAAATCCAATAGCAACAAGTATTGCCATTTTTCTCTTAACTTTTAATAATACTAGTAATATCGCTAAGAACAAGAAAGTTGATGTAAAGTATCCTAATAGATTTATTAAAAATAAGTACCCTATCCCAACTGCAATTACAGTAAAGAATTGTTGTTTATATAATTTCCCAAATATCTTCACCTTAAACTCATCACCCTTAGACATAACAATTTGAAGTGTTAAAGCTATTGTCAGTCCAAATAGCAAAGTTGCTACAAATTTTGGGTATAATGCATCTTTTGCACTTAATGATTTTAATAAGAAAGCATAAAACCCAGATATTGCAAAGAATCCTGCACATAAGGCTAAATTTCCTTTTTTCTCCATTTTTTTCTCCTCAAGTTATAAATTGAATTAGTTAAGTCCTAATACTTCTAAAGCAACTTTTAAATCTGCTTCTTGTTTATTCATGAACTCTCTGTATTCAGCTGGTCCCATGTAGTAAACAGGCATGTTTGCATTTTTAGCTGCTGCCATGTGTGATTCAGATTCGATTGCTGTTTTGAATCTATCATGTAATAAGTCAATGATTTCTTGTGGAGTTCCAGCTGGTGCTGCAATTCCTCTAGCAGATCCAAATATTACTTCGTAACCATTTTCAGCTAATGTAGGTACATCAGAGAAATCTTTTAATCTTTTGTCAGTAAATGACGCTAATATTTTTAATTCTCCTGCTTTAACTAAGTTTGCTACTTCTGATATTTTTGCTACTGTTGCATCAACGTGTCCACCTCTTAAAGCTGCTAACATGTCTGATGATCCTCCAAATGGGATATGTTTTAACTCAATTCCACTTTTGTGAGCAAATTCAGCTGCTCCTATATGGTTTGATGCACCTGTTCCATTGTTTGATACAGTGATTTCGTTTGGTCTAGCTTTTGCATCAGCTACGAAAGCATTGATGTCAGCCCAGTTTTCTTCATTTCTTACTACGAAAACTCCTTGGTCATATACATAGTTGATTATTGGAACAATACTATCTTTATCAAATTGAGTTTCTCTTGTTAATGTTAAAGATGTATAGTTTGGTAAGTTAATAAATCCTATTGTATATCCATCTGGTTTAGCTTTTGCTAATTCAGTAAATCCTAATTGACCGTCTGCTCCAGGTCTGTTAACGATTACTAATGGTTTTTCGAACTCACTTTGAGCTTCTTTCATTAAGATTCTAGCTCCTCTATCAGTTCCTCCTCCTGCTTTATAAGCTACTATAACTTTAATCTCTTTGTCAGGATAGTTTGCTCCAGAATTTGCTTCTTTGTCTTTTCCTCCACAAGCCACTAAAGTCATTAATGCGGCTACTGTAACTAAAGACTTAATGATTACTTTTTTCATTCAAATTACCTCCTAATTTAATTGTGTGTATCTTAGCAATCCAATTATAGTCTACAAGTGTTAATATAGTGTTAAAACATGTAAATTTTTTTAGATATTGTTTAAAAAAACTTCAAAATGTTCAAAAACTTTCTTTTTTTTAACAATTTAACATTTTTTTAACTTTACCTACTGTATACTAGTCAAATAGTATATAATAGTATAAAGAATAAGGTCATAAGGAGAAAAAAATGAAGTATCTTATCTCAATAATAATCCTACATTTCACCCTGTTAAGTCAAGATATTTTGATACTTAATTATTATTCAAAGGGTAATTATGAAACGGATCAAATAATATATGGTATTGAAGAAAACAAAAATGACGCTCAAAATGTTTATATAGATTATCTCGGATTAGATGTTAATAATACAACTGAATATATAAACGAAATTGAAAATTTGCTAACTATGAAATACAAAAACAAAAACTTTAAATATGTTGTTCATATAAATATAAAAGAAGAACATTATTTTTCAGAGCTTTTTAAACAAAGTCAAAGTCTTTATACAGAAGATTTAAATGAAGATTTTAGTAATACAATAGGACTTGATGATAATACTTTAGATAGTTTTATCGATCAAATATTGTTAATCCAACCATTTATTAGCAAACTTTATATTGAAGATTTACCTTGGAGAGAACTTATTGAATTAAAGAAAAAATATCCTTATGTTGAATTTGAATATATTAATTTAGAAAATTCTTTAGGTGTTGCTCTACTTAATCTTTTAGGAAAAAATGATGGTTTAGTCCTTGTTAAAACTCCTACAGAAGACCAAATTATAAATAGATTAAAAACCTTAGGAAAACCAATTTATGCATTTAATTTGGTTCCTGAAGATTATTATTCAGTTGTTTATCAAGAAGATTTTTACCTTAGAGGACAAGAACTTATTAACTTGTTAAAAAGTGATAGTGGAAATTTGGATTTTAATGATGTTGTTTTATACGATAGTCTTTATTTATTCAACGCAGAGCATCTCCAAAAATACAGAATTTTCACAAAAAATACTGAAGAAAGAGTAAGTTTCTTTAATGAAAAAGATTTTTTTGTTCTAGTAAATAAAGAGACTGCAACTAATTTATTTTTACTATTTTTATTAATATTTTCAAGTTTCTGTATTTTTGTTTTATTAAAATGGAGAACACTTATAAAACAACTTAAGTATCTAAAATTTGAAGCTGAAAAACATAGTGAAGTTAAATCAAAATTTCTTGCTAATATGACACATGAAATAAGAACTCCCCTTAATGGAATAATAGGTATGACAGAAATTATGAAGGGGGATTCACTTGATAACCCAAGTAGGATGAAACTTAAAATTGTTGAAAGTAGTGCAAAACACCTTTTAAATGTTGTTAATGAAATACTTGATTTTAGTAAAATCGAAGCTGGAAAAATAATTATTAATAGAGACAGATTTTCTATGAATCAACTTTTAAGAGAATTATCAGATATATTTACAAGTACTGTTCAACAACAAAAACTCAATTTAATATTTTTTGTAAACAAAGATATACCTCAAGGGCTTATTGGAGATTATTTGAAATTAAAGCAAATTTTAACTAACCTTATAAGTAACGCTATCAAATTTACTTCTGAAGGAGAAGTTGTTGTTAGGGTTGACCTTATTAGTCAAGGAGAAGACAATTGTAAACTTATGTTTTCTGTAAAAGATAGTGGAATAGGAATAGCAAAAGAAAAGTTTAATAAATTGTTTAATAGTTTTACACAGTTAGATAATTCATATAGTAGAAGATATGGTGGTACTGGTCTTGGTCTTAGTATTACTAAGAAATTTTTGCTACATATGAATTCAGATATACATTTTGATAGTCAACTTGGTGATGGGACTATCTTCTACTTTAACCTCATCCTAGATGTATTTAGGAAGAAGGAAGTAGAAGTTGATGAACCATACAAGCAGTTCCTCATATATGAAGAGGATCAAAGTATCTTAGCAAATGAAATTGAAATGCTTGAAATGTTTGACTACGATTATATAATAGCTCAAGAATTTGATGAGTTTTATGAACTTTTAGAAGACTTGTGCGAAGAAGATAATCTTTATGTTTTAATCTCAGAAGGTTATTTTATGAGACATAAAAAAGTATTAGAAATTATGCTTTCTGATAAAAACAAACTAAAATCTAGAGTAAAAGTACTAATTGAAAAATATAAAAATTTAGAATATTTCGAAAATCTTGGTTTAACATATTCATTTAAAACACCACTTTTCCAACCTGATTTATTTGAGTTTAGTGGAAATGAAATTGAATTTGAAGCAAAAGAAGAAGTTAAATTAAATAAAAGAATATTAGTTGTAGAAGATAACCCAACAAATGCGCATGTACTCTTACATTATCTTGATCAACTTGGTATTACTGCTCATCATGCTGAAAGTGCTGAATTAGCCCTAAAGTATATTAATGAAACTCGTTATCATATGATACTTATGGATATTCAGTTACCTGAAATGAATGGATTTGAGCTTACAAGTATTATCAAAAAGAATGGTCACACTATGCCAATAATTGCTGTAACGGCTCATTCTTACAAAGGATATAGAGAAAAATGTATTGAACATGGAATGGCTGATTATCTTTCAAAACCAATTATTTTTGATGACTTAAGAGAAATATTAATAAAATATTGTGGGACTAGTATAATCGATATTGAAGAACTTAAAAAAACATATGGAAAAGAAATATTATTAAAACTAATTGGAGCTTATATGAAGTCTAATCAACAAGATTTAGACTTGTTAGAAGAAGCAATTAAAATTAATGATATAGAAGCAATTAAGAAATACGCACATAAAATTAAAGGAACTTTACTTAATTTTAGAGCAAATTCTATTGCGGATATTTTTGAAATTATTGAAAAAGAACATTTATTAATAGAAACTGTTGAATCTTTATTTTATGAAGGTTTAGAATTAATTAATATTATGAATTATCAATTGAATGAGGTGAGAAAATGAATATAGTTATTGTTGAAGACAGTATGGCAACAAGGCATCTGTTAGAAAGTATTTTGAAAGAGGAGCTTTACACTACTACATCATTTGGGTCAGGGAAAGCTGCTTTATTTCATCTTTCAAATAGCCCTACTGACTTTCTTTTATTAGATATAGGGTTACCTGATATGAGTGGGTACGAAGTAGTAGAAAAGATTAAAAAGAACCCTAAAGTATATGGAAATCCATATGTTATTCTACTTACTGGAAAAGTAGAAAATAGTGATGTTGTTGTTGGATTTGAAAAAGGGGCTGATGATTACATCAAAAAACCATTTAATCCAGACGAATTAAAACTTAGAATTAAAGCAGCTTCTAGAAATTTTATGACTGTTCATAATTATTATAACTATGGACCTATTGAAATTGATAGTGAAGCTCAAAGTATAAGTTATGAAGGTATCAATACTAAAATTACTAAGACAGAATTTAAACTTTTAATGTACCTTATAAGAAACAAAGGAACTACACTTTCTAGAAAAGATATCTACCAAAAAATATGGGAAGGAGCTTTCTTTGAAGGAAATAGAACTATTGATGTTTATATAAGAAGATTAAAAATCAAATTCCCTTGTTTAGAAAGAGATATTGAAAGTGTAAGTGGAGTTGGATATAGACTTAATGAAAAATAACAAAAAGCCGTCGATACGGCTTTTTTCTTTTGTCACACAATAATATACTATTCCATTTCTAATTCAATATGTCCATCAACTTCTCTTGAAGTATGGAGCATAGAATGACAGGCTTCACAGACATAAAAATCCTTCTTTTCTAAGTGGTAATCATCTGTTTTTTCTTCTAAAAGATTCCCACAATATGGACACTTTATTTCTTTCATATCTACCCCTCCTTTATACTACTTTACCTTTGAGAAATCAAAAAGTAAACTTAATTAATTTTTTCTTTTGTTTATTTTTTGACCTCCTCTATAAAGTCTTTTATTACTATGATTTTTCAAAATTATTTCTAGATTCCTTTTTATCTTTGATAAATTTTTAACCATTATATAAAGAAGTGAAGTATATTTTTTTCTATTTCATTTAATATTAATAAAACTTTGTCTATATTTAAAATAAGATAATAACTAGTTACTACAAATGTATAACTAAGCATAGTTCCTATTAAATAATATTCTGAAAAATGTTTTGTATCTAAGAGTTTAAATCTTGAAAATGATTTGGCAGCAAATACAAAAGCTACACTTCGTACACCATCTGTTAATAGGAGTATCAGGAGTAGAAGTCTTTCTAAAATACCTATTGTTTGACCAGCTTTTACTTTATCTGACAAATCTGAATCCCAATCTTCTACTCCCCCACTCTCCCTTATATATGCTTTGTATCCACCAACTTTTCTATAGACAAAATCTAGTATATGACTAATTACAAAACCAGCAACTAAAGTACTGAATATAAATATAATTCCACTTAATAATACTTTGTTATTTACAAAATTAAATCTTTCTTCTATTTGATACATATGAAGATTATTAAAATAAACTATAGTTACTATTGAAAAAAAGTGCAAAATTTGATCAATATAAAAATATCTCTTCAAATTTTCTTTTTTATTCTCCAATTTAACTTTAAAATAATCAATAATATAATGGCAAAAAGTTAAAATTATTATTCTAACCATATAAAATTCCAAATTAGCTTTTAATAAATATAAAAATAAAAAATATAGTAAAAAATGAATTAAAGAATGATATATAAGCCCTTTATTAATGAATCCACCTTGTTTTTTTAATCTTATAATATTATCAAATTGAAGAACAAAATCTCCTATCAAATGAGCTAAGTAAAAAACAATAAACAAACTAATCATCAAATCCTCCCTTTTTTTCCATATATATCAAAAGTTCCTCTTCTGCTTGGATTAGTTTGTAATAATTGGCACTTTTTAATCTATCTTGAACTGATTGTGGTCTAATTCCTATTTTTTCTGCAACTTCTTTTAGACTTTTTAGTCTATCCATCAAAAGTATTCCTTCTACACTTTTTTCCGACCAATTTTCATGTAACATATCTGCAAATATATAAAATGAATTTAAATAAGCATATTCAAGTGAAAATTTAGTTTTTATTTCTTTTGATTTTCCTATAGCCTCTAATAAATCTCTTGCTTCAAAAAAACTAGCACCGCTTAAATTCCATGAATTTTTTTCATTTTTTTGATCAAATTCATTCTTATTAATACTTATACCCATTCTTAATTTATAAGGATACATAAATAATTTAATTTGTCTTATTATCTCAAAAAATTCTTTATTAATTTTTATAACTCCTTGAATTTCATCTCCCCTTGACAAATTAAAATCTGTTAAATAATTCATATTAAGATATGAATTATTAATCTCTTTAAGTTTTTCTTCTAAAACTTTTTCTTTAACAGTTTTTTTCGAATCTATAATATCACAAGTTAACACAGCAAACATAAATACTCCTTTCTCTCTAAGAAGAGTATACCTAATAAAATTATACAAATCAAATTTTATATTCTATTAATCAGGTTTTTTAGCCTGATTTAATTATTATCAGGTCTTTTGACCTGATTATGTAAAAGTCAGGTTATTTATCCTTATTAAAAAAACTAACTAGAAAAGTTAGTTTCATTAATAATTATCAAATTTAAAAATCTAAATATTCTAGAATTTTTCTTTTATATTTCAAAAATTCTTCTGTTAAAGTAAGATTTTTGTTTCTTGGTCTAGGAAACTCTATTTTAATCTCATCAAGTATTTTTGCAGGACTTTTTGACATAACATAAACTTTATCCGATAAAAAAATAGCTTCTTCTATATCGTGTGTGATAAATAATACTGTATGTTTATGTTTTGACCAAATATCCATAAGCCATTCTTGCATCTTTTTCCTTGTAATAGCATCAAGAGCACCAAAGGGTTCATCAAGAAGCATCAAATCAGAGTTTATAAGAAATGTTCTTAAAAGAGCAGCTCTTTGCCTCATTCCTCCACTTAGTTCTTTTGGATAATGATTTTCAAAACCTTTCAAACCAAAATCTTCAATTAGTGGATTTATATATTTTGAAAAATCTTCTTTTTTAATTCCACCAATTTCAAGAGGCAATGAAGCATTATCAAATAGGGAACGCCAAGGTAGAAGTAGATCCTTTTGCGGCATATAAGCAATGGGATTTTTATAATCACGCCCTTCTACTCCTTCTACCCTACAACTTCCTAGATATATTTTGTCTAATCCGTTAATAATCTTAAAAAGAGTACTTTTCCCACAGCCACTAGGACCTAATATAGTTACAAACTCTCCTTTTTTTATGTTTATATCTATATTGTCTAATATGAGTTTATTATCGTATTCTTTTGACAACCCTTCTACCTTTAAAACATCCATATTACTCTCCTAAAAATTCATTTGTAAATGCTTTTGTCATATCTGTTTTTTCACTGATTAACCCATTATCAAATAACCAATTTTGATAGTTTACCCAAACAGATTCTTTTTGTCTTCCCCAGTAAGGAGCATCATCTTGATATCTACTTGCAAGGTATTTACTACTTTCAATAACAAGTTCTCTGCTTAATTCAGGAGCATTATCAAGTAAGATTTCACCAGCTTCAACTGGATTATTTATAGCATATTCATATCCTTTTTTAACAGCTCTCATAAACTTTTCTACTAATTTTTTATCTTTTTTAATAAGTTTTTCATTAGTAATGATTACAGGAGTGTAGTAATCAAGAGCATCATCATAAGCTCTTAATGGAATATAATCTATCTCAAAACCATTTAATTTAGCTTCTATATTAGTCCATGCTTCAAAAACCCATGCAAAATCAACTTGAGATTTTGATGTTTGAAAAAAGTCTGCTGAACCAGTAGTTAAAATATTAATATCTTCAACTTTCCCACCATCTTTTTCTATCATAGCTTTTAAAGTAGCATTTTCAACTGGTGATCCCCATCCACCATAGTTTTTACCTGCCCAGTCCTTTGGAGTTTTAATTCCTTTTTCCTTCAAACTAGCAAATCCACTTGTATTATGCTGAATCACAGCTCCAATACTTACAACAGGTACATCTTCTAATCTAGCAAATGTAACTCCTTCTTGGTATGAAACTCCAAACTCAGCTCTACCACTTGCTACTAATTGATCTGAAGTTCCTCCACTTGGTTGTAGTATCTCTACTTCTAATCCTTCTTCTGCAAAATACCCCATGTCTTTTGCAACATATAAACCTGTATGGTTTGTATTTGGTGTCCAGTCAAGTACAACAGTAACATCTTTAGCTACTAATGCAAAAGTAACTAATAAAAATCCTAATATTTTTTTCATCTTATCCTCTTTCCTTCCATGGCATAACTAGTTTTTCTATGCCTTCTATTAATTTAAATAATAATATACTTAGTAGTATAACTATGAGTATACTTGCAAATAATCCATCTGTTTTAAATGAACTAAGAGTACGAGTCATATATATGCCTAAACCACTTTTTGCCCCTAACCACTCACCTATTACTGCACCCATTATGGCATAAGTAGCTGAAATTTTTGCTCCTGCAAAAAAGCTACTAAGGCTATTGGGTAAGATTCCTTTAAAGAAAATCTCCCTTTTATTAGCACGCATTACATGGAATAAATCTAATAGTTCTTTATCAACACTAGCTAAACCATCTAAAAAACTAACTAACATAGGGAAAACACAGATAATAACAACTATTACGATTTTTGGCATAATGCCAAAACCTAACCAAATTAATATAATTGGTGCAATAGCTATAAGAGGTATAGTTTGTGATATTAACAAAAAAGGATATATTATTGCTTTCAATCTTTTTTTGTTATAGATACTTGCCCCAATTACAAAAGCTAAAATTACTGAGATAACAAAACCTACTATAGCTTCATATATAGTTATTAGGGAGTGATGGAGTAGAAGAGCCCTACTTTCCCACATAGTTTTTAATACTCTACTTGGTGCAGGCAAAATATATTTTGGTATGTCATTAACTTTTACAATTATTTCTGTCAAAACTACTAAAAAAATAAGTGTAGCTAAGAAATATAGGTTATTTTCTAAATTTTCCCACTTTTTCTTCAATAGTAATACCACCTTTTTTATGATCAAATTTTGCAATAGTACATACTCTATCTGCTCCTACTTCAAAGCAAATCTCTTGAGTTTTTTTAAGAACTTCTACTAAAGTATCAAACTCCCCTTCAATAGTAGTACCTAATCCACCAACTTCATACTTAAGCCCTGTTTTTTCTATGTATTCAATTACTTTATCAATAACTGCATACTTATCTTTTTCGCAACCACCATCTATGCTAGGTAGTATTTGTATATCCATATTTGCTATAGCCATAATCCCCTCCAAAAAAAAATCCAGACAGAAGTCTGGTTAATAGTAAAATTAAAAACTTCCTACGCTAGAATTACCTAGATCAGGTTAACGGTCGAATTTACTTCCTCTCAGCCCTATAGCTCCCGTAAATATTCTATTTATGTGTGAAGTATAACAAATAGACCTTGTCTTGTCAATATTTTACTAGTTAATATAACATTATTCCTTTTACTTTTGTTATTCTTTTTCATTGATTTTAAAGGTGATTCTTCTGTTTTTTATTCTTTATAAATTTAGTAAAGAAATTGAAATGAAATGATTTTTGAAATGATATTTTATAAAGTGTTTTATAATTATACAAAAAATTAAAAAAGAGAGGTGATGAAGCTCTCTTTATTAAAATAAAAAAGACTATTAAGAGTTGATGATGTTCTCTTATGTTCTAAGTATATTATATTTTTTTAATTAAGTCAATAATTTTATTAATATTTTTTAATTTTTATTTAATTTAAATTTAGTGTTTTTTAATTTTAGGGGAGGTGATGAATCTCCCCTTTTATCAAAATAAGAAAGACTATAAGAGTAGATAATTCTACAATCAAGTCTACAAAAGAAAAATATCAAGTAATTTTCTCTTATATTTTTATCTTACTATTATTAAAATCTTTTCCTTTTTAATTTTTTTTTATTAAATTTACTAATCTTCAAAGAAAGCATTATTACTGACTTTTCGAATAAAAAAATTTAAAAGAAGTAATATTACAAATTGTATTTTTTTTGAACTGCTTAGTTATATTAAGTGTTACATTTAAATAAATATTACTTTTCTTTTCTTTTGACATTTTATCTTTTTTCATGTATAATCTATAAAATTTAAAAAATGTCAATAAATATCATATAATCTCGTAATATGGACGAAAGTTTCTACGATTCACCGTAAATGAATCACTATGGTTTTTAAAATAAAATTTATTTTAAAAATCACCTCTTGGTGATTTTTTTATTAGGGAGGAAAAGTGGATTTTTTCAATTCAACAAATACGAGTTTTTTAGAAAAACATTTCAAACTATCTGAGAGAAATACTAGTGTCAAACAAGAATTTATTGGAGGTTTGACTACATTTTTAACTATGGCTTATATTATTTTTGTTCATCCAAGTATTCTATCTGAAACTGGTATGGATAAAGGAGCACTTATTACTGTTACTTGTTTATCAGCAATTATAGGAAGTCTTATTTCAGCTTTTTGGGCAAATGCTCCTTTGGCTCTTGCTCCTGGTATGGGACTAAATGCTTTTTTTACTTATACGCTAGTATTAGGTGAAGGTTTATCATGGGAAACAGCTCTTGGAGTAGTTTTTATCTCTGGTTTATTCTTTTTACTTTTATCTATTGGTGGTATTAGAGAAAAAATAGCAAATGCAATACCAGCACCTTTAAAAGTTGCAGTAACTGCAGGTATAGGACTCTTTATGTCATTTATTGGTTTAAAAAATCTTGGATTAGTTGTGGCTAATCCTGCTACCCTAGTTGGTTTAGGAGAATTTACTACTCCTGTTATACTTGGATTAGTTGCATTAGTAATTAGTTTTATTCTAGAGATAAGAAAAGTAAAAGGTGGAATTATTATTGGGATGGTAGTTGCTTCTATTTTAGGAATAATACTTGGAGAAGTTAGTATGCCTTCTACTCTTGTATCACTTCCACCAAGTATAGAGCCTATTGCATTAAAACTTGATATAAGAGGAGCACTTAAGTTTTCTCTACTTGGTCCAATATTTTCATTTATGTTTGTAGATTTGTTTGATTCATTAGGCACATTAATTGCTTGTGCAAAAGAAATAGGTTTAGAAGATGAAAATGGAGAAATAAAATCACTTGGAAGAATGTTGCATACAGATGTTACTTCTACTATACTCGGTTCCCTACTTGGAACTAGTACTGTTACAACTCTGTCTGAAACTGCTGCTGGAATTGCTGCAGGTGCAAGAACTGGTCTTGCATCAATCTTTATAGGTTTATTTTTCTTTCTTTCTATGTTTTTTACTCCTATAATTGGTGCTATTCCTGCATTTGCAACATCACCTGCTTTAATTATTGTAGGAGTTTATATGTTTAAAAATATAATTGATTTAAATCTACATGATTTTAAAGTTGCTATACCAGTATTTATAACTTTATTATTAATGCCATTAACATACAGTATAAGCATAGGACTTAGTTTTGGATTTATTACTTATATTGTTGTTCATGTAGGCACTGGAGATTATAAAAAAATAAACCCATACCTTTGGTTTATTGGTTTTTTATGTTTAGTTAATTTAATTGTATAAATAAAATCCTAACTTTTTAATTAGGTTTAGATTAAAGACAAAAGGCTGATTTTATAAAAATTGGTCTTTTTTATTGAGTTAGGAATTTTATATTATTCTTTCTCTATAGCCTAAATCTAACATTTTGCTTAAGTAAAAAAAAAGAAGCCTATAGCTTCTAAAAATTACTAATAATTTCTTTTAATATTTCTACAACTTGAAAAAATATAGGTTGAATTACACTTATAAATATTCCTTGTATTTTGAAAGCAATATTTGTAACAAAACTCGGAAAAAATGATGGATTATTTACTGCTAAATAAGTCACCCCACCAACTATTAAAAATGATCTAAAAGTTTTACCCCTTCTTCTTTTTTTTCTCATTTTAGCAATTTCAGCTTTTCTTACTTTTTCTATTTCTCTTTTTTTCTCAGCTTCCCAATCTTCTTTAACTGTAGAATTTGAACTAGATTTAAATTCTTTCTTAAATTCATCTCTTATTTCTCTACCTATATTTTTTAATTCATCTAAATTAATTTCTTTCTTTATTTTATTTCCTATACTACTAGGTCTGTTACTTTTTTTAAAGTAAAATATCAAAACCAAAATACTTATAGGAATCCAAGCTCCTGTACTCACAGCCAAAATTAATCCTCCAAGTACTAAAGGTAACTTTCCACTTTTTTTAAGTTTATCAAATTCATATTTTATTCTATCTACACTAATTCTACTTAAAAAATCTGCAAATGAATTTGGGTTGAATTGTGGACAATATTTTTTTAAAAATAAATCAAAAGCTTCTTTTTTACCACTTTCTCTCAAATCATCTATTTCCATTGCTTCATCAACTAAACCTTGTCTGCTATACCAATTTGAAATATGACCTCTTAAAAATAATTTTTTAAGTTCATCTCTTCCATTTGCTTCTTTTGATAAAAATTCTGATAATTCTATTAATGAATAAAAGTCTTGATTTTTGTATTTTAAGGCAATTTGATTATTAGTTTTTTGAGAACTTTCAAAATGCTCTTCTACTCGTTCTCCTCCTAACCAACGTGTTATTTCGTCTAAGCCCCATCTTTTATCTGGATTTTTAGTTAATAAACCCTTCAAAAGATTTTTATACTCGTCTTTTATATTTTCTGGTATATGAACTTCTTTTACATTCAACTCATAATTACGCAGTTTAGAACTCATATGTCTATAAGGATGTTCTCCTACTAATATTTCGTATACTATTATCCCCAGTGACCAATAATCTGATTTTTCCGTTGCAAAACCAGCAGCACTTTCTGGAGACCAATAAGTATCTGTTCCTTTAATACTTGTCATTTTTTTACTAAATTCTTTATCAAATAAAGAAGCCATCCCAAAATCACTAAGTATCAAATCAAAAGGTTCATCTTCTCTTACCAAAATATTTTCTGGTTTCAAATCTAAATGTAAAATTCCTACAGTTTGTAAAACTTCAAGTGCATCTACAACCTGTTTAATTATATCTTTAATCTGATAATCAGATGGTTTTTCCCCTTTTAAAAACTCACGTAAATTCCCAAATTTAGCCTCTTCTAAAATCTCGTAATATCTTCTATGTTCATTTGAATATCCTTGTTTTATAGTCAAAACCAAATCATGAGTAAATTTTTTACTTAATTCTTCGATTTTTTTCATGATTTCCATAGGTGGTTCTATACCATACCTATACAATTTTAATATATATCTACCACTTTGATCTTTACATCTAAAAATATCAGCTTCTCCACCTTTAGCTGGAAATGCTTCTATTATTTCAAAACCTTCAAAATAATCAATTTTTGTTGTGCCAAAGTCACTATTTACATAGGACTCTTTAATAGTTTTTTCCATTATATTCACCCTTATTTTTATTATAATTTTATTATACCATTTTTTTTATCAACTATAAAGTTTACCTCAGAAAAAATAAGACTTTTGTAATATTTTTTTTAAATGAAAACTATGATATAATAAATTGAGGTGATAAATTGATACGTCAAGGAAAAATTACAGATTTAAATAGAATTATGAAAATTGAAAAAGATGCCTTTTCAAGTGATATTGTAGAAAAATCAACTGTTTATTTAGAAAGATTAAATGTATTTCCTCAGGGCTTTTTAGTTGCTGAAAAACAAAAAATATTACAAGGTTTTTTTACAACAGAAATTTGGGAAGAAAAAAAATTAAGCCCAGAAGATTTTCTTCTAGGTCACTCAATAAAATCAAGTCATAATGACAATGGAAGTATACTTTATATATCTTCTTTTGCACTGGCAAAAAAGGTTCAAGGAAAAGGTAGTGGGAAAAAACTCTTTAATAGTTTTTTAGAAAATATTTTGAATAAAAATACCAATATTAATTCTATTGTATTAGTTGTCTCAAACAAA
This sequence comes from uncultured Fusobacteriaceae bacterium, assembly GCA_964536535.1. Taxonomy (GTDB): domain Bacteria; phylum Fusobacteriota; class Fusobacteriia; order Fusobacteriales; family Fusobacteriaceae; genus CAZFBB01. Next base: position 16,780 of record CAZHXU010000050.1, read on the forward strand.
TGGAACAAAGCTCAAAAAATTTATAAAACTTATGGATTTAAAAAAGAGTTTATCATAAAAAATTTTTTTAGCGAAAATCAAGACGGAATTGTAATGAAGTTAAATATATAGGAGGAAAAAATGGCAATATTAGAAATTGCAGTAGTACCTATTGGTACTGGTGATAGTTCGGTTAGTTCCTATGTAGCAGGTTGCCAAAAGATTTTGGCAGACTCAGGTTTAAAGTATACTCTAAATCCAATGGGAACTGTTATTGAAGGAAATATAGATGATTTATTAGCTATAGTAAAAAAGTTACATGAATCTCCTTTTGAAAAAGGAGCTAAAAGAGTATATACAAATATGCGGATAGACGACAGACGTGATAAAGAAGCTTCTATGGAACAAAAATTGGCTTCTGTTAATACTAAATTATAAACTATAAATACGACTAATTTTTTAATTAGTCTCAGATTGAAGACAAAGGACTAATTTGGAAGAATTTAGTCCTTTTTTTGTGAATAAAAAGTTTTTTCAATATTCTTCGTCACTTTTGTCTTGATACAAAAGTAACCAAAAGATCAAGTACTGTTATAAGAAA
>CAZHXU010000051.1:0-16679 GCA_964536535.1 uncultured Fusobacteriaceae bacterium
ATATGATATGGGACTTCATGTTTGTTGGTAACATAAATTAATACTTTTTAGCTTAACCACTTACTTAGTGGTTAGGTTATGAAATATTAATACAATTAGGAGGAAAAATTATGAACTTAGTAAAAATTTATGGTGAGCATTTGAAAGACAACTCTTTAGAATGTTTTGAGGATTTCTTAGATGATTTTGCACAGACTGTTAAGAGTGGAGATATTGAACAACTTGAGTTATTAGAACTACTTACTAAAGAGTACAAAGTTATCAATGGAAAGATTAAAACTATGTTAAGAATGTTAGTTAAAACAAAGAGTTTTAAAAGAGTTAAGGAACTTGACGATATTAAAGGCGAATGTAAAAGTTTGAAAGTGTTTTTTATCAACAATGGTTACAGTGAATACATTTTCAACAAAGATGGTGTTTTTTTAGCAAAGTTTGATTTTTTAAAAAACTTGAGGTTTTGTGTACAAACTTATAATTTTGGTATGACTATCGAAAATATAAAAGAGTTGGAATTTTCGAATGTACATAGTTGGGCTATCGAAAAGTTTAAAGAAGGTACTTTGATAGAAGGGGTACAAATTACAAATATAGAGTTCTGTTAATGCTTTTTAGCTTAACCACTTACTTAGTGGTTAGGTTATGAAATATTAATAAAACTGGAGGTTTAAAAATGAACTACGAATACAAAGTAGAAGTAGTACACAAAGACACTATAAAGGTGGGTCACACTATAGAGGTTGACAACGAACACTTTACAATTTGTGAAAGTGATATAAAGTATGATAGTTTTATGGGTAAAAGTATAAGAGGGAACGCATACCCTAAAGTAAGAAGGGTTTTTATCAAAAGAGTTACTAGAAGTCAAGTGATTTGGCAATAAGATTTTAATACTTTGTAGCTTAACTACTAACCTAGTAGTTAGGTTATGAAACATTAAAATACAGGAGGAAAAAATTATGAGAAAAGTAGTAGATACGTGTATTAAAAACAGTTACAAAAGAGCATATGTTAAAAGTAGTGAAGCAATCAAGGCTTATGATATGATTAGAAAACCTTTTGAAAAGAGTAAAAACAAACATACTCATAATATCATTGAACTTGGTTTGAAATACAGGAATGATGTTATACATAACACGATTGTAGAAGGTTATGCCGAAATTGATTTTGATGGCAACGGTGGTTATTGTTTGTATATTAAGTTATTTGAGAAAAAGCCATTTGAATTATCAGAAAAAGAAAAAGAATGTATTGTAAAATTCAACAAAGAAATTAGAAATAAGGAAACTAAAGAAGAGGAGTTTTTTACACACGAGTTATCACCTAAAGGTGTGTTGTTAAAAGGTTCTGATTATTTCAAGAGAGATATTTCAATCGTTACTAAAGAGATAGAAGAAGAGATAAAAGTTAGGTCTTTAGAAAAATATGCTAGTGGTAAAGGGTATAAAATAAGTGGTTATGATATGTCATTTATGCACAACTTACTAGGTAGAATGTATTTTCAATCTTTAATAGAAAAAGATTGGTTAATCAATCACAATACTTTCAATGAAGGTTTGAACCAACTTAGGATTGAAAACTTTGAATATGGAGAATGGCACAAAATAGAAAACAACTATGTAAGTTTTGAAATGAAAAGATTTAAGAATGGTAACATCCAACTTAAAAACCTTACTTTTAAGGATGTGGAATAAATGAATGTACTAATTAGAACTTATAAGAGAGACAAGGTTAAATTCTTGTCTATTCTTAAGTATAAACAATACACCTTAGATGAACTGATAGACTTGTCAGAGTATATTAACAGGAGAAATGGTACTCTTAGTGGTGTCGTTAACCTAGAAATTGAGAGAGTGGCTTACAGTAAGTTTGCTAAACTGGGAAAAATAAAATTAGAAGTTGGCGACTTCATCCCAGTCTTGATAGAAGGTACAGACTACATAAGACTATTTACAATAGTTGGTGAACTTAAAAATGTATTCAAACTAAAGAGTAAGCACAAAGTAAAAGGTAGATTCGTATTCATTTACTTGGATAAAAAACAGTTAGTTAAGAAGTTAATTAAAATAAAGAAAATGAAATACATCAGCGAGGGTACGTTTTTAAACGTAAACCACATTGGAAAGTAGGTAGTCATGAACTTAAGTTTATACGCAATAATCATATTCAATTTTGGTTCAATATTAAATGTGTTCGACCTTTTGGTATGGACAAATGATATTGTAACTTTCGTTACTCAGCAATTTATAATATTATTCGTAACTATCATCCTAGAGATGTTAGATTCTAAAATGAGGTGAATTGATGAAAGATAGAAATAGAGTATTGCTTGAAAAGATAGTAGCTAACAAACATCTAGAAGATGTTAAGTTAAAGATACTAATTGCAGAGGTAGAAAAAGAAATGGATGATTTGGATTCTGAAACATTTCTAAGGAAAATCGGTGATGAACTTACTGAAAAAACTAGAAATATTATGTCATTCCTTTCAAAAGAAGAAGGTAAAAAGTATAGTAGACACCAAATACTATACAGAGAAAAAAAGGGTAGTTACATTGTAATATTAGATGAAACTACCTCTATGGAATGGAGTACTAGGGTTGTCATAAAGAATATTATGAACTTCTACCATAAAGAAATACATAATATGGATTTTACAGGTGCAGAAGAAGATGAAAAAGAGTTTGACCAATACTTAAAGATAGTTAAGACTGTTACTAACTTATTGTTAGAGGAGGAGTTTTGATTATAAAATGTGTCGTTATGTTGGGTTTAATCTTACTGTATGGAATGTTTTTTATTAAAGAAATCTAGGAGGAAAAAATGAATTTAACAACAATATTTGGAATGGTTAGGAATCAATTACTGGAAAAAGCTAATGAAGTGCTGAAACTTGCTGAGGAGAACAATGTTGAAAAGGTTGAAAGTGTAAGGGAAATAATAGCAGGAATCAAAACATTAGCAGAAAACGAGCCATTAAGGGGGTTAGCTATTACCAAAAGGTTGGAAGAGATACACAAAGAGATATTAAAAGAAACATCTAAAAACATCAAAGATGAAATAAAGAAATTACATAAAATACATGGTGACAACTTCTTGGAAGCAATGGAAGAATATACAAGCGAACTAATAAAAGAAAAAGAAAAAATAGAAATTGGTAAAAAACAATTTGAGGAATTTTTAGAAGAAGTATTCGTTGAAATGTTTGGAGAACCTAATTGTGAAAACTGTGATAAAAAAGAAGAATGTAACAAACCTAACTAGTTTGTAATTAGATAGCTTACCCCTTACTCAAGGGGTTGGTTATATAACTACAAAGGAGGTAAAATATGGAAAGACTAGGATTAGTAGAAGGTAGGAACTACATAGATAAAAAGTATATGAATAAAAAAGCGTTAAGCTTTGGTGTTTATCTAACTACCTTTTCAAATTTAAGTTATGAAGAAGAGATTGAGGAAGTAAAAGAGTATGTGGACTACCTAGAAAGTAAGGACAATAATAATAAAGTTCCTTATGTTAAATTGATTGGCAAAAATGGCAATACATTAATGTTTTACAAACATCTTAGAGAGTTGGAATTTATGAACAACCCTTTAGAGGTGTTTAAGTACAAAGGATATGATATATTGAAAACAAATACTACAGAGTTCCACATCCTTAAACTGGGAAAAGAAAATGTATAACCAGTGCAAGGAAAGTATAACATACTCACTCTTTAGGAAGTGGATAAAACAATTTGAAAAGGTTGGGACTATAAGTTATTTGAATATAAGTTACTGTTTAGAGGATTTGAACGCATATTACAACCTAAAGGATATGTGTTCTTATTCCCAGTTTAAAAGGTACTTGAGGAAGTACAGACGTGAAGGAAAGGTGAAGGAATATGTCAGATACTAGTAGGTACAATAACATGATTTATACTAATGAACAATACGAGGTAGAGGAAATAACAAGTCATATCGAAAGGTATGTAGAGAGAGGTAAAGTATGGTTTTACACATACATAAAAGGAGAAGGTCATGGACTTAGTGTTAACAAAGAGTATGTAGAATCTATAATTGAAGAGGTGTGTGAAAAGCTTTTCACACTAGAGGGTGAGTACAACATAGTGTTCTATCTTAAAGAACAATTAGAGTATGAATTAATAAAAAAAGAAATCAAACCAAAGAGTAAGAAAAGAACTAGAAGGAGAAAGAAATGATAGAAGAAATAGTTATACCTGAAAAATTAGTTGATGAAATAGTGAATGGTCATGTAAAGAGTTCGTGTGTAAAAGCATACGTTGTAGTAAGTTGTCTTATGAAAGATGAATTGAATATAAAAGATGATATGTTTGGTGTTTACTTAGACTTAAGTCCTACAAGTTTGATAGCGTTATTGAATTGTGGGTTAGATTCTATGAGAAATAATATATTACCTTTCCTTAGAGAGTATGGACTGTTAAGTAAGAAGAGGGTTAGTAAGTATGCTAGAAGTGATAGGTATTATATATACTTCCATGATGAAGCAGGAGAAAGAAAGGAAGAATTGGAAGACAGATTTGATTTTGGAATAGAAGAAAGGATAGTTAGAAAGAGTGAAAAGCCTTTGTTTACTTTTAAGAAAGGACAACTTAAAAAACCTAGTTGGAAATAAAAAAAGGGACTTGCATAAGTCCCTTACCTACTCTAATGTAGGTCTTGCCTAAGAGGAAAAAAGTGTAACAGTGAAAAACCAACCATAAACATTATTGATTATACACTATGCTATTTTGTTTGTCAACTTTTTATAAATGATAATCATTTATAAGTAGTGGTTAAATAAAATAATGGAGGTTAAAGAGAATGAATAAAGAGATTTTAAAACCTGCTGATGTAGCTAAAATGCTAGGTGTCAGTAGGAAAACTATTGATAGAATGATGAAGAGAGGTGAGGTAAAACACTTTACTTTGCCTAATGGGTATAGAAAGATTTATAAGGAAGATGTTCAGAAAATAATAGATGGAAAATAGTTATGAAAAATGGTATAATGTTAGTCCATTAGACTGGTAAAAAGAGGTGATATAAAAATGGAAAGGGACTTTAAAGGAATTTGGATTCCAAAAGAAATTTGGTTGGATGAAAATTTAACTATTCAGGAAAAAGTATTCTTTGTTGAAATAGATAGTTTGGATAATGAAGAAGGTTGCTATGCAACTAATAATTATTTCGCAGACTTTTTCGGAATCAGCAAAACTAGGGTTAGTAGAGTAATAAACTCACTGGTAGATAAGGGTTACATTACATCTACAATAGAGTATAAAGAGGGTACTAAACAAATCTTAAAGAGGGTATTAAACATTTCTTACATACCCTATACAACAAAAGTTCAATACCCTATACAACAAAAGTTTAAGGATAATAATACAATTAATAAACCAATTAATAATACACTTATTACTTCTACGAAGTTGACTGGGAAGAAGAAACGAACAGTTAAAAAGAAACCCAAAACAAACTCAGAAACTTTTCCCCAGTTAGAAGAGTTAAGAAGATACATACCAACCTTTGACAGAGAAGCTAGTGTATTCACTAAGAATCCTGTAAGAGAAACACATCTACAAGAGTGTCAGGATATTGTGGATAAGTACGGCTTGGAGAAGGTCAAAGAGATAATGCTTAAGTATTATAAAAACACTAACAGTTCTTACCCAGTTAGGTTAGATATATTCCTAACCAAATACTTAGAAGCTTGGAGCAAGGGAAAAAGAACTACAACTAAAGTTAAAAGTGGTGGTATGTGGTATGACTAATTTCCATTTTAAGGTGTCCGAACAGTCTAAGGTGGGAACTAATACCAATGACACCACTAAAAGCTCACCAAGAGCAAATTAGGTGGGTCAGCGTACGTCTAAAGAGGTGATTGTGATAGATAAAATAACTAGTTTTCTAATTAATGAGTTAGAAATGAGATACAAAGGTCATAGTGGGAATGAAGATTTGTTCTATTGTCCCCATTGTGGAGAAGATAAAGAACCTAAGTTAAACATCAACTTAGACCTGAAAGTATTTAGGTGTTGGAGATGTCAGGAACATGGACATTTATCTCAGCTTCCTAAGTTTTTAGAAATGGAAGCAGATGAAACAAAAGAGTTCCATAAATTATTAGGTTATACTAGAGATAAAAGAAAAGTTGAAAAGAAATTTAACTTCAATGAGGATGACTTCAAACATATAAGTGAAGTCAAAGGGAAAGCTTATGCACTAGTGGATGAATTTGTAGAGCAGAAAAAGATTAGCTTTGATACTCTTTCCCAGTCTACAACTTATTTCCATAGAAAGAAAAACAGTTCTAACCGTATAGTATTCTTTAGAGAAAAGAATGGTGTAAGGACAGGGGCTAGATTGAGGAAGACAGACCAAAGAGCAAGCACACCAAAGGTATATCAGATAGAAGGAAGTTGCAATAATTTCTTTAACTATGATGAAGCACTAACAATGCTTACATTCTCAGACAATAGAGTGTTGTACATACTAGAAGGTGAGACAGATTGTCTTACTATGAAAGAGATAGGCATAAACAATGTAGTAGCCTTACCAAATGGTTGTGGTAACTACAAGTGGGTACTTGAAAATAAAGAACTTTTAGAGTTAGCGAATGAGATAGTAGTTATATATGATGATGACCAAGCAGGGCAAGACGCTAAGAACGGTCTAGTATATAGAGTTGACTTTCCACAGAAGCTAAAGGAAGTCAGCCTAAAGAGTTTGAAGGAAGATGAAGAACTCGAAGGTGATGATGTCAATAGTATATGGCAAGACATTGTTAAGAAGTTTGACTGGGGTGAAGAAGCCAAGTCTTACTATAGAGAATTAATAAGAAAGTATACAAAAGACTTAGAGATAGAATCTCTACAGTCAGGATATGAAGAAGACACCGAAGTGGAGATAATCGGAACCGACTACAAACCCTTTGATATTATGTTAGAAGGATTGAGAGTAGGAGAGGTTACTGTCTTAACAGGTAGTGCTTCTCAGGGTAAGACCCTAGCTACAACCTGTTTGGTTAGTAGGAATGTAGAACACAAAATACACTCTACTATTTTCTCAGGAGAAATGCAGAAGGGAGTTATATTCTCAGGTATAGTAAACACTATGGCTAGTATTGACAACTGTAATGTAACTGTCAACTCTTACGGTAGGAAGATATACAAAGCTAAACCTGAGATAAGAAGAATACTATCCAAAGAGATAGATAACTATACTAGATTTATAGATAACAAGCTAAGAGATATAGATGAAATAATAAGTCTTATAAAACTATCTGTAGTTAAGTATGACAGCAGAGTTATTATATTAGATAACCTAATGACACTTAATACAGAAAAAGAGAAGACTTCAAATGAAAAGCAATTATACATTGCAGATAGATTAAAACAAGTAGCAGAACAACTGAACATTCATATAGTTCTAGTTGCACATTTAAGAAAAGTGAATGGTATGTGTCCATTCGATATAACCTTTGATGAAATATCAGGGGCGAGTGAGGTAGCAAAGATGGTTGATAATGTTCTATTAATATTCAGGACTAATCCAAGCAAGATACCTGACAAGTATTCAGATATGTGTGAACAATATGATACAGATACCTTCATCCGAAACCTTAAGTGTAGGGTAGTAGGAGAACTAATAGGTAAAGCACTACCTCTTAAGTTTGTTCCTGAAATCAGAGGGCTAATCCTTTGTGACAAACAGGACACACTAGATGGTAAGCTTATCTCAGAGTTTGATAGGAGAAGTAGGATTCTAAAAGAAAGGAGTTCAGATGACAGACCAAGAACTGTTAAAGAGGATATTGCCAAAAGGAAGCAAGACAAATATGAAGTACGTGCTAGGGATAAGCACTCCAATACTGGAAAAGAAAGTGGAGATAAAACCGAACACGTTCATAGAAAAGACGTTCACACTGGACAGAAAAAAAGCAAGGTTAAGAGAACTAACAAAAGAAGAAATAAAGTTAATAAGAGAGAGTGAAATAAAGCAAAGAGAAAAGTTAGATAAGCTAAAGAAAAATGATAAAAGAAAAATATCTTTACTTACCAATGAACTGATAATAAACCATAGACGTTCAGGAAAAGAAAGCTATTTAAAAAACAACTATCTTATTGCCCAGTCAAAGGTCAATCGTAAGAGTAGGAAGAAGATTAAAGAACTTGGAGAAATAAAAATATCTAAGAAGGATTTCTATGTCAAACCTCATGTGTTCCCTATACCTAGCAACACCAGTATCAGGGATGATTACGCAAGAAAATTTTGTAGTGATGAAGTTTACGAGAATGTAAGGTACTTGAAAAGCATACAGAAAAGACACGTTGTTATGATATTAGAAGATATATTATCTAATAAAGATTACCTAAAAGGTGATAGTTTAGATGATGTAAGAGAAAGATATTTCAAAGAATTATTAAAAATTAAAAAATAATTGTTGACATTTTATGTGTCTTCATGTATACTTAATACATACGAAAGGAGACGACTTTTGTGGCTGTAAAAAAAAGAGGATTAAAAAGAAACAAACCCAACAATAAGAGGGGCGAAAGAATGTCGAAAGCTGATAGAGAATATCTAGGGATAGTTAGTAGAAAACAGGAAGAACTAAACAAAATTGAAAACCCTCTAGTAAGAATTAGCAAGGGTGGAAAATTAAAGTACAAAGAGAAGCTACCGAACCTTTATCAGATAGTATCTTTTATAGAGATGTTAGCAGAAGAGGGGAAAGACCAAGAGGTTATTAATTCAATCTATGGTCTAGCTAAAGAAAAGGCAGACGCTATAGTGTTTGTTAAAGAAAGAATCAAATCAAATATAGAATCAAGCAAACAACAATTAAAAGATTTTTCTTCCCAGTATAAGCAAGGGTTGGAAAATTTACAAAAGGCTAGTGACAGGTATGACAATGGTCTACTAGCTGTAATCGAAAAGGTAGGAGGGAACATCAAAGGGAACTCAGGAACAATATACACCCAAGTAGAAGATGAATTAGTCATAAAGGAAGAAGAGGAAATACCGAATGATTTCAGGAATACTGAATTTAAAATAACATTTGGTAATGATTGTGAGAAATTATTGGCAGGAGTTTTAGCACAATTGCACACACTTGAGAGTGAGGGTAAAGTAAAGTTGACTGGGAAGAAGATGACTATAAATCAACCGAAGCTTAAAGCACATCTCAAAACTCATAATGAAGAGTATGCAATTCTTAAACCAAAGAAGAGTGTCAGATATAGAAAGACACAAGTGAAAGAGGAGGAATAAAATGAGTAAAAATATAAACATTTACATGGTGGTGATTGATAACTTTTCAAATGACAGTAAGTCTATCAAGACTGGACAAATAGTAGGTAGAACAGAGAGAGAAAGAATATACTTACCAATGACAGCTAACAATATAATAGCTAGGAAGTATGTGTTGACTGAATCTGTTGGACAAGAAAAGGAATTAGCTAAGAATGACCTAGTGACTTATGCTTACTTCATAGATGAAAAAGAGTTCAAGAAATTTGTTAGAGATAAAGTAAAAGATATTTTAGATTTATCTTTAGAAGATAGAGAGATAATGAATAGAGATAAAAAGACTTGGTTAAATAGAAAAGAAAAAGAAGAAGCTAAAGACAAAGAAGTTAAACCATTAAAGAAAGCTACTAAGAAAAAGAAAGCTACTAAGAAAGTTGTTAAAGCAGAGCAACCTAAAGAGGTAGTTAAAGAAGAAGTTAAAGAAGAGGTTAAAGAAGCACCTAAGAAAACTACAAAGAAAGTAGTTAAAAAGAAAGCTACTAAAAAAGTAGTCAAAGAACAACCTAAAGAGGAAGTAAAGGAAGAGGTTAAAGAAGCACCTAAGAAAGAAAAGAAAGCACCTAAAAAAACAGTAAAGAAAACAGTAAAGAAAACAGTAAAAAAAGAAGTTAAGGAACAAACTAAAGAGACTGGATATAACAGAAAAGAAAGAGAAGAAGCAATGAAAAAATTATCAGCAGGAGAGATACAAACTATCTTTAAAGCTAACTCAATAAAATTAACTACACCTAATAAAAACAAGGCAATAGAGCAGTTGTTAGATATAGAAGAATCGAAAGGAATTAGATTCGGATTAGGAGAATAATATGCCACCAAAAAAAGGTAAGAAGAAAGGTAGCAGACCTGTTAGAATAAAGACTAACTCCAAGTCGTTTGCTACCTCGGATGAAGAAGAAGAAAAGAACTTAGAATTTTGGGATGATGTGCAGAAGACTGACCCTGCTTTTACAAAGAAGAGTGGGTTTGGTAGAAACTTTACATCAATTAATTCCCAGTATCAAATGAAGATGGCTACTAAAAAGCTAGGTATGTTTGGTACAGATAAGTTTAATGTAAGTGATGAAGATTTTAGATTGATAGATGTAGATGATATACTTGTGTGTCTTTATACAGCTAAATTAAACTACTCTTATGATGATGAAGAAGGGACTATACAGATTGCTTCTGATATAGAACTCAATCCTAAGAGAAAGACTGGTCAAAAGTATGAAGGAGACTGGGCAAAGAAAGCACAGACAGACGCTCTTACTAAAGGGTTGTCTAAACTGGGATTCAATGCAGATATCTTCTTTGGACTTTATGAAGATAGAAAGTATATAGAACAAATAACAAAAGAATTTGAGGAGGAATAAATAATGAAAGCAACAATGACAATTTTAAATAACTTAATAAACTTGGTAGAGAATGGTTGGGATATTGATTTAGTTGTAGATATAAAAGGGTTTGGAACTATGCCATCAAAAGAACAACCTAAAGAACAACCTATAGAGGGAATAGTAGAAGGTAAAGGAAAAACTAAGAAAGAAAAGAAAGTTAATAAAAAGGAAGTGGAAGAAGCAGATATTATAGAAGAAGAGGAAGAAGAAGTTAAACCAAAGAAAGCACCAAAGAAAGATAAGAAACCTGCAAAGAAAACAGTTAAGAAAGATAAGAAAGTTGTTAAAAGATTAAATGCTTTTATCAAAGATGACCTTGACCAATTAGAAGAAGAAGCACCTGACTTCATGGAGAGAATGAAAGAAATATTTGATGTTGATGATTTAGAAACAATTAACGAAAGTCAATTAGACGACCTATTAGAGATGTTTGAGTTATGTTTCCCTGAAACAGATGAAGAGACTGGGGAAGAATACGAAGCATATGAAATAGAAGACTTATCACTTGAGTTATTAGAAGAGTTAAGAGAAGAAGATGAAGAAGATGAAGAGGAAGAGGAGGACGAAGAATAATGAACTCAATATCAATAGTAGGTAGACTTACCAAAGACCCAGTTTTTAAAGAAGCTAAAGGAAAGAAAGGTGTTGATTACTGTTACTTTACTGTAGCAGTAAACAGACCTTTTAAAAATAAAGATGGAGAACAAGAAGCAGATTTCTTTTTCTGTAAATGCTTTGGAAACAGAGCAGAATTTATAGACGAATATTTCTCCAAAGGAGAAGGAATTGCATTAGTAGGAGAAATGAGATTGGATATAGATGAAGAATCGGACGACTACAAACAAAACGCTAGTATCTTAGTTAATCAAGTAAGCTTCCCACCTTCAAGTAAGAGTAAAGATGATGATGATTATGATGACGATTACGATGATGAAGATGAAGAGGATGAAGAAGATTATGACGATGAAGACGAATATGAAGAAGAAGAAGAAGAAGAAGAAAGACCAAAGAAAAAATCAAAGTCATCAGGAAGAAATAAAAAAGGCTCAAGTAAATCAACTAAAGATTCTGAGAAGGGAAAAGGAAAGAAAAAATCAGGAGGAAGAAAGACAGAGAAGTCTAAGAGAAGAGGCAGATAAAAAGCTACTAAACTTTGTAAATGAACTTAGGGGAATGTTTGGTTACATTCCTCTAGGAGAATTAATAGAAAAGCCTAAGATGGCTAAATGGTTGCGTCTAATGTATGCTAGAAATGCTAGTTGCATGTCAATAGTAGCCATGAATATTCAAGATGATTATAAAGACAATGCTCTGTTTCAATTAATTGAAGAAGGGGCGACTGAATTTTTATGTATGAAACCTGACTATAAGGTAAGTAAAGATTACAAAGATATCAGAGATTTTCATTCCCAGTTTATAAAAGAGGAAGGCGAGAAGCACTCAGATTTAATGCGTTACTTTACTAACCTAGACTGGTGGGAAGATGATGTGTGTTCAGGAACTAAAGAGGATTGCAAAAGGTTTAAAGGCACTTTGCATTGTCGACACGAATGGCAACCATTAGGTAAGTACAGTAAAAAAGATTTGATAATAGACAGGAGGAGAAGACGTGCCGAGAAAAGTTGATTTAAGAATTATAGTAGACACTAGAGAAAAGGCAAGAGATTATCTCCTGCCTGATTATTTAATAGATAATAGAAGAAACAAGAGTGGTGCTAAGATAGTTAGCATAATCGAAGGTACGGTTAGACCTAAAGGTGTGACTAAGAGTACTGGTGATATAACACTTGAGTATAGATTTGATGGTGAAAAGGAATGGTTAAAAACTTCTATAGCCATTGAAATTAAAAGAAGTTCAGACCTATTCGGAACTCTTTATTCTAATAAGAAGAGATTCAGAGAGGAACTTAAGAGAGCAGATGAAGCAGGTTTGGACTTTTGGATTATTCATGACCATGATTTTACTACTCATAAAAAGTATGTAGATTCGTTAATGGCAAAAGGACTAACTCGAAAGGGAGGGTTTGAAGCTTTTGGAGAAGCTTATCTCGAACTTGTAGAGGAAGGTAGAAAGATAGTAGTAGTAAGCGATAGTAAGAAAGGTACGGCTATCGCAATTAGAAGAGTGCTTAAAAGGCACTGGAACAAGTACCGTAAAAACTATATAAGAGAGGTAGAAAAAATATGAATATGTTAAAATTAAAAGACTTGGCTACATCATTAGGTATTAAATTATTAGGAGATGTTGCAGACGCACTGTTAGATAAGTTCCAAGATACACTTGAAAAATTAGTATCTAAGTTCGATAGACGAACAAGGATTTCTAAATTGACAGAAGAGTGTGGAGAGTTTGTAGAAGCTGTAGCAAGAACAAATAAGTTTAAAGTGAAAGATGAATTGGCAGATGTTATGATTGTTTATAAAGAGTGTAAGCAAGCAGGGCTAGGACAGCAAGCAACACTTATAGTAAATGAAACATTCTCGTATATAAAGTTCTTATCTGCACATGATAAGAGTATAGCTTTATTTTTAGAAGAGACTGAAATAGATATGACAGAACAAAATGAAGTTGTTAAAAGGAAGTTGGACAAAGCTAAAAGACTTACTGAATGGACAGGTTATTGTAGTGAGACTGGGGAAGAAATATCAAAAGGCAACACTGAGATTTATCCCCCAGTTATGAACAAAGCAATGAAAGGTGGTAGCAATTAATGACTTTAAAAGAATACTTGCAATCAGAGATTGACTTGTGTTCTTCTAAGATAAAGAAGATAGATACAGAAATTTATGAAATAAGCAGGGGCTATGACTTAGCCCCTAATGAGAAAAGGGATGAAGAGACTGTACAGTTCTTAATCAAGTCAAAGAAGGACACTAGAACAGGAATGGAAATCAGAGCAAAAGCTTTCGGAGAGGTGTTGAATAAAGTAAGATGACAAAAGAAAAAGCAATAGAAGAGATAAAAAGTAATATGAAAAATAATGCAGGTTATAGATTTTATCTAGCTGTAGTATCACAAATTATACCAATGATTAAGCAAGGTATAAGTGACTATGAAATTGAAGGTGAATTAATGAGAGCTTCTGCAAGTCTAGCAGAAGAGATGGGACAATCAATTATCTATATAACAGAAGAGGACGCAAAGAAAATGATAAAACTAGCGAAAGGGTTGATTGAAAATGAAGCTTAGATTGTTGATGTACATACCATCAGGGTTGGTTAAAGAAGGAACGCACCCTACCATAAGAACAGTTAACAGATACATAAATGAAACTGAATGGGAACTTTATTCAAATCTGAATGATAAGAAGTTCAACTATAACGGTAAGGATTATAAGTTTAAATTCTTAAGTGTGTTGTCACAGAACTTAACTTCCAATGATGACAAAGAATATGAATTGATAATGCTCGCAATGTTAGTTCCTAAGTGGATTTATGAGGACGGGAATCATTCAATGAATGATTTGATAAAGACAGAAGACTGGATAAGAAATGAAGCTGAGGAAAGTTTAAGAGAAGGTGCTGAGATGGCATATTAAAAGAGGGGTCTTCCCCTCTTTTTTTTATTACCATCTTCTGTTAAACATACCTAATATCAGGTATCTAAAACCATCTGCATAGTTAGAAGATTCATCATGTAGAGGTTTACCGTTGTTAGCGTCAAAGTCATTCAGACTTTTATTCTCAACCTTAGTATACTTCTTTAACATCTGTACTCCAGTGTATGTACTCTCTCTTACAAAACTACATACTGTTAAGTACTTCCTAACTATATCTATATCTCCTTTTACATTAGAAGATTTTTTAATTACAAATACTTTGATTCTTTCATACCTTCTGATTATCTTTTGGATTTCAAACATAGTGCTTCTCCCAGTTGCCATGTTACGTTGTTTAACATCATGAGGTAAGTACAGTTTAACATCTTCAAACATCATAGAATCTTTTATAATCCATTCCATGTAGTGACCTATTCCATACCCACTGTTAGCATAATATTTCTGAATAACTGGTTTTCCATTGTCATCTACCTGAGCCCTCCATATGACAAATCTATCTCCTACCCCTAAGTCCATTCCATAGTGAACAGTAGAAAACGTATTCTCGTAAGACTGTAGCCTTTTAGATAGCCATAATTCATCATTGTCTTCTTTCTCTTTGAAAACATTCTTATAGTATGCTCCTTCATTAGCTACAATTCTATCACAATAATATTCTTGTAATAGAACTGAAAGAGGTACTCCTGCTCTCTTCTTATCTTCAAAATCTTCTACAGTAAATATCCTATTACCTGCATAGTCAAAAGTCTTTTCAATATGAACTTGTTCCATGATAAAAGCTTTTGGACTATCTTTATTAAGGTTTATCAATTCTACCATGTGGTTATCCTCACCTCTAGGTGTGGAAATCATAGCCATAAAACCATTTGCTCTTGCTACAGCAGGCTCTAGTTTATAATAAATATCAGGATTACAAAGAGCATACTCTGAGAATACTACACCCTTTAGGGATGTTCCTACCTTAGTATCTGCGTCCGAGCCAACAAACTGTATAGTAGAATATACCGTATCTCCTTTACTATCCTTTTGGTTAGTCTTGATATATATAACCATCTCTTTATCTCTTATTCTATGAATTAACTGGTGAGGAATATAGTCAATCATCCTACGACCATCAGCGTCTATCCCCTCAAATATGGCTTCTCTAGCTTGTCTCTTTTCAGGGAACACATAATAATAGTTACCAACTTCTTTACTTGCTTGCTTGGCTGTAAGGTTTATAAGTTCTATATCCTTACCACCCCTTCTGTGCCATTCTAATATCAGATACTTAACGCCTTTAGGATTCTCTCTCATTATCTTAGAGAAACCGTTCCATGCTATCTTCTGATGTGGGTACAAAACGCAATTAGGTATTTGCACCAGTTCAACATTGTTACTAAAAATATCCATTTTATCCTCCTAATAAAAAAAGTACTATACATTTAAGTATAGCACCTTTAGTGTTTTTATTCAAGACTGGGAAGAAGACTAACCATACCAAATGACATCTTGTGGTTTGTTATCATCTACGTCCACATGGATGAAAGTGTTATACACTCCAATCCTTCTTATTCCTGCTTTAATAAATAAGTCAACCAACTTATATCTTTCGGCACTGTTACTAACTCTTATATCTGTAGCTAAACCTAGCATATGAGATGAAGTGGGAGAACCACCCACATTTCTGTTATGTTCCTCACACCTTACACCACTGTTTATATACATTGGCTTGCCATACATAAGTCTTACAGCTTCTAGCTTGTCTAGCAATCTACTGTCTAAATGGTCAGCACCACATCCACATTTACATTCATATTCTTTTTTATTAAAGTGTACCATTATATTAATATCTCCCTTGCATTTATTACCACTTGATTCAATACTATTTCAACACTGGCATTATCACAGAATCCTTCTACCACTAATGTTTCTCCATTGTTTACTTCTCCATACCCTTTGAGCGTAAACCCAAGAATATCTTGTCCACTTCCTGTAGTAAAGAACTTCTCACTACCTGTTAGTATCTCACCTGTGGTTATGTTTTTAATTCTTAGTCCCACACCTTCACCTAGAAAATGTGTTCCTGTTACTGAGAGAGAACCACTTACTGTAGCGTCAAACCTTGCAAGTTCTTCCCCAGTATAAATAACACTTAAAGTGCTTGCTCCTGTATCTATCCCTAACACATCAACGTGTTCAGTAACAACACCATTATGTGGCAACACAGTCCATACAGACAGTGTTGAACCTAAAGTATTTTCCTTTATGGTAGATACATAATCTATTGGCAAGTTAGCACCTGTAACATTTCCCAATAGTCTAACTATTATATTTAAAGCGTCACTTGTAGAGTAAGGGAACTTTGTATACTCCCCTCCTGTATCAAGTAATTTAATCATTTCATTGTAAGAATCAGTCTTCATTACTCCCCCTTCATTGTTTCAACTTTGGTC
>CAZHXU010000052.1:0-16524 GCA_964536535.1 uncultured Fusobacteriaceae bacterium
AATTAAACTAAACCTTTTTCATTTAAAAATTTTGTATATTCTTTATCTTGTTTTTGAATATGACTAGTTACCCAATCACTCAAAAAATGCAACATATGACCTGATAACATCTTTTTCCCTTCTTCATATTCTTTCATAAATTCTTTTACTTCTTTTTTAAAGGCTTCATGCTCTCTTATATGTTCTGCCATTTTTGGATAATTATATAATTTAAAGTATTTTTCTTCATGTGCAAAATGTTTCACTGTATAACTTACTAATTTATCCAGAGTTGGTTTAAGCAGAGTATCTGCTTGTCCTTTTTTCATTCCATCAAAAAGTTCATTTAACAAAGCTACTAATTCTTTGTGTTCTTTATCAAATTCACTTATGCCCACTGACAAATTATCAGTCCATTTTACTAAACCCATATATACCCTCCTTAATTATCTTATAATTATCTATTCTAAAAAATTTCCATATCCCTTCCTAATTTGAAATAAAAAAACTGACTAATTAATAGTCAGCTTTTAACTTAGTTAACCAAATCTTCCATTCTAGAACCAATATGAGTAACATATTCTTTTATATTTTCTACACATTCCAGCTGTGTTCCTATACTATTTGCTATACTTTCTACATTTAATAATGTTTCTTCATTTGCTTTTACAACATTTACAAGTGATGAAGAAAGTTTTTCTGAATCTTTATTACATACTTTTATAGATTCATTACTATCTAATATATGAGTATTCAATTCTTCAAGTTTTCTAGTAATACTATTAAATGTAAAACTGATACTCTCAAATGTCTCTTTCCCTTTTACAACGGAAGTATGACTATCGTTCATCCAAGTAGAAGCTTCTGTTGTGTTCTTAATCATATTATTAACTAATTTTGATATGCTTTCTGTAGATCTTTTTGAATCTTCTGCCAATTTTCTTACTTCGTCAGCAACTACACTAAATCCTCTTCCTGCATCTCCTGCTCTAGCTGCTTCTATTGAGGCATTTAGTGCCAAGAGGTTTATTTGGTCTGCCATACTCTCTATTACTCCAACTACTTCTCCTATTTTTTTAGAATTTATTTCTAATTCTTTCATATGATTTACACTTGTTTTTGTACTCTCAAAAATGTGATGCATGTTTTCATTTGCACTTTTTACTTTAGTAAGACTTCCTTTTACTTCTCCTACTACTTCTACTGTTTTGTTCGTAGCATGAGATAGTTTATCCGAAGATTTATTTAAAATATAATTCATATTTGATAATTTTTCTGAATTTTCCGATAGCTCACTATAAGCTCCTTGGCTTTTTGCTACTAATGTTCCTGTTTTCTTTACTACATTATCTGCTTCTTTATGAGTTTTATTAGTAAAATCAAATAAATGTTTTACTATTTCATTTACTTCTACCGATGTCTCTTTTGACTTTTCCTTTAATAATAGAGTTTCATTCAACATCTCTTCTGTTTTTTCTATACTCATCATACTCCCAAGTAATTTACTTGTACGACTAGCAAGAACTATAAATATCGATGATACTGCAACTAATATAATTGCTCTTGGCACAAGTCCACTTACCATAAGCCTATATGTTGAATCAAAGTTTTGGTCTACAACTGCACCTATTTTTTCCGAAGCTAACATACTTAGACTAAGAGATATTACTGTTGAAACCACAGTTAATATACTAAACTTTTTAGAAAAATAAAGACTTGATAAAGCTATTGGGAACAAAAACATAAGTATAGTATGATAAGTTAATAAGCTGTACAAAATACTTACCATTACCAAAGAAGCTCCTATTATTAAATATTTCATCTTTTCATCATTTTTCTTTAATACACTTACAAATATTGTTGGTAACAGACACAAAATGATAGATAAACCCATTGCTGGTCCCAAGACCTCCATGGGAGTGCTAAACACCCCTACTACCTTTAATACTAACACCAATATAAGCAATATAATAGTTATTCTAAGTACTTTAGCTGCAAAATAATTTGCTTCTAATTCATTCTTAAGTAGTGTTTTATTTTTCATTTTCCCTCCTATTTTAATACACTTTATTTCCACAGAATTATATTACTATATTTTTACTAATATTACAAAGATTAAATTACACCTGTTAGATACCTTTAATAAAATTTTTCATCATTTCTTATTTTCTATCAAAAAGTCAATAAAATATAGTCTTTTTAGAGGTTAACCACCTACAAAATCACTATTTTTTTATAAAAATATTTTTCCAATAACATGATTTTTTTACAAAAAAAACTGATACTTTCACAGTATCAGCTCATATCTCAACATTTTTTCTAATTAATAAAATATATTTTTTGTTGGTAATTTTTTTATTATCTCTTTATTCTTATTCTTTAACTCTAAATTATCTTCTGGAAATAGATTTTCATTTCCAAAAAGTGCAATTTGACCTGCTACTTGCAAACTTTCAAGTCCACTTAAATCTTGTATATCATTTCCACCTAAAGCTAATATCATAGCTGAATGTAATGATTCAAACTCATTTAGATTATTTAAATTATTATAGCTTAAATCAAGCATCATTATTACTTTTAAATTTTGAAATCCTTCTAAACTATTTAGTTTATTAGAAGAAAGATTTAAAGATCCTTTTATTTGATTTAATCCATCAAATCCTTTAAGGTTTTCAAGTTCATTTTTACTCAAATCCCATTTTCCATTTAATTTCTCTATTTTTTCTAATCCTTCTAAAGTTTTAATTCCTTTTTTACTTGCTTTCAAACCATCTAAAGCTTCTATTTCTTGCTTATAGATATCCCCTTCTTTTTTCTTTAATGCTTTTCTAATTACTGCTTCCAAATTATTGTCTTTAATCTCCAATATATCTTCTATTGGAAGATTACTAGTATCAACTATTGGCGCATTTGAACATCCTACCAAAACCATCATAATAACAACTGTAACCATCATAATAAATTTTTTCATCTTTTGCCTCCTGTTTTTGTATATGTATTTTGTTGAGAACTAAAATAATATTTTATTTACCCTATAATAGCAACTAATAAAAAAAGAGCTTTTACACTCTTTATAATTATATTTGGTGGAAGTGGGGGGAATCGAACCCCCGTCCAAAATTAGTGAGCCATAAACTTCTACAAGCTTATCCTACAATTGAGTTTCGCACTAACCTGCTCCATAGGCAAAGCTAGTTAGCACTAGTCAATTAAGATGTCCCTAGGGCACAATGACGGTACCTTCGGTGAGTCGGTTTAAGTTATATTCCGTCTATTCCATGCCGACATAGGAATAGGGGAACAAGCTGCAACTAGGCAGCTAATGCGTAATTTTCGTTTCCATTTAAAAACGATTGTTTTGATCTTTCACAGGAATCACCCTGGCCTGCTATCTATAACACGCCTAACCCTGTCGAAACCTTGGCACTCCCATATTTAATTAGTAATTAATAGCTAATAGTTAATAATTATTTTTACTACTTTTTACAATAGTTGTCAGAAGTTTTATTAATTCTATAATATCATAAAGTAAAGAATCTGCTTCTTTTGTTGTAATAAAGTCACCTTCTAAAAGTTTTATCCAATATCTACTTTCACTAGCTTCCTTAAGTGCTATAGACATTTTATTAATAAAATCTTTTTTACTTTGAGCATAAATAGCTTCGCTAATATTAGCTCCTATACTTGTACCAGCTCTTAATAACTGACTTGATATTATTTTTTCCTTCTTTTCCTCTATTAAGTATTTGTACAGTTTAATTATGCGTTTTGAGAATTTGAAAGATTTCTGATAAACAATCGAATCTTCTTTCATTATATAATTCCTTTCAAGCAAAACACTATTAATTATTACTTATTAACTATTAATTTAAAAAGTTTTATCTATTAAAACTTTTTAAAGCTTTGTCCATACTACGCTGAGCAGTCTTTTTAGCTTCTGTTTCCCTCTTGTCGTAATTTTTCTTACCTTTACCAAGAGCTATCTCAACTTTTATAAGACCTTTTTTTATGTAAACAGAAATAGGTACAATAGTATAACCCTTTTCTCTTACTTTCTCATGTATCTTTTGGATTTCTTTTTTGTGAAGTAGAAGTTTTTTTACTCTAAGTTCATTAGGTGTATACATAGAACTATTTTCATATGGTGTAACATGCATACCCATAATGAAGATTTCACCTTTTATAATTCTTATAAAAGATTCTTTTATACTTGCTTTTCCATTTTTTATTGATTTCACTTCGGCACCAAATAATTCAACACCTGCTTCATATCTATCTTCTATGAAATAATCGTGAAATGCTTTTTTATTTTTAGCAACTACCATAGCCCTACTCCTTCTATTCTTCGTAAGAAGTATTATACACTTTTCCTAATAATTTTTCAAGTATTATTAAATTCATAATCAAATTTTACCTATATTCTTCTACCCCTTCTCTTCCTATATCCATTTATTTTTTCTCTTTTTTCAAATCTAAAAATTAAATATGTTAAAATAATCCTTTTACTTTTATAAAAATAAGAGTTTATTAACCCTAAAACTTTTTCTAAATTTTTAGTATATTTTTACTAAGATTCCAATTAAATATTTTATATTTTTATAAAGAAAACTTTATTAACTTTCACTAGTCAAAGAATATCAGGGTTAAAAGCTCTTTACAAAATTGTAAAGTAAAATTGTCAAAAGGTGTCTAATATGATATAATGTTACTTAATGATATTTCCAAAATTAAGGAGAAGTTAATGTTTGAAAAATTAAAAAATTCAAGTGTTAAAAAAAGGTCTGATGATCTTATAGATGAAATTTATTTTAAACTATTTTCTGATGATAGTGGCTATTATATCAAAATAGTCGATTCAGAAGATAATGAACTAAAGAATCTATCTGCCAACAACTATGATAGAACAACAAAAGAAATTATAAAAGCAATTGAAAACATTAGAGAAAGTAGTTTTTTTACTATCTCTTGGTATGATAGTGCAGATAATATATACTTGAACGAACACCCTTTTTTATTAGAATTATTAAAAAAGACAAAATCTTTTATTAATGAAAATGGTCAAAGTATAAAAACTATGCCATATACTAGAAATTTGAAAGTTTTAATTGAAGGTACAAATAATGAAGAAGTACTAGAAAGCAAACTTGTTTTAGATTATGATATCTATGACTTTGATTTGTTAACTGAAGATACAGCTATATGTGAAAACAAACTTTATAGTATCAAAAGTGTAGGGGAAAATTATTTAAATATTAAAGAATTAAACTCTACATTTAATATTAAAGAGTTAGAAAAATTCCTTACTATTATGTATTCATACTTTGATGAAGTAGAAGTTGATTATAAAGATTATGGCATCCATATAGGAGGCAGAGTAGAAGCAAAACCTCTGCTTATAATCGAAAAAATAGACAGGGATAGATCTCTTTATTTAAAAGTAGGTACATATATCTCAAATCTTGATTATGACTTTTTAAGTGAGTATGATATCAAAAACATAGTTACTGTAAATGATATGGAAAATAAGATTCAAATTAGCGATATCCAAATGGATGACTTAAAAGAATCTATTGGAGAAATTCTAAAAATAATAGTTAAATATCAAAGAGCATTAAAAATAAGAGATGGATATTATCTTGATGGTAACCTTATTATTATGCAAGAAACTCTGGCTAAAGAATTTATTACTAAAGAGTTATCAAACTTATTAACTACTTATAAAATAATCGGTACAGATAAGTTTAGAAAATATAATATTAAAACAACTAAACCAAAACTTATTACTAATTTTGCTCATTCGATAAACTTCCTTGAAGGGGATGTGCATCTTGAAGTAGAAGGTGAACAATTTTCTATCTTTGATATTATATCTATGTATAAAGAAAATTCATATATTACCCTAAGTGATGGTAGTAGTGCATTAATAAACAAAAAATATATAGATAAACTAGAAAGATTATTTAGAAAAAACAAAGAAAAGAAAAAAGTTAAAATGTCTATTTTTGACTTACCTCTATTGGAAGAATTAATAGAAGAAAAAGCTATAAATAGTGAATTTAATAAAAGCAAAGAAATCTTTTTAGGATTTAACAAATTAAAAGACAACAAAGTAGAAGCACCAAATATAAAAGCTACACTTAGAGAATACCAAGAATACGGATATAAATGGTTAACATATTTGTATGATAATAATTTAGGTGGATGTTTAGCTGATGATATGGGACTTGGAAAAACTATCCAAACTATCTCATTATTATCATTTGTATATCCACAAGCAAAATATCCTACTCTTATTGTTATGCCTAAATCCCTTATCTACAACTGGGATAGCGAAATCAAAAAGTTTAACCCAAAATTAAAAGTAGGTATATATTATGGTACAAATAGAGACCTTGAAGATGCACTTACACATCAACTGATTCTTACTACTTATGGTACTGTCAGAAATGATGTAGAAAAACTTAGCAAATTAAAGTTTGAAATGGTAGTGCTTGATGAGAGTCAAAATATAAAAAATATCAATTCACAGTCAACAAAAGCAGTTATGCTTTTAAATTCTGATCATAGATTTGCATTATCTGGTACTCCAGTAGAGAATAATCTTGGTGAATTATATTCATTATTTAGATTCCTTAATCCACAAATGTTTGGAAGTGCAGAAGAGTTTAACTCATTTTATGTAAATCCAATACAAAAAGAAAATGATAGAGAAGTTATTTCTGAACTTAGAAAAAAAATCTATCCATTTATACTACGTAGAACAAAAAAGCAAGTTTTAAAAGAATTACCAGAAAAAGTAGAACAAATTCTTTATATAGATATGAATCCAAAACAGAAAAAATTATATGAAGAAAGAAGAAATTTCTATTATAATCTAGTTAATTCACAAGTACAAGAACATGGAATTGCAAAATCACAGTTCTTTATCTTGCAAGCTCTAAATGAACTTAGACAAATAGCAAGTAATCCAGAGAGCAAAAGTGGAGATGTAATAAGCTCAAGTAAACGTGGAATACTTATGGAAAACATTAGAGAAGCTGTTATGAACAATCATAAAGTACTAGTATTTACTAACTTCATAAAAACTATAGAAAATATCTGTAGTGATTTGGATGATTTAGATATCAAATATTTATCTATGACTGGTTCTACAAAAAACAGACAAGAACTTGTTGATAAATTCCAAAAAGATAAAAAATACAAAGTATTTGTTATGACATTAAAAACAGGTGGAGTTGGGCTTAACTTAACAGCTGCCGATACTATATTTATCTATGACCCATGGTGGAATAAAACTGCCGAAGATCAAGCTGTTGATCGTAGTCATAGAATGGGACAGAAAAACACTGTATTCTCTTACAAACTTATTAGTAAAGGAAGTATAGAAGAGAAAATATTAAAATTACAACATGAAAAATCTAGATTATTTGATGAATTAATCTCAGATGATAGTGCTTCATTAAAGAGTTTAACACAAGAAGATATAGAATATATCTTAGGAGAGTAACAAAAGAGATTGGGAAGTGAGAAAGTATGAGCGTAAATAAGGATATTTTAAAGGTTTCTTTAGATAAATTTTATACTAAAGATACCCTTTTGAAATTATTTAAAAGATATTTTTTAAACTTTATAGCCGACGGTTATATTGGAAGTAACCTTGATTTATTTGAAGTATCTATGATAGGATCAAGTACGAAAAAAGAAACTTTTACAAATCTTATTTTCCAAATGTATGAAGATCAAAATGCATTTATAAATATATTTAATTCCTTAGATAAAGGTGTTCAGAAAATATTTGAACATATAGCTTGGAATGGTAAATATTATTTATCAGAAGAGGAAAAAAGTAAATTAGTACATAAAGTAAAAGTAGGATATAGATATGATGAGATGCCAATAGATGATTATCTATTCTTTTCATTACATATAGGAAAACATTGGGACAAAGAAGATATTGATTATTTTGATTTGGATATTAATATAGTCAAAACAATTAGAAAATATCTTGATAAACCTGCTGATTATTTTTTACACAAAAGTCCAGAACCTATATTTGATTATAGTCAAAGTAGCGAAGAAGAAGTTGTTGAAAAACTTAGAGTTTATTTCAACTTCTACTCTATGGGTGAGATAGAATTATCTTCCAGTAATAAGATGTTGAAATCTTCTAAAAAAGCTATGAAAAAACACTGTAGTATTAATGAGTACTTTAAAGACGGAGGAGATCTTGAGTTTCTAAAAACTGAAACTATAGCTTTGTTTCTCCTAAGTATAGATAAAGACTTAATAAACGATGAATATTTTAGAATACAAAACATAAAAAAACTTATACAAAACTTTTTAGATGGTTCTTTGTTTTCAAAAGAGAACTTTAATTTTAGTACAAAATTCCTTAATTATCTAAAGGGAGTTAAAAATATTTGGAATGAAAAGGAACATTTAGACGAGTGTTTAGCTACTCTAAAAAAAGTCCTTGATGATATGCCTTCTGGAACTATTATAAGTGTAGAAAATATACTTAATTATATAGTTTACAGAGATTTATTTACTGATATTATCTCTCCGCAAAATGTTTATGATTACCTTTATATTAATGAAGCTGATTATGGTCGTACTAAAATTACAACATATGATTGTTACTACAAATATATTACTGTTCCATTATTCAAATCCTTACTTACTCTTCTTGGAAGTTTAGGTATACTTGATTTATACTATGATATACCAACTAGTAAAAATGGACTTTATTTGAAAAATGGATATTTGACTAAGTATGATGGTCTAAAATATGTTAGACTAAATAAATTAGGCGAGTATGTTTTGGGTAGAAGGAATGAATATGATTTTGGCGAATTAGGAGAAGAAGCAGAAGTGTATCTTGATGAAGATAGACTTATTGTTACTATCATTGGTGATGCACCTATGAAAAACATGTTTTTGGAACAAATTGGATATAGAATTAGTTTGAACAAATTCAAACTAGATTATCATAGTTTCCTAAAAAACATTAGTAGTTCTGAAGAGATTAGAAAGAGAATTTCTGATTTCAAAAATAAAATCTCTAATAATCTTCCTGAAATTTGGCAAGATTATTTTGAAGAAATCGAAGGTAATATTAATGCAATCAAATCTGCACCTAATATGAAAGTTTTCAAACTACGTGAAGATAGAGAGCTTATTAATATTGTTGCCAAAGATGAAGAACTTAGAAAATATATCTTAAAAGCCGAAGATTTTTATATCATTGTACCAGAAGAACATACTAAAACTGTTTTAAAAAGATTAGAAAATTTTGGATATTTTAACGAAGAGATGTAATGACTAAGAGGAGAAAGTTTATGAAAGACAAAAATACTTTACCAAAAAAAGAGATACTAAAGCACATATTATTATTGTCCATAGTACTTTTTTCTCTTAATCATATTTTAGTAGAGACTTCTAGAGCTTTTAAATTAACAATTGCAACTAGTTTGTCTCTTTTATATATTGGAAATTACTGGGCATACTTACAAAACAAACACTTGATTTACAAAGTAACAAAACGAATTAGCTTCTACCTCGTAAACTTTGTAATTTTAATAACCCTAATTAATATAGTATCTACTTTAGCTATATTATTTGATCAAAAAGCCCTTGAATCTTTACTTCAAAAGAACTTAATTGTCGGAAAATGGATATATTTTTTATTAAGTTTTTTAACGCCTTATATAGTAGTTATTTCAGAACCACTTACTATAATGTCTGGAAATACTGTTTTTGATCCTTTTTATGGGTTTTTAATAGGTTATACAGGAACTGTACTTGGTATCTTTTCACTATTTATGCTATTTAGAAAAAAAGGTGACAAATATATAAGTAGGTTTATTAAAGAAAAAGATTTGATGAGGTACAAAAAATTTGTTTCTAAAAATGAAACTTTAATTTTATTAGCTTTATTTATATTTCCAATCCTTCCAGATGGAGTTATCTGTGGTGGTGCTGGTCTTAGTGACATCAAATGGAAAAAATTCCTTATAATAGGTGCTGTTAGTAAAGGTTTTACAGTTGCATCATATACTTTATTGGTAGGTTGGTTAGCAAGAATCCAAATACCACTTGAAATCTGGGGTTTATTAGGAATAGTTGTTCTTATACTTGTAATTATAAAAATATACAAACATAGAAAAAATTCTGTTAAATAAAATTTTTATGTAGTTTTAGATAAATAATTCAAATGATTTTTTATGTGTTTAAGAGGTTGGTTACTTTTGTATCAAAGCAAAAGTAACTAGGAATAATAAAATACTTTTGATTTATAAAAAAAGATTAACTCATTACAAAGTTAATCTTTTTTATTCCAAATTTTTATTTGTATTTTATTTATCTATACAAAACACTTATTTCATATGGTACAGAGTGACCAAAAGCATATATCTGTAATAAATCTCCATTTTGAAGACCATAACCCAATTCTAACCAACCTACTTCTACTTCTTCTCCCCTCCTAAGAATTTCAATAATATCAGTTTGGGTTGATAACTTACTCACACCAACTTTTACGCCATACAAATCTTCCCCGTTGTTTCTAATTATTGCTACTATACTATCATTTACAAGTGATTCTCTATAAGACACACTTACATTTGGTACAGTATAATTAACTTCTTCACACCCACTAAAAAAAACTAAGGGCAAAATAGCAATAATTGTTAAAAATATTTTTTTCATACATCCTCCTTTTTATAATATATTTTACTAAATTACACCTGTTTTTTCAACAGGATATACTTACAAAAAAAACTTACATATATATAAGGTAAGTTTTTGTTTCAAAAACTTAAAAAGAAGCCTAATAGACTTCTTTTAGAGTGTATTTATAATTTAATGGAGTTTAGCAACTTTTCTAACAATTCTTTATCTTCTACTAAGTCCGAGTTTTGTAGAAACTCTCTTCTACTCTCAAACCTCCCTTTCAAGATAGTATTGTATTCTTCATTTGTTTCTCTATTATAAACTGAATATTTATCAGAATATCCAGGTATTAACTTTTCTATAGACTCTTTTTTAGGTACCATAGCTCCTTTTACAAGGTTCCAAGGCTCCCATTCAATATGGTCCATTATAATCCCACTTTGCAGTGTTAGTGATGTTTTAAGACTTATATCTTCCAAATTTTCTCTAGAATCTATATAGTATCCGCCACTATTAAAAGTATATGTTTCTACACCTTTATCAATAAGTTTAAGGAACATGTCTACATCTTCTCTTAATTTATAAACTCTAAATGGATTTGCAAATGGTTCAAATACAAGTTTATCCATTTCATTTATATCAATATTTTCTGCTTTGTTTCTTTTTGTTATAAGACAAGCACCCATTGCAACTGCAAGATAAGGGTCGGAAAATTTGATTATAGGTGGCAAAGTTTCATCTTTCATAAGCCAAACTAAATGATTTGGCAATGATGAAGAGTTTTTCCATTCTCCTATCATACTTCTATCAAACAAACCTCTTCCATTTCCTTGTCTAAGATCCATAGCTAAAGGCATAGTTTTATTATTTATCTCTACCAAACCATGGTTCATTAATGCACCAGTAAATTCCCAGTCTCTATGATTTATATCTCTATCAGATGTTTTGTCAAAAAGACTTGGTTCCCATGCATATACTTTTTCTTCGTCAAGGTCAAACTGGAAAGCGTCGTCATGTATAACTTTAGTACACACACCACTTGGAAGGGTATTTTGGTTGTTGAATGAATTTGTATGACTCGACTTCCCAGTCCCTGACAAGCCATAAAAAGCTATGACTTTTTTATCAAGAATTTTATATTCAGCAGCGCAGTTATTAAAGTTCACTTCTTTTATTCCACCATGACACGAACCAAGACCTAATCTCAGTCCACTACTCCATGCTAGAGTCAAAGTTCCCTTTTTAAGTTCTCCAAAGTATCTAAGACCAAATACATAAATAGTATTATTTTCATAGTCTATTAGAGACATTGGTTTGTTATCTATCAAATAATCATTATAAGATACAACAATTATATCTTGTAAATTGAGTTCTTTGCTTTCTTTATATACTTCTTCATTAAAAGGTGTAAAATTAATAAGCCAGTTAAATAGATTATTAACATTATCTTCAGTTGTAATAAGAGTAGCTTTTAGCATTAGATTTTTGTCCATCCCAATAATAGCTTCTGTTTTAACCAAGGAATTTTTTTGCATTTCATATATTCCTTCTCTAACACTTGCGTCTACTAATTCTTTTTCAGCTAAATCCAAATTTTTATAGATTTTTCTAGCTTTAGCACTACGCCCAACTACGTGACCATGATTATCTACTAGTACTTTTGCATTACTAGCTAAACCTAGTCTATCTCTTATTTCTTTATATATGGGTAAATCTGTTTCTTCTACCCCTTGTTGCTTCCTAGCCATATCATATGCTTCTATACTGTTAATCTTCTTAATCTTACTTGAATTAAGGAGTGTTTCTGCCATGATACGGAGAGTAGAAGCAGACCTTAAGTCTTTATAATAATCTAAAGTGTTTTTACTAGCCATTTTCCACCTACCTTTTAGTAGCTTTTACATAAACAATATTATTATTAAAATATAGTTGATTGTTTTCACTATATTTTTCCCAATATTTCAATCTCAAATTTAAAAGTTGACTTTTGCTTAGTGTGTTCTTTTTTTCCAAGGCACAATTTGCTCCAATTTTTTTGACATATTTAAAAAAATCAAATAAATCATTATAGTATTCCTTCCTATTTTCTACTTTCATATCTTCCAAGTTAAAGTATTGTTTCATCATCTTAAATATTTCTCCTGATGAATAAAAATCTTGGCTAACTTGTACATTTGGGAATGTTTCTCTCAAAAGACTATTTAGTTCAACAAAAGTATCCTTCCCAAAAGTAGAAAAAATAAGTTTCCCATTTTTTTTCAAATAATTTGATAATTTTTCAAATAAGTCTTTCAAATTATTTATCCATTGAAAACATGAACTAGAAAATACCATATCGTATTTTTCTTTTATACATAATTCCTCTACATCACACGAATAAAAATTAAATCTTTCTTCTTCTCCCAATTTTTCTTTTAGTTTTTCTATCATTTTGGGAGATATATCTACAAAATCTATTTTTGCATTAGGAAATCTTTTTATGATTATCTCACTCAAAAAACCTGTTCCAGGTCCTATTTCTAGTATCCTTAATTCTTCCAAGTTTTTTTGAAGATAGATAGATAATGATCCTATTATTTCTTTCTGAATATGTGCGTATTCATCATAATCTTTAGAACCTCTATCAAAATTTCTCTTAACGAGTCCTTTATCAATCATTACTTCCCCACATCTCTTTTATATCTCTAACAAATTTTAAATCTTCTTCTACTCCCCTACCTGCCCTAGTTAAATAGCCACCGACAAATAGTGAGTTTGCACCGCACATAAATGCTTGTCCCATAAAATCTTTTAGTATATTTTCTCTACCTGCTGCTACTTTTATACTTTTATCTTTTAAGATAAGTCTATAAATAGCTATTGCTTTAAGGTATTCTTCAGGTTTCAATAATTCTCTATCTTCCATAGGTGTTCCTTTTATAGGATTAAGTAAATTTAAAGGTATCCCATCTACATCTAATTCCTTAAGTGTAAAAGCAAGGTCTATCCTATCTTCCCAACTTTCTCCCATACCAAGTATTCCACCTACACAAGTTTCTAAACCTGCTTTTTTAGCATTTTTTATAGTTTCTAATTTGTCACTATATTTATGAGTAGTAGCAACTATCTCTTCATAAATTCCTTCTGAACTTTGTAAGTTGTGGTGTAATCTCACCAAACCAGCTTCTTTTAGTTCCTTTAACTCTTCATACTCTACTAGACCTACAGAAGCACAAATTTCTACTCCTTTTTCTCTAGTATCTATTATTAATTCTTTTAATCTCTCAAATTCCAAAGTATCTTTTTTAAGACTTTTTCCACTTATTACATATCCAAATTGATTTGCTTTGTTATTAGAAGCTTCTTGATATTCTTCACGCAAAACTCCCAATTCTTTTACTCCATACTCATCAATACCAGTATTGTAATGAGCTGACTGAGCACAAAATCTACAATTTTCACTACATCTTCCCGATTTTCCATTAGTAATGGTACAATAACTTAATCTGTTTCCACAGTATTTTTCCCTTACTAAGTTTGCAACTGCAAATAATTCTGAAAGAGCTGATCCTTTTAATTTTGTAAGAGCCAAAGCTTCTTCTTTATTAATCTCTTTATCTATAAATTTCCATAAATCCATATTCTTCTCACCTATCTTCTAAAATCCTTTCGAAGGAAAGTATTCTCCTCTTTTAACTTGATCAAGAACTTTATAGATAGTTGGTCTTGATACATTGTATTCTCTCGCAAGTTCCGTTATTTTATAATTACAACTATAATACTTCTGAAATATTTCAACTTTCTCCATAGGATATATCTTCGTATTTTTATGTACTGTCATAACTTCCCTCCTTCAACATGTCCAAAGTATAACTCTTTTTTCGAAATTTGTGGTCAAAAAAGAACAAAAGGCTCCTATTTAAGAATAAGTTGCAAAATTATGGAACAAGGTGAGTTTTTTTATCCCTTTCATGCAAATTATTAACTTTTTATCATTCAAAGCCTTTATTTTCTTAGAGTGTCAAAATTATATTTTTTACATTGTTTCAATTTGAAACTAACTTGTAAAAAAAGTAACAAGAGTAAAATCAATTGATTCATGCTTGTTAAATTTTTTTACAACTTTTTTACTTTACACTTTGCTTATTTTACGCATGTTTATGGCTATTTTGTCTGAAAAATGTTTGTTTTTACTTTACACTTTTTTTAATATTTTTTTGTGAATTTTAACACCATATATTTATCAAGGGTTGTAAAGGAAAATAGTGACTTATTTTTGGCTATTTTGTCATGAAAATGAAAAAAAATCATTGACACTTTCGGATAATCGAGTTATATTTCATACTACAAGAAGGAAGTTAGAAAAAATTAATAATTTTAATTTCAGTTCTATGTTTAATCATACTTAACAATTAAAGAAGGAAGATTACACATTATATGTGTAGAAAGGAGAAGATATGATTGGAGTTTGCGGTAACGAAAAAAAGGATGACTGTGTTGTTTCAGTTGATCTAAACCACAAAGAATCATTAGAAGTAATCATTAATTCAAAAATTAAATTTATGTATGGCCAATTAATGGAAGAGGCTGTAAGAGATGCATTAAAGGAATTAAACATTGATTACGGAAAAGTA
Source organism: uncultured Fusobacteriaceae bacterium (assembly GCA_964536535.1). GTDB lineage: Bacteria > Fusobacteriota > Fusobacteriia > Fusobacteriales > Fusobacteriaceae > CAZFBB01. The sequence continues at coordinate 15,264 of CAZHXU010000052.1, forward strand.
GAAGTTCAAGATTTTGGAGCTTTAGATTTCATAATCAAAGCTAGAACTAAAACAGCTACTAAGAGAGCATTAAGAGGGGGAAATAATTAATGAAAAAACTAAGAAGAACTATGTTATTTTGCCCAGCTAGTAATGGAAAAATGCTATTTAATGCACCTATTTACAAACCAGATTGTATCATATTTGACTTAGAGGACGCAGTAAAATATGACGATAAAGAGGCAGCTAGAGATTTGTTAGTTGAAGCTTTAAAAGTTGTAGATTATGGAGATGTAGAAGTTTTTGCTAGAGTTAACCCTCTATACACAGAGTTTGGAGAAACAGATGTTAGAGAATTAGTAAAAGCTGGTTTAACAAGACTTAGATTACCTATGTGTGAAACTGCTGAAAATATAGTTGAACTTGATAGATTATTAGAAGAAGTAGAAAAAGAAAATAATATAGAATTAGGAACTGTAAAAGTTCAATGTGCTATTGAAACTCCACTAGGTGTTCATAATGCATTATCTATAGCTCAAGCTTCTGATAGAGTTGTTTCTATATCATTTGGTGCTGAAGATTTTACTAGATCATTAGGTGTTGACAGAACAAAAGAAGCTACTGAATTATTTTATGCTAGATCACAAGTAGCTATGGCTGCAAGTATTGCTGGTGTTGATGCAATCGATACAGTATGGGCAGACGTAGAAGATACTGATGGATTTAAAAATGAAGTAAACAGTGCTCGTAACTTAGGATTTGCAGGTAAATCTTGTATACATCCAGGTCAAATTGAAATTGTTCACGGTATCTATACACCATCAACTAGCGAGATAGAAAAATCAGTTAGAATAGTTGAAGCTGCTAAAGAAGCTAATATCGATAAAGGTGGAGTTATTACTCTTGATGGAAAAATGATTGATATTCCAGTAATAGCAAAAGCGCAAAGAATTGTTGATTTAGCTAAAGGTGCAGGATTAATAAAATAGGAGGGCACAAATGATCAAAAGAAGTATTAAAAACAAATTAGGAGTTGAACTTCCTCGTTATATAGATGGTTATGGAGATGTTAAACCTTATGAAGGACCTTGGGCAACTGAACCAACTGGACAAAAATTTGCTCCAAACAAAACTTCTTCAAAACCAGGACAAGTAAAATTAGTTGAAAACATAAAAGAAGCAATAATCAAAAGTGAATTAAAAGACGGAATGACTATATCTTTCCATCACCACTTAAGAAATGGTGACTATGTTTTAAACATGGTAATGGACACTATTGCTG
>CAZHXU010000053.1:0-16358 GCA_964536535.1 uncultured Fusobacteriaceae bacterium
AAAGATTATGCTAAATTGGTAGAAGAGATACTTGAAAGGGAGGGAGAATAATGTCAAATCCTGTATTTGATTTGATAGGAAAATCCTATGCTAATGTTAAAGAAGAAAAAGTAAGTGTTAGTAGTACTAATGAAATGATAGTACTTGAAAATAAAGAGTTTGATTATAAACTTGTTGATAATGATATGGCTACTTATTTACAAAATAAAGAAATTGAAATCAAAAATATTTTTGCAAAAGCTTATACAGATATTGGAAGAGTATTAACTGAAGCTCAAGAAAGATTAAGTGGAAATAATCAATATGATGGAATGTTTTATAAATGGTTTACATCATTAGGTTTTAAAAAAGATAAAGTTTATTCTTTAATTTCTAGATATAAGTTGCTTATCGGAAATTCAGACAAGCAAGATTTGATTGAAAAACTTCCATTATCTTTAAGTTATGAAATTGCTAAAGAATCTTGTTCAGAAGAATTAAAGAAAAAAGTTTTAGCAGGTGAAATAAAAACTTTAAAGGAATTTAGAGAATTTAAAGAAAAAAATGAAGAAGTAACTATTGCAGAAATCATTGTTTCAACTGATGAAATAAAAGAAGAATTGATTAAAGTTGATAGTAACTATAGAGGATTCTTGGAAAAAGCAAGAGAGATGTCATGGGATAAATTTGATAATAACAAAAAAATGGAGATTTTTAGCGAGATTAAGAGTATAGAAAAAAGAATAGAAAAATTGATGAAAAATATAGAAAAAGACGAAGCCTAAGAGGCTTTTTCTTTATTCTAAGAGGTGTTTATATAGAGAATGTTGATAATGTTGAGATAGGGGGATTATGAAGAGGTATATAATACTGATTCTCTTGTTTTTAGTAGGATGTAGCAATGTATCTGTTAAAAATGAGAAAGACTTAGTTGATAACTTGGAAAAAGAGAAAGTTATTGCATATATTTATGAGGAAGATTTATATGTAGAAGTAGAAGGGGAAATAAATCATTATTTTGTTGGGGACATTTCGTCAAAGGATAGTCAAGAATATACTTATTCTTTTAATTATTTGAATAGTATTGAAGGTAGTAAATTAAAAACACCAAAAGATGAAGAAGTAAAGATATTAGACGGTCAAGTTTGGGATAGAATTTATTCTGCACTTTTAGATGATATTTTACCAAAAGAAAAGAAAAAAGGGCTTTTATTAGTTACTTATTATTATGAAGTAATAATCTATAGAGATGAATTTGGAAATATTGTTATTGATGATTTGATAGACCTAAATAAAGAAGTAGAAATTGTAGGTAGACTTGAAAATAATCAAGTTGCAGAACTTAGTATGGGCATACTAAAAAATGATTATTTAGAAAAAAATAATTTGGATGGTGATAAATTTTTATTTGTAACAAATAATAATGAAGATTATCCACAACCATTTACATATGTAGATTTGAATAAACAAAGTTTAATCTATTATTTTTTACCTAGTAGAAAAAGTGCTAGAAATCCAGATTATGTAAGTTTTATAGCAAATAATACTTTGGGTTTAATAAATAATCCATTTACGGTAACAGGTAGGTTCTTTTATTGGCTTATAAATAGTGGTTATGTAATAGCTAGTCCAAGAATAAAAGATATAGAAGGAGAAATTCCCCCTCTTTATAAAGGGGAAGGAATGGATATAGAAGATTTTAGAAAGTATTTAGATAAAAAAGTTTCAAGTAAAGAGTATAGAGGAAGTGTAGATGTACTTATTGATGGTGAAGAGTATTTCTTAGATTTGATTAATAGTATCTATAATGCAGAAAAAGAAATTAATATTAGAACATATATTTTTGATAATGATGATTATGCTGTTAAGATTGCTGATATTTTAAAGGGAGTAAGTGAAGAGGTAGAAGTAAAGATACTCATGGATGAATTAGGCAGTGTAACAGCGTGGCAAGCATTACCAAATACTTCAATGCCATTAGATTTTGAATTTCCTACTCGTATAGATGATTATTTGGAAAAAAATTCAGAAATAAAAACAAGAACAGCAATAAATCCTTGGTTTACTACTGATCATGTAAAAACACTTATTTTTGATAACAAAAGTGCTTATATTGGCGGTATGAATATAGGAAGAGAGTATAGATATGAATGGCATGACATAATGCTAAAAGTAGAAGGTCCTGTTGTAGGAAGGTTAAATAAAGAATTCTATGGTGCATGGGCTCATAGTGGCTGGGGCGGAGATATAGCTTATGCTTTTAGTAAGATGTTTAAAAGTGATAAGAATAAGATGCTGGATAAAGAAGAATATATAGATATAAGACCATTATATACAAAAACAGGAAAAACAGAAATACATGATGTTACTCTAGAAGCAATAAAAAGAGCTAAATCATATATTTATATTCAAAATGCATATTTTTCAGATAATAGAATAATTAATGAACTAATAAGGGCAAGAGAAAGAGGAGTAGATGTACGAATCATTTTACCTTATTGGGGAAACCATAATATAATGAATTCTGCAAATATGATAAGTGCCAATATTATGCTTAGAAATGGAATTAAAGTTTATCTTTATCCAAGTATGACTCATGTTAAAGCTACAATTATTGATGATTGGGCAATGGTAGGTACTGCAAATTATGATAAACTTAGTATGAGAGTTAATCAAGAAATGAATTTATCATTTTATGATAAAGAAGTAGTAGAAGAGTTGTTAGACAGGTTATTTTATAAAGACTTTGAAGTATCAATGGAAGTTCAAGGCGAGTTTCCAATACCATGGTATAATCATGTGTTAAAAAAAGTTCTTGCTGACCAGTTATAAAAAAGGATTAAGTGAAGCAGATTCACTTAATCCTTTTTATTATCTATAAATATAGCTTTTAATTGCACTTGAAAATCCTATCATGTAGAAACCAAATCCATATGAAATAGCTTGGGTAATATAAAAGAAACCAGCTTTGAAGTTTTCTTTGATTATGAAACTGTTAAGGATACTTCCAATAACAAGACCACCTAATAGTATTAATAAAAAAATTCTAGCAAGTTTGTTTCCTTTGTATAAAAAGAAAAATCCAACTATAAAAGCAATAAATCTAGCAACAGCTGATATAAAGTATGGAGTTTTTATTGTTGATACTAAAGAAAAAAGGTTTATAATAACAATGATTATTCCTAAAGTAATAATAAATTTTTGAACTAGTTTGATTTCATTTTGATTCATTTAATCACTCCTTTTGAATTATGTTACTATTTTACAACATTTTGACGAAAAATTGAACGATTATTTTTAATTTAATTTAGTTTAACTTGAAAAAAGAAATGAAAGATAGTAAAATGTTATAATTGAATGGTTTGAGGGGGATGAAATGATTGGTGGAAAAGTAATTAGTAAAAATGATATAGACAAAATAAAAGAATTTAGTAGAAGTAAAAGTACTACAGTATTAACCATAATGTTTACAGATATAATTGGTTATACATCTTTTGCTGAAAATAATAATGAAGAAAAAGTACAAGAGTTTAGAGCAGAACACGATAAAAGATTGAATGAAATAATTACTAAAGATCAAAAAGGATTAGTAGTAAAATTCATTGGTGATTCATTACTTGCAGTATTTATATCACCAAGTGAAGGTGCAAAAAAATCTATTGAATTGAAAAAAGAATTTAGGAATTTATCAGAAAAACATGGGGTAAAATTGGATATTAGAATAGGTCTTCATATGGGAGAAGTGCTTTTAGATGGAGATGAAAATATAGATATATTTGGAAGGCATGTAAATAAAGCTCAGAGAATAGAAAGCCTTGCCCATAAGGGTCAGATATTTATGACTTATCCAGTATACGATAGTATAAGAAATAGAATAGATGACGAATATAAATTGATAAATCATGGTAGATATAGACTAAAAGGAATAAAAAATCCAGAAGAAATTTATGAATTAGCTAATTTTGATAATAAGGGGAAAAAACCAAAATTATCAAATAGAAATATTAACTTGATAACACCATTTATAACTTTATCGGTAATAGGAATTTTTACTATTGCATATTTACTATTTTTTAGTGGTAACAAATATAACTTATTAGTTGCTAGTAGAGAAAATGGCGAGTTGTATGTAAATGGAAAATATAATGGCAAATTGATAAATAATATTGGAGTTCAACTTGAAAATATGCCAAAAATTTTACGTCTTAGACTTGAACTTGATAACGGCGGAAAAATCTCCAAATTTTATCTGAATAAAAATGAAAATAATAAAATAGTTTTTTTTGAAACAAGTGGAAAAATTTATGAAGATAAAATGGTTCTTGTAGAAAAAGGTCAAAATAAGTATGGAAAAGTAGAAAAAGATTTTTATATGGCAAAACATGAAGTAACTCAAAGTGAATATGAGTATATATCCAATAAAGAAAGGGCTAATTTGAATTACGCTATAGGACCAAATTACCCAAATAATAGTATGACTTTTATGGATGCTTTGGAGTTTTGTAATGAACTAAGTAAAAGAGAAGGATTACCACCTACATATGAAATAAATATAAAAACATTTAATGAAAAAGAGGAAATTTCTATTAGAATCAATGATAAAGGTGGTTATAGATTACCTACTTTTGAAGAATGGAAATATGCAGCAGCAGGTGGAAAATACAGCAAAAACTATATTTATAGTGGAAGTAATGAAGTAGAAGAAGTAGGAAATGTTTATATAAGTGGAGTAAGTGCTAGTTATGATTTGAAAGAAGTTATGACTTATAAAGCAAATGAAATTGGATTGTACGATATGACTGGAAACATATCTGAATGGACTATTGATGAAGAAGATGGAACAGAAAAAAGAGGATTAGTTGCAGGAAGTAACTTTAAAACTAACGAAAGTTATTCAAAAATAGATTATAGATATTTTATGGATAAAAAAAGAGAGTTTATGGAAAATGGATTAAGAGTGGTAAAAACGAAAATAGATTAAAAAAAGGCTAATTGCAAAATTTTGCATTAGCCTTTTTAGGTACTAACAAATATAAAAAGATGTGTTAGTACCTAAAATTATTCATAATTGAAATAACTAAGTTGTTCTAAAATAAACTTTGCTTCTACCCCCACTTCCTGAAAACTTCCTAATTTATTTAGTAAAACTTCTACTATAGTATCACTTATACTAGTGCTTTTATTGGCTAAATCATCAATTTTGTCAGAATAAATTCTATTAATCTCGATATTATTTGAAATTTGATTACTTGCAAGGTTTTGATTTTCTATAGATTTATTAATATTTTCTATATTGTTACTATTAGTACCAATAATCTTTTTAATATCTTCCATTTTTTCACTAACTTCATTACTTAATTTTTTTCCAATAAGAACATGTTTATAAACATTTTTATTTGAATATTTGATAGACTTAACTTCTACTCCTATACTTCCTACTAAAGATTTTATTTTTTCAGTTTCCATATCTGTTTTAACTGCTAATTTTCTAATAGAATCAGCAACTACACTAAAGCCCCTTCCTGCTTCTCCTGCCCTTGCAGCTTCTATTGCTGCATTTAGAGCAAGGAGATTTGTTTGTTCAGAGATTTCATTAATAGCTCTAGTTATATTATTTATCTTTCCAGATAAAATGCTAAGTTTTTCAATAATCTCTTCATTTTTTTCAACATTAATAACTATTTCTTTAATAGAATCATCTACTTTTCCAAGTTGAATAGAATTGTTTTCAAGTAAATAAATAGCATTTTTAGAATCATCCATAGTTTTTTCTATTATTTTAAGAGTACTATTGTCACTAGTTAACAGTTGATCCAAATTATAAAAAGTTTTTTCTGTAGATTTATTTTGTTCTTTTACACAAGTAACGATTTTGTCTATTGTTTGTAGTAATTGAATAATTCCTTCATCAACTAAACCTTCTTGCCAAAATACACTATTTTTGCCATTTAAAACATTATCCATAACTTGACTTATATTTGTACTTTTTTCATCTAAATTATGAGATATTTTTGAAAATTGATTAAAAAATATCTTTAGTTTATCTACAAAACTTTCTAATTCTTTATGAACGATACTTAATTCATCTTTACTTTTTTTATTCCAATTAATATTCAAATTTCCACAAGTTAACTCATTTATTTTTCTTTTTAACTGTTCAATAGTTGTTAAGATACTTTTACTTATGATTCTGGTAAAAAGAAGTGTTAAAAAAAGTATGAAAGTGATAGTACCTAAAATCAAAATTTTGTTTAGTTTTTCAGTTTTTTCATACTGATTGTTATATATATTATTCAAATTTTCCAGTGATTTTTCCAAATTTCCTAAGTTATAATCAAAAGTTTCAATATTTTTTTCCAGTAAAATATTTAAAGTTTTTTTGTCTTTTAGAAGTTTTTCTCTTTTAATATTTTCTAAATAATCTATCTTTAGTTCCTCTTCTACACTCCTATACTCCTTTGCAATTCGGTTTAATCTCATAAAGTTTTCTTTGTATTTAATGATACTTTCTTCAAGTTCATTTATCATAAATTTTTCTTTACTCTTATTTTTTTTAATATTTTTCAAATTTTCCAAATCTTCAATGAGAACATCTATAAGAAATAAACTATCTTTATAGGTACTAACAGATGCATTTTTTTGAATTTGATATTCTCTAGATCTGATTTTATAAAAATCACTTTTAATACTTTGAAACTTTATTTGTTCTTTTATGAAAATGTTATTTTCTTCTTGCCAAAAATTTGTAATGAGATAAAGAAAAGATAAAGTTAGCATATTGAAAAAAGCCAAAAGGAAAAGTTTCATACGGATACTTTTATTTTGCTTCCATAGTGTAAAAAATATTTGTTTCATAATCATCTCCTTTATATATATAAGATAATTATAGAATTTGTTAGTGAAAGAAATATAAAATTTAGGTAAAAAAAGTGTTAAAAGAATAAAATTAGTTTTTAAAAGTTTTTAAAAGGTACAAAGTAATTAAATAAAAAATGACCATTATAATTAATGAAGATATGATTGAGATATAAAAATTTATTCCTTTTTTTAACATTAAAGGAAGTAATAAAAAGAAAATAAGAGATGGAAGAACTAGGAAAAAAATATCAGTAGAAAGATTTGATATAAGAGAAGTATCTTTTTTTTCTATATATATCCAAATAATAGCCAGTAAAGAAGTTAGGGGGATAGAAGCAAGAAGCCCAGCAATAATAGAACTTTTTTTACTAAATTCAGAGATTAAAAGAATGAGAAAAGCTGAAATAAAAATTTTAATAAAATAATACATATTACTCCCTTCAAGATAATTTTTTTAAGTTTATATTAATATTTTAAAAGATAAAAATGAAGATTTCAATTTAATTAATACAAAAAAATCTATATAGAAAACTTTATTAATTTAGGAAAAAAACTTTTTCTTCATTAATAAAGATTTTTTTGTAAAAACCTTATATAATAAAGACATAAAAGGACTTTATTTCAAAAGTTAATAAAGTCTAAATAATGGAATGAAAACTTTGAAAAATAAAATAAAAAAGTATGTATACTTTTAACAAATAGAGGTGGTTAGTGATGTATAAAACAAATAAAAAGTTACTTAGTAACAAAAATGTACTAGAAATATTAGAACTTATAAAAAACACAGGGGGAATATCAAGAGCAGATTTAGCAAAAGAGATAAACTTGACACCAGCAAGTATTACTAAAATAACAAAAAAGCTTATGGATAATGGTTTAGTTTGCGAAATAGGTCTTGGTGAGAGTAGTGGGGGAAGACCACCTAGAATATTAGAGCTTAATAAAGAAGCGGGGAATTTAATAAGTCTTTATTTAGCACCAGATTATATAGAAGTAATCTTGTATGATCTTCATTTAAACAAAATATATGAAGAAAAAAAAGATATTTGGATACGTACCAAAAGCAAAGTACTTAGCCTTATAAAAACTTTGTTGTCAAATGCCCTAAATCAAACAGACAAAGAAGTATTAGGTGTAGGAATAGCAGCAAATGGAATAGTCGATGCAAATAAAGGAATATCTATCTATTCTCCTCATTACAACTGGTCCAATGTAGACCTTAAAGAATTTGTAAAAGAAGAATTTTCTCTTAGAACTTATGTAGAAAATGACGTTAGAGCAATGGCTATAGGAGAAAATAACTATGGCATAGGGAAAGGAACAGAAAACTTTATTATTATAAATATAGAAAATGGAGTAGGAAGTGCCCTTTATCTAAATGGGAAAATATACAGAGGTTCATTTAATGGAGCAGGAGAATTTGGTCATATACCTATAGAAGGAAATGAACTTAGATGTAGTTGTGGAAAAAAAGGCTGCTTAGAAACTCTTGTTACTAATGAACAAATAGAACTTACTTTTGAAGAAGAGTTTGGAGAAAAAATAAAAGCTAGAGAGATTTATGAAAGATATTCAAATGACATTAGAGAAGGAAGAAAGATAGTAGAAGATATAAGTAAAACACTTGCAAAAGGTTTAGTTCCTCTTATTAATATACTTGATCCACAAAAAATAATTTTAGTTGGAGATATTAATTTTGGAGGAGAAAAAATATATAAATTAATAAAAAAAGAACTTAAAAAAAGAACTTTTGGAAACATGGGAGAAGAATTAGAAATACTTGCAAATTCTTTTGGGCATGAAGGAGCAAATATGGGAGCTATAAGTTTAGTAATGGAAAACTTATTCAAATTCTAGGTACCAAGAAGTTCATTAACTAAATTAGATATATTTAGGGGGAGAGATGACACATAAAGGAAGTTACAAAGGTATAACTAGTATAGTATGGGAAACAGATGAGATAAAAGCAGAATTTTTACCAAGTTATGGAGGAAAACTTGCTTCATTAATCTCTAAAAAAACTAATAAAGAGTATTTATTTCAAAGTGAACAAGAAAAGCTAAAAATTCCCACTAGAGGAAGTAACTTTAGTGAATATGATTCTAGTGGCTTTGATGAAGTTTTTCCAAGTATAGATACTTGTCCATATCCTGTTGGTACCTACAAAGGAGTAATAATTGGTGATCACGGGGATTTGTGGGACAGGTCATGGAGAGTAGAAGAAAGAATAGATTATTTGTATATGGAAATAGTAGGAGATAATCTACCTTTTATCTTTAGTAAAAAAGTTAGAGTAGAAAATAATAGTGTAAAAATTGAATACCAAGTAGAAAATACTAGTGAAGAAGAGTTTCATTTTATATGGACACCACATGCACTACTAAATTGTTCAACTGATTCAGTAATAGAACTACCAAAATATCTTGATAAGGTTATAAGTGTTGAAAAATCAAGTGTACATTTGGGACAATGGGGAAGTATACATAATTATCCCATGACCAAAAGTGAAAAAACTAATAACTATATTAATCTATCGGAAGTTGAAGGGGTAGAAGCTAAAAATTGTGAGAAGTTTTATTTTTTATCAAAAGTAAAAAATAGGGACAAAATTAGTTTTGTTCATAAAGATATAGATGAAAAAATAAGTTATGTTTATGACACAGAAAAGATACCATATCTTGGAGTATGGAAAACTCAAGGAGGTTATAGGGGAGATTATAATCTAGCTCTTGAACCTTGTAGTGGAATATATGATGATTTGTATGTGGCACATAAGATAGGTAAAAGCAGTATAGTTGGAGCTAAAGACAAATTTACTTGGGATTTTAACATGATTATAGAGGAGATATAGATGAAGGATATAATAAATAACTTAGAGAAAGAATTTTTGGAGATATTTGGGAAAGAAAATGAAAGAAAATATTTTTCTCCAGGTAGAGTAAACCTTATTGGAGAACATACAGATTATAACGGAGGAAATGTATTTCCTTGTGCACTTGATTTTGGAACTTATGCATTAGTTAGGAAAAATACTGAAAAAAAGATGAGAGTAATTTCTCTTAATTTTAGACAAAAAGGAATTATCGAATTTCCCCTTCATTCATTAGTTTATGATGAAAAAGACAACTGGGCAAACTATCCGAAAGGAGTATTATCTGTATTAACTAAGGAAGGGTATAGGGTAGAAGAAGGTTTAGATATCTTATTCTGGGGGAATATACCTAACGGAGCAGGTTTATCTTCATCAGCTTCTATAGAAGTTTTAGTAGGGCTTATACTTAATGATTATTTTGAATTTGGTATAGATATGATAGACCTTGTTAAATACAGTCAGAAAGCTGAAAATGAATTTGTAGGAGTAAATTGTGGTATTATGGATCAATTTGCTATAGGTATGGGAAAAAGAAACCATGCTATCCTACTTGATTGTAATAGTTTAGTTTATAAATATGCCCCATTAAAATTGGAAGATGCAGTAATAGTAATTGGAAATACGAATAAAAGAAGGGGATTAGCAGATAGTAAGTATAATGAAAGAAGGGCACAGTGTGAAGAAGCCCTTGGGAATCTGCAAGAAAAACTTGAGATAAACTCTTTAGGAGAGCTTAGTATAGAAGAGTTTGAACAAAATAAAAAATATATAAAAAATGAAATAAATATAAAAAGGGCTAAACATGCAGTATATGAAAATAGGAGAACTATTGAAGGAGTAGAAGCTCTTGAGAATAATAATATAGATAAGTTTGGGAAACTGATGAATGAATCACATATTTCCCTTAGAGATGATTATGAAGTAACTGGATTTGAACTGGATACTATGGTTAGCATAGCTTGGGAACAAGAGGGAGTAATTGGTTCTAGAATGACTGGTGCTGGTTTTGGTGGATGTACAGTTAGTTTGGTAAAAAAAGAAAGTGTAGATAAATTTATAGAGAATGTAAGTAGAGAATATAAGGAAAAAACTGGTTTAGATCCAGATTTTTATTTGGGCAACATAGGAGAGGGAACAAGAAGATTATAGGAGGTATATTGTGGCTATATTAGTATGTGGAGGAGCAGGATATATAGGAAGTCATACAGTAGTAGAACTACTGGAGAATAAATATGAAGTAGTTGTTTTGGATAGTTTGGTAAAGGGTCATAAAAAAGCCATATGGAACGGGGCAAAATTTTATGAAGGTGACCTTAATGACAATAATTTGTTAGATAGAATATTTGAAGAAGAAGAGATAGAAGGTGTAATACATTTTGCAGCATATTCTTTAGTTGGTGAAAGTTGTCAAGAACCATATATGTATTATGAAAACAACTTAGGTAGTACCCTTAATCTATTAAAAAAGATGAAGGAACATAATATAAAAAATATAGTTTTTAGTTCTACAGCAGCAACTTATGGTGAACCAGAAAGGGTGCCTATATTAGAATGGGATAAAACTGAACCTAAAAACCCCTATGGAGAAACAAAATTAGCTGTTGAAAAACTTATAAAATGGGCTCATGAAGCTTATGGACTTAATTATACTATACTAAGATACTTTAATGTTGCTGGAGCTCATGAAAGCGGTCTTATTGGTGAAGACCATAGTCCAGAAACACACCTTATACCTATAATCTTGCAAGTAGCAAGTGGAGTTAGGGAAAAGATATTTATCTATGGAGATGACTATGATACACATGATGGTACATGTATAAGAGATTATATTCATGTAACAGATCTTGCTAATGCACATATATTAGCCCTTAATAAGATTATAGATGGAGGAGATAGCGATATATATAATCTTGGTAATGGAAATGGATTTAGTGTTAGGGAGATAATAGAAGCTAGTAAAAAAGTATCAAATAGGAGTATAAAAGTAGAAGTGGCAGGTAGAAGGGCAGGAGATCCAGCAGTATTAATCGCAAGTAGTGAAAAAGCCCAAAAAGAACTTGGGTGGAAGATTAAATATACAAATATAGAAGATATAATAGCTACAGCATGGAAATGGCATAAAAATAATCCAAATGGTTATGGTAAATAATGGAGGAATTATGATAGATATTAACTTTGAGATAAAAAGGTTAATAAATTACGGTATAAAAAGGGACTTGATAGAAGTAGAAGATATAGATATAGTTCTTAATGATATACTTGATATATTAAACTTGGATGAATATATAGATAATAATAGAGAAGTAAATGAAAATCATGAATATCCTATTGAAATACTGGAAAATATATTAATATGGGCAGTAGAAAACAATAGAGTAGAAGATATGACTAGTTTGAAAGACGTATTAGACAGCAAATTAATGGCTACTATGATGCCAAAACAAAGTGAATTAATAAGAAGATTTTATGAATTATATAAATTAAGCCCTGAAAAAAGTACAGATATGTATTATAGGCTAAATAAAGAGTCTAATTATATTAGGACTAGTAGAATAGAAAAGAATGAAGCTTGGTTGTGTACTAGACCTCATGGAGATATAGAAATAACTATTAATTTGAGTAAACCAGAAAAAGACCCAAAAGAGATAGAAAAAGCAAAAGATATGGTAAAAAGTAGTTATCCTAAATGTCTGTTGTGTAAAGAAAATGCAGGTTATAGGGGAAGGATAGATCATCCTGGTAGGAAAAATCATAGAATAATACCTGTTGAATTAGGGAAGGAAAAATGGTATCTCCAGTATTCACCATATTCATATTATAATGAACATGCAATAGTTTTTAGTAGTGAACATAAAGAGATGAAGATATCAAAAGAATCCTTTGGAAGATTACTTGATTTTGTAGAGATTTTCCCCCATTATTTTGTAGGAAGTAATGCAGATCTACCAATAGTAGGGGGAAGTATATTAAGTCATGACCACTTTCAAGGAGGGAAACATGAGTTTCCCATGGCAAAAGCAAGTGTAAGAGAAGAGATTGATTTTGGAAAGGGTGTATTTGGTGGAATAGTAGACTGGTATATGTCTGTAATAAGACTTTATAGTCAGAGTAAAAATGACTTGTTAGATAAAGCTGCTGAAGTTTTGGAAAAATGGAAGAGTTATACAGATGAAAAAGTTGAGATATATTCACATACAGGTGAAACTAGACATAATACAATAACTCCTATAGTGAGAAAAAGGGGAGATTTGTTTGAGATAGATTTGGTACTTCGTAACAATAGAAGAAGTGAAAAACATCCAATGGGAATCTATCATCCCCATGAAGAATATCATCATATAAAAAAGGAAAATATAGGTCTTATTGAAGTAATGGGCTTAGCTGTTTTGCCTGGAAGGTTAAAAAAAGAGTTGTTAGACCTTGAAAAACATATAAAAAATAATGAAATTACTAGGATAAAAGAAGATGAAAATTTATCTAAACATTATCTGTGGATAGAAAGTATAAAAGATAAGTTTCATAAAGAGAATATAAGAGAAATTTTAGAGAGAGAAATAGGTGAAGTTTTTGCAAAAGTTTTAGAGTGTTCAGCTGTATTCAAAAAGGAAGAAGAGGGTAGAAGGGCATTTGATAGATTTATAAATGAAATTAAATAGAGAAAATTTTATGGTTTGAAATAAGATTATAAATTCAAAGGACTAATTGGTAAAATTAGTCTTTTTTTTTGATTTTTTTATCAATAGAAAATATTTAATCTTAGCTAAAAACTTTAATTTATAAATATTGCATATAAAGGAAATAAAATTAATAAGCGAATTATAATTTGATATTTAAATTTTGAATTTGTGTAGAAATGATGATAATTTGTGTAAATTGACTTAGTAAATATTGACAAATTATATAATTTATTTTAAAATATTATTCATATAAAAAGGAGGAATGATGAAAAAATTATTAATATTGTGTGTGATATTAGCTACTAGTATTTTTGGAGAAGAACTTGTTAGTGGTAAATTAGAAAATGGTCTGAAATATTATTTGGTAAAAGAAGATATGCCAAAAGATTATCTGATAATGAGATTACGTGTAAATGTAGGTTCACTTGCTGAAGAAGAAAAAGAGAGAGGTGTGGCTCACTTTTTAGAACATATGGCATTTAATGGAACTAAAAAATATGAAGGTAATGATTTATTAACTGTTTTTGAAGAAAGAGGAATAGGATTTGGTCATGGATTAAATGCTCACACTAACTTTACTGAAACTCTTTATAAATTGCAGGGGAATAAAAAAGATTATGAAATTTTTATGGATGTTTTGTCTCAATGGGCATTTTATATGACAATTAGTGAAAAAGAAGTAGAACAAGAAAAAGGTGTAGTTATAGAAGAGTGGAGACAAAGAACTAATTTAAATTCACAAATTGGAGATTTTTACAGAGAAACACTTTATGATAATACAAGATATAATGAGAGATTAGCAATAGGTACAGTTGAATCTATTAGAAATTTTGATTCAGAGATTGTTAAAGGATTTTATGAAAAATGGTATAGTCCAAATAATATGGAATTATATATAGTTGGAGATTTTGATGATGTCAATAAAGTAGAAGAAGATATACAAAAATACTTTGGAATGAAGAAATCAAAAGACATTAAATACGATAACAACTGGGAAAAAGTAGAAGTTAAAAAAGACGTATTAGTTGATACATTTATAAATGGGCAATTACAGAATAAAAGTCTTAGTTATATAAATACATATGAAAAACTTGAGTATGATAAAGTAAAAGAATTTTTATTAACATCTATGTTTAACAAAGGATTTAATAGAAGGTTTAGCCAAAAACTTTATAATAACGAGATATTAGTTGAAGGAATAAATATTAATAGTGAAAGTTTAAATGATGATTATAAGATATTAGAAGTTAATTTTACTTTGGATAAAGAAGATAGTGCAAAAAGTATAAAAGATTCGATGGCTAATTTGAAGCAATTACAAAATGGATTTAGTCAAGAAGAGTTTGAAAAAAGCAGATTAGAAGTAATTGCTAGTATACAAACATCTTTAAATAATCTTGATAATAGTAATAGTACTGAAATAATGGAAAAATTATTAAACTATGATTTTTCAAAAGACTACATTACATATGAAGATTTTTATAGTAGAGCTTTGGCAGGAGTAGAAGAAATTACTCTTGAAGAACTTAATAATTTTGTTGGAAAAGTTCTTTTAGGAGAGAATCAAAAATATCTATATTTATCTTATGAAGATATTAATATAGATAAGTTAAAAGAAGTAATTAATGAAGGATTAAATACAGATTTAGGTCAATTTAATCTCATAGTTACAGATGGAGATGTAATAAGTAATGAAATCGAAGGTGGAAAAATAATAAATGAAGAAATAGATGAAAATTATGCTTATGCAAAATTAACTTTATCAAATGGAAGTAATGTTTATCTATATCCCACTGATTATTTAAAGGATCAAATAAAATTTGGAGCTTTGAGTAGAGGTGGAAAAAACTATTTAGATGAAAAAGAAGAAAAAATAGTAGAGTATTTTTCAAGTATATACCAAAGTGGTCCTGGAAGTATAAAAGATTATAATAGTTATATTGGAGATAAAAATTTCGGTATTACTTTTGGAATGGATAAATACACAGAAAGTATAGAAGGTACAAGTGATAATAACAACTTGGAAGAGATGCTTAGAAATGTATATGGATTTATTATGGAAGGAAAAATAGACGATAATATTTTTGAAATAACAAAAAATCATGCTATAAATCAAAGAAAAATTGAAAATAATCTTGAAGAAAAAATATTTTGGGATGAATATAAAAAAATAGTTACAAATAATAGTAAAAGAGAAGGAAAACTTGATATAGAAGAAATAGAAAACTTGGAAAAAGAAGAAGTTTTAGAAATCTTTAGAGATAGATATCAAGGTGATTTTGACTTCTACTTCATTGGTGATTTTGACTATTCCTATGTAAAAATGTTGTCTGAAAAATACTTAGCTTCTCTGCCACAAAAAGACAAAGAAGATATTGTAAAAGGTGAAACATATGAAAAAAGTGGGAAAGATTATTTAGAACATAATTTGGGAACTGGTGAAGAATCAACAATAATAGTTAGACTCGGTAAAGAAGGAGTTTTACCTCCTAATTATAGTTATTATCAAGTAATTACTAATATTATCCTTGAAAGAGAGCTTTTAAAAGTCCTTAGGGAAGAATTAGGAGGAGTATACAGTCTTAGTGTATCTACAGAAGTAGATAAATACTATCCTAATGGCGGAAACATAGTAGTTTCATTTACATCATCTCCAGATAGGAAGGAAGAGATGGTAGAAGCTACTAAAAAAGTAATTGATAATGTTGCAAAAGGAAATATAACAAATGAAACTTTAGAGTATATTAAAAATATTTACCTTCAACAATTTGAATATGAAATATTAACAGGAGATTTTCATAAAAATTTGTTTGAAAGACTTGTTTATGGTGAAGAATTAAAACTTCTACCTGGTCAGTTCAACTTCCTTGTTAATAGAGAAGATATAACTAGTTTTATTAACTCTATATATGGAGATTATGAAGGAGTATTTATATTAAATCCAAAAAAATAAAAGGGCTTTTGCCCTTTTT
>CAZHXU010000054.1:0-16138 GCA_964536535.1 uncultured Fusobacteriaceae bacterium
TCTTTGTCCACCAGACATTTCTTTTGGTTTTCTGTCTAATAAATCAGTTAATTCAAGCATTTCTGCTGCTTCTTCTACTCTTTCTTTTATCTGTTCTTTTGGCATTTTAGCAAGTTTTAAACCAAAAGCCATATTTTCAAATACAGTCATATGAGGATATAATGCATAATTTTGGAAAACCATTGCAATTCCTCTATCTTTAGGAGCTAAATCATTAACCATTTTATCTCCAATATGAATTTCTCCACCTGTAATCTCTTCTAAACCTGCAATCATTCTAAGAGTTGTTGATTTTGCACAACCAGATGGTCCTACAAAAACCATAAATTCCCCATCTTTAATATCCAAATCTACACCGTGTACAGCTTTAAATCCATTTGGATAAGTTTTTTCCACACCTTTTAATACAACTTCAGCCATTTTTCATTTCCTCCTTTTATTTTAACAACTCAATATCAAAATTTTTTTCTTTACATTTGTAAACTCCATTAATCATTTTTAAAAGAACTTCTACTCCTTCTCTTCCTTTTTTATAGGATAATTTATCGAGTATAGTTATCTTTTCTTTAATAAAGTTTCTATTATATAAATTTGAAAATGTTATCATTTCAAAATTTTTTTCTATTTCTAAATTACTTAGCCCTCTATATATACCAGCACAAATTTCATCATTACTAACAAGGGCACTATTATTAATTTTGTTAGCTATAATTTGTCCTTCCAAAAACAGATCTCTCTCAATTTCTATATGCATATCTTCATTATATTGTATTCCATAGTCTTCAAGAGCACTTATGTACCCCAAAAAAAGTCTGTTTGAAAATTCATCTTCGCAAATTTTTCTACTAATTAAAATTGGATTTTTTTCTCCTTTTTTAATGATTTCTTCAGTTCCCATATAAGCTCCCAAAGTATCATTTGAATTAACATAAGATACTCCATCAACTTCTTCATTATAGTTATCTATCATAACTATTTTTTTTCCTATATTTTTAAGTAGTTCGACAATTTCTTTTTTATACGAACCAATTAATATCAAACCATCAAAATTTCTTTTATTTATCCATTCCTTCAAAAAATTAATATCATTATTTCTTTTAATTATATAGTCATAATTTTCATGTTCCTTCAAAGCAAATTCAATTCCTTCAATAATATCAACAAAATCATTTCTTTCTATTTCATCATATATTACACCTATCAAGTTTGATTTATTAGTTACAAGTGCTTTTGCAGCCAAATTTTGTTTATAATTAAGTATATTCATGGCTTCAAGTACTTTTTCTCTTTTTTCAAAAGAGCACTTATTAATACCATTAATTACATTAGATACTGTTGATACAGATACTTCTGCATATTTGGCAACATCTTTTATTGTTACTCTTTTCATTTTTTCTCCTTAGTAAAACGTTTTACTAATACAAATATAATACAATTAGAACAAAAAGTCAACATTTTTAAATAAAAAAAGGAGATTTCTCTCCTTTCTTAGTTAATAAAGTTTTTTATATATTTCGAAAAGTATTCGCTCTTACTAATTCCTTTTGAAAAATAGAACCCTTGATATATATCTATATTCAAATTCTTAAGCTCTTCAAGCTCTTCTTCCAGTTCTACCCCTTCACTAATAACTTCAAGCCCTATAGTTTTAGCCATACTTACTATATACCTCACTATTGCTTTATTTTTAGGATTTTTTTGTATATTAGTAACAAAACTTTTGTCAATTTTTAAAATATCAACTGGTAATTCCTTCAAATAAATAAGTGAAGAATACCCTACTCCAAAATCATCAATTGCAATTCTAATTCCTAATTTTTTTAACTTAAGTAAAATTTTACTTGTATAGTCTAAGTTTTGCATAAGAACTGTTTCGGTTATTTCAAATATAATATTTGATACCTTTAATCCTTCAACATTTACTAAATCTTCAATAAAACGATAAAATTCCATATTTCTAAAGTGCAAACAAGATAAATTTATAGTAAATATTGGTAGATTTTTTTTAACTAAAGTATTCAGTTTTAAAAGATTTTTTATCAATTTTTTTTCAACTTCAATAATTTTTCCATTTTCTTCTAAAATTGGTATAAATAAACCTGGCGAAACAAGTCCTCTTCTTTGACTATTCCACCTAACTAAACACTCACTTCCAATTAATTTGTTTTCTTTATTAAAAAGTGGCTGATAATGATAAATAAATTCCTCAATAGAATCTTTTTTCAATAATTCAATAGATAAATTAGATTTATCTTTATCTTCTTCAACTTTATTTTTACTAAAAACAGCATAACTATTAGCTTTTGCTAAAAATCTTGCTACGTCACTTTTTTTATAAATACTCTCAAAAGAAAACAAATCTTCTTCTGTAGATAATAAAACGCCTAATTTAAACATATTATTAAAAATGTGCTTTTCACTCATAAATTTATAAAAAAATTCATTTTCAATTTTATTTTTTAAGCTTTTTTTATCATATAATTTATCTACAAATACTAAATAATTATATGAATCAAAAGGACAAATTATAATAGACTCATCCTTAAAGGCGTCTTTTAAAAATACTTTCACATCGCGCCTTATATGTTTATCAGCTACTTCATTTGTTACATCAAAATAAAATTTCAAATTTAAAAAAGTAAACTCTTTTTTCTCTCTTTGAAAATAAGAATCAATAAAAATTTTAAATTCATTTTTTTCTAAATAAAGACTTTTTCCATTAAGGGCTAAAGCAAATTTATTTTTAATTTCGTTTAAATATTCATCAACACAAAGTCTAAAACGCTCCCCTTCAAAATAATAATCATAAGTTATACTTTGTATATAAAACTGACTACCATCTTTCCTTTGGACTTTATATTTTTTTGGATGTTTAAATACATCTTCATCACCTAAAAGAGGAATCTGAAAATCAACATTTGTTGGCACTAATAAAAGAAAGTGCTTCCCAACCAACTCTTCTTTAGTATATTGATATAATTCCATATAGGCATTATTAACCTCTTTTATATAACCTAATTGATCCATTATACAAGCAGGTTTTTCTAAGTGTTCTAAAAGTTTTAATACTCCTTCTCTTTTCATCTAACATCCCACCGAATTTTTTTCTAAAAAAAAAGCTGCTGACTATAGTCAACAGCTATTTATTTTTAATTTATTATTTATTAAATACTAGATGCTTCAGCTTCTGCTGCTTTTTCTGCTGCTGCTTCTTTAGCTTCAATGTTACTTGCAATCACTACAAATGGTAAGTAAATAACAATTGATAGTGCTAAGTTAAATAATGATAGGAATAATCCTGAGAATGAAGCTGTTGCTAAGAATCCACCTAATCCAGCTGGTGCTGTCCAAGGGATTGAAGCGATTACTGGAGATACTAATCCTATTTTAATTGCTGTATATGCTACACCTGATAAAATAACTGGTGCAAATATAAATGGTATTGCGAATATTGGATTTAATACTAATGGCATACCGAATATGATAGGCTCATTGATATTAAATGCTGCTGGTGCTGCTCCTAATTTAGCAACTTCTCTATGATGAGTTGACTTAGAAGTTAATAATATAGCTATAACAAATCCTAATGTTGAACCTGAACCACCCATATAAACGAATGCATCTAAGAATTGACCTGCTAATACAGCCATTTCTCCTTCAGCTACTCCATTTAATATAGCTTGGTTTTGCTCTAATAATGGACCTAATAATGGAGCTAAGAAACCAGTTAAGATGTTTGAACCATGCAATCCAAAGAACCATAAGAATTGATTTAGGAATGGAATTATTAAAGCTCCACCTAAAGTATCTGCAGCACCTTGTAAAGGTTTAGCTATTGTAGCTGTTATAAATGCTGACAAGTTTCCACCTGGTAATCTTAATGTTAATCCACCAATTAATCCCATTACTAATAAAGTTATTAATCCTGGTAATAATTTTTCAAATGCTCTACCTACTGCAGGTGGAACACCATCTGGCATAGTTATTCTTAATTTGTCTGATTTTCTTAATCTAATGAACATTTCAGTTGAAACAAATGCTACTATGATACCTGCCATCATTGCACCATTGTTAGTTACTGACCAAGGAATTCCTCCCCAGTTTCCACCAACAGTTTGTGGAGCCATACTTAAGTATGAACATAAAGCAATAATTGGAGCTGCTATATCATCTTCACCATAACTTTTAGCTAAAGCAAATGATATTGATATAACAACAAATAATGTTGTCATCGCCATTGTTCCCCACCATACTTGACCAATGAATGCACCGTAGATTCCACCTGTAGCTGAATCTAATGCTGCTTTGTAATCCCAACCTCCAAATAATTGTGGTGGTAAATTGTTTACTAATACTACAAATGAACCTGCCATCATAACTGCAATTGTTGCAACGAATCCGTCTCTTAATGCTGATAAGTATCTGTTTGCACCTATTTTTGCTGCGATAGGAACTAAATACTTTTCAACAGCTGCCATAAATTTTTTCATAACCGCTATTCCTCCTAAAAATTTTAAATTATTATTGAGTAATTAATGATAAACATTTTAGTTTCTCAAGAACCACTCTTGCTCGTTCTGTACTCAAAGTCTACTTTATGTTTGAAAATGTGTCAATAAGTTTTTTTTCGGAAAAGATAATTATTTGGGTTATTTTAATAAAATCCATGTTTTTCAATGCCTATAGGCTAAATTTGAAAAATAAAATATTTAATTTCTGTAAAAATTAAGTTAAAATTGAAAAAAATAAAGATATTTATCGTCTAATTTTAAAAAAAAATAGATACCGTATCATTTTAAATTGATTTCTATAATTTTATTAACGTTTTTTAAATAATCTTAAAAATAAAAATTTGTCAAAAGGAAAATTGATATTTTCTTGAAAATGTAGTTAGTGAGGTGATGTTCTTATGAAAGATTTTGAATTAAGAGAAAATTTAGATTTACTACATAAAAATTTTATTGAAACAAATAATATTAATGAAAGTTTGAACACTTTACACACATTAATTCAAACATTAATTAAGTATAAACTGTATAACAATATTTATTATATCTTTTATCTTTTAAGTACTATATACCAATTTGGTTTAGAAGATAGCATTAATGGAATGTTATATCTAGAAAGATCTTTAAAATTTTCTAAAAGTACTTGTAATATTAAAGATACATTTTTGATTTCGAAAAAATTAATTATTTACAATTTATACTTAGAAAATACTTCTAAAGCAAAAAATTTCTTAAACCTCGCTCAAAATACCTTTAATATAAATGAACTTGATATTTATAAAGGTATATTACTCTACAAAAATGATTATCTTAAAGAAGCTCAAGAGGTATTGGAAATTTTTTCTAATACTAACATAATAAATTATGACTATTTAATAGCAAAAATTTATTTAGGTTATACATATTTGAAACAAAATGACTTTACTTCTTTAGAAAAACTTAGCAAAGAAATATATGTTTTTTTAGATGGAATAAATTTTAATACTTTTAATATTCCTTTATTAATAGATTTACTAGTTTTTTTTAAAGAAACTAATAATAAAGAATATTTTCTAATTTTGTTTAAAAAACTTTTAGATAAAACAATAGAATATAAGTTGTTTAGATCCTTATTCAAAATTTATTGTTTAAAAGCAGAGTATTTAGGTTACGAAGACCAAGAAGGGAGTTTTTATCTAAAAGATTTTAATTATTTCTCTACTTATAATGACATTATTATAAAAAGTACAAATAAAATTATTGATAAATTAGAATTAATTGAGAGAGATATTAAAATATTAAGTCAATTTGAAATTGGTGATTTTAGATTTAATGAAATTTCTTCTACTCTCTCTACTTCCATAAGAATATATAATTTTGATGATTTTGAGAAATTTCTCAAATACGATATTAATTATTTAAATATAGAAAAAATGTCCATTTTATTTTTAACTATAAATAATTTTTACGAATTAACTGATACATATGGAAGTAATAAAGGAAGCCAAGTGATTATAAAAGTTATTGAACTTATAAGAAGTATTATTAGATCTACAGATATAATTTTTTCATACAATAAAAACTCATATATTATTTTATTTAAAGGTGTTTCCATTAATGAAACAGTCAAAATTGGTAGAAAAATTAAAAATACAATAGATGCAGATGATACTTTTCAAGAATCAGATAAATTACTTTCTGCTAAAATAGTAGTTAAAGAGTTTTTAATTGAAAATGAAAAATTTAATATTGATGAAATTTTATCTATTGCTGAAGAAGTTTTAGACTATGACCCTGATAACAAACATAGCTATTTTGAATTGTAAGGTGAGTATATGAAAAAAAAGATTTTAGTTATTTTTATACTTTTATTTACTTTATCTTGTACAAGAGGATCTATATCAGATAAACAGATATTTCTTTCTTCAAATATTACTAGTAAAACTTTTGAAGTAACTGATAAAACATACAGAATGCGTATTATTCTTTCAGGGAATATAAAAGAAGGTCAAGTTTCTATTGTACTAGTTGATAGTCAAAATAATCTTTTAATTAACGAAGTTATACAAGATAGGTTCAAATTTTCAAGAGTTATAAATCATCCTGCTAAAGGAGAATGGCTAATTAGAGGAAAATTTGAGAATGGAAAAGGGTATTATAAAGTAAAAATTATTCTTGAATAATTTATTTTGTAATTTACAGAATTTAATTTAAAAAGACTGATTTTAGTAATTTTAAATTAAAGACAAAGGACTAATTTTATAAAAAATCAGTCCTTTTTTTATGAATTATTATTTTTTCCTTATTCTTTGTCATTTCTGTTTTGATACAAAATTAACCAAGATTCATAAGAAATACTAAATTTAATTTTTTTATAAATATGCATTTTTTTTAAAATTAATCTAACTATTCCTTTAAAATTATACGTTCATAGTCCTATTATGTCTTCATCTAAAATTCTTTGTACTCCTTGGTAAAAACTCTTTAACTTTTTTAAAAGTGATTATTTAAAAGTACATAAAACTTTCATTTTATAAAGATATACTTTTTGCTGATAATATATTTTTTTTAGCTGAGAATTTTTCCAAAGTATCATCTGAAACTGCATTATCAATATTTAACAACATTACAGCTTTATCTCCTCTAACTTTTCTTCCAACATGCATAGTTGCAACATTTATTCCTGCATCCCCTACAAGTGCTCCAACTTCACCAATAACTCCAGGAACATCATTATTATTTACATATAAAATATGTTCTGCTGGTTTAACATCTACTTCATATCCATTTATTTCTACTAATTTACCCTCACCGTTAGAAGCTAAAGCTCCTTGAAGTGTAAATTCTTCATTTTTTTCATTAGTAATAGTTACTTTTATTAGATTTGCATAATCATTATAATACTCGTCATATGAATTTTCAACAATTCCTATACCTGATTTTTCAGCAATAAGTTTTGCATTTATATAATTTACATTTCCATCTTGTATTGGAGTTAATAAACCTTTTATAAATGATAAACCAATCATACCAGTATCTTGTTTAGAAATCTCTCCCCAATAAGAAATTTTTACCATTTTAACTCTTGTTTTTTCCACTTGATAATATACTTTCCCAAGTTTTTCCATTAGGTCTATATATGGTTTTAATTTATTCATCTCTTCTTTATTTAGTGATGGTAAGTTAAGAGCTGTAGTAACTATTTCTCCTTTTAACCCTGCTAATACTTGCTCTGCTATTACTTTTCCAACATTTTGTTGGGCATCTCTAGTATTAGCTCCTATATGAGGTGTAACTGTCACATTTTCAAACTCATATAGTGGTGATTCTGTTCTTGGTTCTTCACTATGTACATCTAGTCCAAAACTAGCTATCTTTCCAGATTTTAATCCTCTATAAGCAGCTTCTTCATTTACTAAACCACCTCTAGCTGCATTTACTATTCTAACTCCCTTTTTCATTAATTCGATTTCTCTATCATTAATAATATCTATTGTTTCTTTCGTTCTAGGAGTGTGTAATGTTATTATATCTGCTTCTCTTACCAAATCATCTAAGTTATCTACTTTTTTACAGTCAAACCTCTTAAATCTTGAATCAGATATGTATGGATCATAAGCAATCAAATTCATACCAAAAGCTTTTAGTCTTGTGGCAACTAACGAACCTATTCTACCAAGTCCAATTATACCAAGTGTTTTATTAAATAATTCTGTACCCTCAAAATTATTCCTATTCCAATTTCCTTCTTTAAGATGTTTATCTGCATAACTTATATCTCTAGCACCATCTAACATAAGACCAATTGCTATTTCACAGGCAGAGACAGTATTACTATCTGGTGTATTTGCAACGATTATTCCACGTTTCGTTGCTTCTGGTATATCTATATTATCCGTACCATTACCAGCTCTTCCTACTACTTTTAGTTTTGTAGCTTTTTCCATAAGTTCGCCATTAACAAGAGTAGCACTTCTTACTAACAAACCATCAAAATCATGAATTTTAGCTAATAAATCTTCTCTCGAAATTCCAATAGCTACCTCTACATCAAAATTAGCTTTTAATAAATCGATCCCCACTTGATCAATTTTTTCAGCTATAATCACTTTTTGTTTTTCCATTTTTTTCCCCCTCTATTACCAAATTTTTAATACCAAATTAGTACCAAAATTATACACAATTAAAGTAATAAAGTAAATTAAGTAAAATATATACAACTTATATACTAAATATATTGTACAAAGGGTTATACTTATATAGAAGTGATAATTTCCACAAAGTAGCTATATCTTCTAATTCTTGACTTTTTAAGTAATCAATTATAACAGTAAAATAAGGATTCTTTTCTTTTTCTAAAGAAAAAATTAGTTCATTTTTTAACTTGTAATAATCAACTATATCTTTTTCCCATAAGTTTTTATTGAAGTTGTCCCTTATGTATGGACTAACAAAGTCTTTTTGTGCAATTTTATTTATAAAATAAATTACATATTCTTCATTTAGACCTGAAGAAACATTATTTTGAGTAAAATTTTTATAAGTTTCTTTGTTTAAATAAGGAAAAAATATGTCCGGTTGATGAAAAATTATTAATTTAAGATTTTGATTTAGAACATCTTTAGAAAAAGATACACTTAACTTATTTTCTTTTTCTTCATATTTTTTATTAACTATATATGTACTTCCTACATGTGGGAAAAAATTCCCTGTAAAATCATTTGAATGTATATAATTAACAATTTTATCATTATATACAGTATTTTTTTGAAAATATTCTAAATAATCAAAAGCAAAGTCCAATTTACTTTCTAAAAATTCTTTTGAATAGTATGCATCTACTAAATACTCTATCTCTTCTTCACTTATTTTATCTATAATTGCAATTTTAAGTTTTGTTTCTATTCCTCTTTTGTTTAGCCAAAATAAAAAACTATTTATTTTTCTACTTCGTTTAAATAAAAAATAATTAATATCTTTAGGTAATTCTGTTCTAAATACATTTGCTATTTTAAACTTATGTTTTTTTAGATTTTCAGGTATATTTTTATCTGCTTCAATAAAAAATTCATAATTTATAAAATCCGTAACATCAACCATTCCTTTTACTAATATTCCAATGGCATTAAAAGTAACTACACGAGGTATATAATCTCTATCTTCACTTATACTCTGGCTACTTACTCCAACATACTGGGCAATTCCACCACCAAGAGAATGACCCGTTACACTTACGTTTTTATAGCCATATTCTTCTATTATTTTTTTATAAAATTCTTTTCCAGCTTCAAATTGTTTTGGTTTACTTCCTAAACCTATAAAAAAATCTGTTCTAATAAAATCATCAATAGCTTCTTTTACAGGAAAGAATTCACTTCCCCTATAAGCAATAACTATTTTTTTTTCTTCTACCCCTTCTCTTCCAAATGCAATAGAATAAAATCCATCATTCCATATTCCGCTTTGATTTATTTTATTACTATTATCTGATATATCTAGTATTTCCCATTTTGAAAATATCTCTTCAAAACTATCTAAAAATAAATCCCAGTTATCTTTAAGATTTATAAGAGAAAATATACTAATATCTAAAATTAATTCTTCTTTCTCTTCTTTTAAAATTTCATATAAGTTCTTTCCTATATGAGTTTTGTTAAAATGTGCATAGGATAATAAAGATAACAATAAATATTCCTCATGACTTACCGTATATTCAATTTGATTAAATTCTCGTTCTATTTCGTATTTTTTTTCATGACTCTTAAACTTCAAATCTAAACTATTTTCTTCTTGAACTATATAAAGTTCATTTTTCCCAGGTTCTATCCTCGTTATTGTGTCATTAAAATAAAGATAATCTTTTTCTTCTGAAAAATAATTAACTTTAAAACCTAATTCTGTTACTTTTTTTACTTCTACTTTATTTTCTTCCTTATCTATCTCAATATTACTACAACTTATAATAAATAATAATATGAAAAGCATTAATATTTTTTTTATCATAATTCCTCCTTATAAAATTTTACAATAAAGTAGAGAATAAATAAAGTAAAACTTGATTTGTTTTATTTCTTAACTTAAACTAATATGAAGGGGTGATAAAATGATAAAAAAGATAAGTAAAAATAAGAAGGGACTTTATGATGTCAAATTTGTTGTTGAATCTAAAGAAGTTATACTAGAAGAAGATATTGAAATAAGTGTTTCTGGAACATTTGGTCAATGGGAAAAAATCTATAATCTAAAGAAGAAAAAAAGTAAAAATGCTTATGAATTTACTTTAAAAAACTTGAACAGTGGTACTTATGAATATAAATACCTATATAAAAATGGAAGTAATATAATGTGGTTAGAAGTAGAAGAGAATAAAAACATATATAAAGATAATATATGTACAAATTCTGAAGGTACTATGAATGGATTTTTTGTAATTTAAAACACGGTAATTACCGTGTTTTATTCTATAGTTAACACATATTCATCCTTTTCATTTAAAATTATCAAATATACAAAATCAGCTCTTATAAATAATGTTTTTTCTCCTTCTTCTACTTCAATTTTTTCACTTTGAAATAAACAGTCTAAAAATCCAAATTCTTCAATTAAATCAACTACTTTTTCACCTGAAAAAGAAGTTTCCTCATTAATTGACCCTATTATTTTATTTATTTTTGCTTTTTGTTTTTTAGTCATACATGCTCCTTTTAATGAATTTTTCCACCTATTGATTTTATATCATTTTCACAAACTATAGCTACTTCTATTGCTTTTTCTATTGCTGTTAATATTTTTTCTAGTGGCATACTAAATAAATTTCCATTATAAAATTCTTCTGCATAAGGAATATGAATAAATCCACTTTTCGCATCTAAATTTTGTTCTTTTATATAATTAAGTACATTATACATAATATGATTACACACATAAGTTCCTGCCGTATTTGAAACTGTACTTTTTATATTTAACTTATTAATCTCATCTACAATTTTTTTTATGGGTAAATTAGAAAAATAAGCATTTTCTCCAGTATTAGATATTTTTTCATCTATAGGCTGTTTATTGTTGTTGTCTGGAATTCTTGCATCATCTACATTAATAGCTACTCTTTCTATACTAATATTATCTCTTCCTCCTGCAAGACCTAAAGAAATAATTATATCTGGTTTTATAAGATTAATATGTTCTTTTAATATTGTAAAAGATTCATTAAATGTTACTGGTAATAAGACTTTATATATTTTATTTTCTTCATAATTATTTTTAATTTTTTTTAAAAGTTCTTCACTTGGATTAATATTATCTTTACCAAATGGTTCAAATGCAGTAATTATTATTTTTTTCATAATATCCTTTCAAAAAGACAACTACTATATTGTTGTAGTAGTTATTTATATATTAAAATGTTAAGTATATTAAGCCTTGTCTGTACATACTGATAAATAAGGTCAAATCGACACATTAGTCCTCATAAAATTACGTTATATCTCCTCACTAAATACCGTATTTAATCCTCATTAAAATTCCCTATATATAATCTTGAGTATATGTTTTATTTCCTCATAAAATTTCCCTATATTCCTCATAAAGTTTCGATAAACGTCCTCATGAATATACACTATAGTCAATTTATGCTAATTTCCTCATAAAATTACGTTAATTTTACATAGTTATTGTATCATAATAATAATTTAAATGATAGTACAAAATTTCCTCATTAAAATTCGGTAAATAATCGATATAAACTTGACTTTCACCCTACTTTTAAGGTATATTTTAATGTGTTCCTCATTAAAATACGTTATAAAAGGGGGAATACAATGAGGAGAATAAATGAAAAAGGAATTAATTGATATTGAATTTGATGAAGTAATTGAACTTGAAAGTCCAGTAGAAGTTGTAGAAGAGTATCTTGATGTAGATAACTCTTTAGTTGAAATGGAAAAAAATAAAGATTTGATTCGTATGGAAATGAATATAGTTGAATATCCTATATTCTCCAAAAACAAAAGGTTAAAAAAGAACCAAATAATGAAATATCATTTTAAAACAGATGGTTCAGCTTATATAGAAGTAACACCATTAGTTAATAGAACAATACCAGGAGAGTTTGAAGAGAGAGTTTTCATATCTCTTACGAAAATAATGAGAGATAATGGTTATGGAAGAACTTTCTATACAACTCCTACAGAGATTATTAAAAATTTAGGAGAAGAATTTGAAAAAATTCCTTCTGTTTATTATAAAAAAGTAAAAGAAGCATTAAATAAAATGAATGAGAGTAATTATAAATTTAAAAATTCATTATATTCAAATGAATATAAAAAAACTTTAGAAGATGAGATAAAAACTAATATAATGAATATTAGAATAGTATCTAAAATAGATGCAAGTGGCAGCGAAGAAGAATTATTTGAAGATGGTAGAATAAAAGAAGTTTATAAAATAAGTTTTTCTGATTATTTTTATGAAAATATTGTAAGGAAAGGTTATTTAGTATTTAATTCAGAAGATTTGTTAAAGATAAAAGATGCAGTAACAAGATCAGTTTATACTCAGATAACAAAATGGAGAAATAATAAACTTTATTTAAAAAGACCAGCTTTTTATATAGCAAGACGTATTCCATTAAAGTGGGATAAGAAAAATCTTGCTAGAACAGTTAAGCGTATGGAAGAGAGCTGTATTTTACTAAAAGAAATGGGCTTTTTAAAAGATTATAGAGTTATAAAAAACAAAAAATGGGAGCAAGCTGAATTTGAATTTTATTTTGATGAAGAGCATAATAGAATTCAACAAGAAAACTTCTTTAAAGAACGAGAAGATTTTAGAATAGCATATGTTGAAGAAAAAGATTTAAAAGAAACGCAATTAAATGAGGAAATAAAACCGAAAGTTAATGAGGAAAAAGCAGAAAAAATTATGATTATTTTAGATGTATTACCTCCTCAAGCTAGAAAATTAAAGTCTCTTAGTAGTATAATTGAAAATGCTCTTGAAAATCATGAGTTTGAATATGTTCTAGGAACAGCAGAATATACAAGTTTAAATTGTAAAAAATCTTATAAAAGATATTTTGAAGAAGCTTTGAAAAACTATTGGGCAGAAGAATATATAGTTAATAAAGAAGATAAAAAGAAAAAAGTAGCAAAAAAAATAACGGAATCAAATGAGGAAAATATACAAAAACAATTATTTAATATTGAAAGTGACAAAGTATGGAAAGTATATGAGGAAAAAACAGAAATAGAAAAAGAAACTATAAGAGAAAAAGCATATAGTTTATTCCTAGAGGAATTAAATCAGGCAGATAATAAATTAAATAGAGATATTTTTGCCAAAGCACATAAAGTTTATGTACTAAAAGTAATGAACAGTCAGCTTGAAAATATACCGCAATTAAATGAAGAAATAGAAATAACGAAATCATATGAGGAAATAAAAGAACCGAAACTTAATGAGGAAATATTTAAAAAAGAAGAAAATTATGAAAGTATGAGTATGTTTTTATTTGATGTAATTGAAATTTTAGAAAAAAATCAAATTGAAGAAATTCAAAAGATTATAAAAATTATACCTCTTTTAAATGAGTTTAGTGGTACTGTGAACGGGAAAAAACTTTATATTAATTATAAAGAAGATGGAAAAGGTATAATAGAAGTAATAAAAGTATAGTTAAAAAGATTAGCTGATTAAGAATCAGCTTTTTTCTTTAAAAAATTTAATTATTCATAAAAAAAATTACAATATATACACACTCTTTTAAAAAAAAATAAAAAAAATGTGTAAAGACTCTTGACTTTTGTGTGTAATTAAAGTATTATTTTTAGTGAAAGTTGTGTAATGAAAAGGAGTGTATATGAAAAAAGAAATTAAAAAGAAAAAACTTAGAAAAAATATTACTATAGATCCAGATAAACAAGAATTGTTAAAGAAAATGAAAGAGCATTCTGATATTAGTGAGTCGGAACTTATAGATGCTGCTTTAGAGCAATTTTTAGGAGAGAAAAAAAACAAACCAAAAATACTTGCTTTTTTTAATCAAAAAGGTGGAGTAGCTAAAACAACTTCAGTTATTAATATAGCTGCAGGACTTACAAATGAAAATAAAAAAATATTAGCTATAGATTTAGATACTCAAGGTAACTTAACAAAAGGTCTTGGGGTATACGGAACAAATGAAAATAAAACTGTTTACGAACTTTTAAAGGGAGAAACAGATTATAAAGATTGTATAATTGAAACTAAAGGTATAGATTTGATACCTGCTACTTTATCACTTGCAGGTTTTGAATATTTGGATGTGCCTGGAAAAGAGTTTTTACTTAAAAATCGTATGCAAAATTTAGAAGGATATGACTATGTTTTAATAGATTGTGGTCCAAACTTGACAAAACTGACTTTAAATGCACTTACTTGGTCTAATAGAGTTTATGTACCTATCCAAACAGAGTATTATGCAATGGAAGGAGTAGCTCAGTTACTTCAAACTATAGAGATGGCTAAAACAAGATTACTTAATAATGATCTTGAATTAAAAGGAGTTTTTTGTACTATGTATGATAGTAGAAGAAATCTTGATAAAGAGGTAGAAGGAAAAATAAAAGAACATTTTGGAAATTTAGTTCTTAATACAAAAATTAGAGAAAATGTAAAACTTGCTGAAGCACCTGCAAGAGGTCTTACAATCTTTGAACATGATAACAAATCAAATGGAGCAAAAGATTATATGAAACTGGTTAAAGAGATTATAGAGAGAGAGGAAATATAATGGCAAAAGAAATAATATCACATAATCCCTTTGATGATTTACCTGATTATAGAAAAGCAGAAAAAAAAGAACAAGAATATATTATGAATATTAAAGATGCAAAAATCATTAATATGTCCGAAGAAGTTCTTAATAATATCGACTTTGATGATAAAACTTTTATTAATAGACAAATTGAAGATATAGATTCAAATGAAGGAATTGAAGAATTAACAGAAAGTATATATTATGCTGGACTTATAAATCCTATCTATTTACAAAAAAAAGAAAATGGATTATTTAGAATACTTAGTGGATATAGAAGAAGTTTGGCAGTAAAAAATGGTTTTGCTAATTACGATGGGTACAATGTAGAAGGTCAATGTATTGTTGTTCCAGAAGATGCAGATAGGTATGAACTTGAATTAATATCTCTACATGAAAATATCTATAGAGAAGAATTAAAATTAATCGAATTAGCTTATAAAATAAATAGAGATGCAAAAGAATTTGGGAAAACTTTTGAAGAGTTAAGTGAAGATTATGGAATGAGTACTAGACAATTAAAAAGAATAAAAGGTGCTCTTAAGTATGATGTAGAATTAAAAGAAATACTTGATGAAGTAGGAATAAAAAAAGCAGAGTTGTTAAACAGAATTATTAAATTATTAAGAGATACAAAAAGAGTAAATGAAATTTTAGACTTGTACAAAGATAAAACTGCTTCGGAACTTGAAGAATTAATAAAAGAGCTAAAATCAAAAGTTGTAAAAGATAAAGTTGAAATAAAAAGAGATAAGAAAAAAACAGTGATTAAAATAAATAAAAACTTGTCTGACGAAGAATATAAAGAATTAATGAATTTATTAAATAAATTCAAATAATGAAAATCCACATTCAATAT
>CAZHXU010000055.1:0-16094 GCA_964536535.1 uncultured Fusobacteriaceae bacterium
ACCAGGAGGAGAAGGAGCAGTAAGAGCTATTAGAATGGCATTAGAAGAAGGAAATGTTGCATTAGAAGATGTTGATTACATCAATGCACACGGAACTTCTACTCCAACTAACGATAGATTAGAAACTGCCGCAATTAAAACAGTATTTGGAGAACATGCTTATAAATTAGCAGTAAGTTCTACAAAAGGTGCTACAGGTCATGCTCTAGGTGGAGCTGGTGGAATTGAAGCAGTAATCTTAGCAAAAGCAATTAAAGAAGGAGTATTACCGCCAACAATAAACCAAGATGGAAACGAAGATCCAGAATGTGATTTATATTATGTACCAAACAAACCTGAAAAAAGAGAAATTAAAATTGGATTATCAAATTCATTAGGGTTTGGTGGACATAATGCAGTTATTGCAATGAAAAAAATAGAGGACTAATAAAAAAGGTGTGATTGTGAATATGAAACTTCAAGAACTTCAAGAAAAAATTGGATATAATTTTCAAAATGAGGAACTACTTAAGAAGTCATTAATCCACAGATCATTTGGAAATGAAAATTGGGATTATAAAAATGTAAATAATGAAAAACTAGAATTATTAGGTGATGCAGTATTAGATCTTATAGTTACAGAATTTTTATATAGAAATTATTCAAATTCAAATGAAGGAGAATTGGCTAAATTAAAATCAATGATAGTTAGTGAACCAGTACTTGCTGATATTTCAACTGAAATTGGTTTGGGAAAATATTTGATGTTAAGTAAAGGTGAAGAACTTACAGGAGGCAGAGAGAGAGAATCTATATTAGGAGATGCTTTTGAAGCTTTGCTGGGAGCTATTTATTTAGATTCAGATATTACTACTGTTAGAGATTTTGGGCTTAAGTACCTTAAGTATAGAATTGAACATATTGATGAAAATGAAGACTTGATAGATTACAAAACAATATTACAAGAGTATTCACAAAGAGTATATAAAAAAATACCTATTTATAAAGTTTTGAAAGAGTTTGGACCTGACCATAAAAAAAGTTTTGAAATGTCTGTAGTAATAGATAGCGAAACTATACTTGGTCAAGGTACAGGAAAAAATAAAAAAGCTGCTGAGCAACTTTGTGCAAAAGAAGCTTGTAAAACATTGGGGATAAAAATAAATGAAACATTATAATATACCAGTGTTTATAACTCATTATGGTTGTCCAAATATGTGTGTATTTTGTAATCAAAATAAGATTACAGGAAGAGAAACAGATATACAACCAAGTGAAGTAAAAGAAATAATAGAAGAGTACTTAGGTACTCTTCCTAAAGATAGTGTTAAAGAGGTAGCTTTTTTTGGAGGAACATTTACAGCTATCTCTTTGCCATTACAAAAATTATTTTTGGCTCAAGTAAAAAACTATATTGATAAAGGTTTGATAAGAGGTATAAGACTATCTACTAGACCAGACAATATAAATAGGGAAATTTTAGATGTTCTTAAAGAATACGGCGTTACTACTATTGAATTAGGAGTACAGTCACTTGATGATGACGTTTTGAAACTATCTGAAAGAGGATATAAAAAAGAAGAAGTTGAAAGAGCAAGTAGTTTAATAAAAGAATATAATATCAACTTGGGAATACAAGTAATGCCTGGTCTTCCAGGTTCTTCTTTTGAAAATGATATAGAAACTATAAAGGAAGTAATTAGAATAAAACCAGATTTTGTACGGATTTATCCAACACTAGTTGTTAGTGATACAAAGTTAGAAAAAATGTATAAAAATAATGAATTTAAACCATTAACACTAGAAGAAGCAATAGAACTTTCTAGTATATTAATCTCTAAAGTAGAATTAAATAACATTGGCATTATTAGAGTTGGTTTACAGCCTAGTGATGACTTGAGGGCAGAAGGTGTTATTATCGATGGACCATTCCACCCAGCTTTTAGAGAATTAGTAGAGTCTTACATAATTAAAAAATTCTTTGAAAAAGAACTGAAAAATAGTAATAAACTATTGGTTCTTTGTAGTAAATATGATATAAGTAGAGTTGTAGGAATAAATAAATCAAATAGAATTTATTTTGGTAAGGATTTGGAAGTTAGAGTAGAAGAAAATATTGAAAAAGGGATACTAATAGTAAATCAGAAGAAATTTTCTCGAAAAGAGCTATTAGAAAATATACTAAGTGTGGTGTAAAATGAAGGAAATAGTGATAAATGTAAGTGAATTAGAAGTAAAAGTAGGATTTTTAGAAGAAGGAAAACTTACAGAATTTTTTATACAAAAAGATGATTATTCAAGAATAAATGGGAATATTTATAAAGGAAAAGTTGAAAATATACTGCCAGGTATGGAATCAGCTTTTGTAAATATCGGTCTTGAAAAAAATTCTTTTCTTTATGTAAATGACTTACGTGAATTTGAAGAAAAATTTTTGGATGGCATAAAAAATAGTGATAAACCAATAGAAGATATATTAAAAGTAGGAGATGAAGTTGTTGTTCAGATATTAAAAGAGCCTAGAGGAAGTAAAGGGGCTAGAGTAACAACACATTATACTATTCCTGGTAAATACCTAGTTTTGATGCCAAACAATGATTATATAGGTATATCTAAAAAGATAAAAGATGAAACAGAAAGAGAAAGACTTGAAAATTTGGTTAGAGATATAAAACCTGATCAAATTGGAGTAATTATAAGAACAGATGCTCAAGGGAAAGATGAACTTCATTTTGAAAGAGAGATGGAGTACCTTGTGAAAAAATGGCAAGAGATAGAAAGTAAAATGTCTTCAGCTAAAATAGGTGAGATTCTTTATGAAGATAATAACCTTATAAAAAGAATAGTAAGGGATATATTTTCAAATGATGTAGATGAACTTATAGTAAATGATGAAAAAAGTTATTGGAATTTGATTGATTATGTTTCAGCTTTTTCAGATAATTCATTAAATACAAAAATTAAACTTTATAATAAAAAACAAGATATTTTTGATTACTATAATATAAATAAGGAACTTAATCAAGCTCTTGATAATGTAGTTTGGCTTGACTGTGGTGGATATTTAGTAATAGAAAAAACAGAAGCTCTTATAAGTATAGATGTTAATACAGGAAAAAATGTAGGTATACATAATTTGGAAGAAACAGTATATGAAACTAACTTGGAAGCTGCTAAAGAAATAGCTAGGCAACTGAGATTAAGAAATTTGAGTGGAATAATTATAATTGACTTTATAGATATGAAACTAGAAGAAGACAAAAAATCTGTTCTTGATCAACTTGAAGAGAGTTTGTCTAAAGATAGAATAAAAAATAATATTGTTCATTTTACTGATTTAGGTTTGATTGAAATGACTAGAAAAAGAGTAGGGAAACCTTTATCTAGCTTTTTTATGAAAACATGTCCTGAATGTAATGGTACTGGTTTGGTAAAAAGCTGTGGAACAATTTTGTCTGAAGTTTTTGATGAAGTAAAAAAATCAGCAAAAGAAAAAGATATAAATAAAATAAAACTATACTTAAGTAAAGAGATGTATTATTATATAATAGACACATATAAAGTTTTTTTAGAAAGCTATTTGGAAAATAGTGGAAAAAAATTGGAAATATTAAAAGAAGAGACTAGAAAAAATAAAGAATTTGAGTTAATATTAGAGATATAGGTGGTTTTATGGAAAAAATAGCAGTTTATGCAGGAAGTTTTGATCCAGTAACAAAGGGTCATTTGGACATTATAAAAAGATCTGTAAAGATATTTGATAAAGTAATAGTAGCAGTACTCAATAATGGGAACAAAAAATATTGGTTTAATCTTGAAGAAAGAAAAGAACTAATAAAAAAATCAATAGGAAAAGACATAAAATTTGATATTAAAAGTTTTGATGGATTATTAGTTGATTTTATGCATGAAAATAATGCTACAATATTAATAAGAGGACTTAGAGCAGTTTCAGATTATGAATATGAACTTCAGTTAGCTCTTACTAATGATGTTCTTGCAAAAAATAGTATGGAAACTATATTTCTATCTGCATCAAGAGAAAATCTTTATTTAAGTGCAAGTTTAGTTAAAGAAATAGCCCTTAATAGAGGGGATATTAGTGAGTTTGTAAGTGGTGAAATAATAAAAGAAATCGAAGACAAGGTAGATAAATTGAGGTGAAAATATGAAAAGGGTGTTAGTAGCAGATGATTCGTTATTTATGAGACAAATGCTAAAAGAAATATTACCAACTGATCAATTTGAGATAGTAGGAGAAGCCTCTACTGGTGAAGAAGCTGTTAGTAAGTATAAAGAGCTTATTCCAGATGTAGTTACTATGGATATCACTATGCCTGATATGGATGGGATAACTGCTGCTTCAAAAATTAGAGAATTTGATAAAAAAGCAAAAATAGTAATGGTAAGTGCTATGGGTCAAAAACCAATGGTTCAGGAAGCCCTAAAAGCAGGAGCAAGTGATTTTATAGTAAAACCATTTGATAGGGACAAAATAGTAAATACTTTGAGTAACATATAGGATGTAGTCTATGCTATATCCTATTTTTTTAAGGAGATAGTTATGGCTAAGGAAAAAATTAAATTTGTATGTGAAGAATGTGGTTATAGTACTGCAAAATGGATGGGGAAATGTCCTAGTTGTGGAGCTTGGAATACTTTAGTAGAAGAAGTAGAAATAGTAGGGAAAAAATCTGTATCAAAGGGGAGTAAAGGAGTAGAAGCTGTAAGCTTCGGGGAAGTAGAAGTTTCTGATGACTTTAGATATACTACTAACTTAAAAGAATTTGATAGAGTTTTAGGTGGAGGACTTGTTAAAGGAGAAGTAGTTTTGTTAACAGGAAATCCAGGTATAGGAAAATCTACTTTGTTATTACAAGCTGCAAAAGAATATACAAAATACGGGAAAGTTATTTATGTAAGTGGAGAAGAAAGTATAAACCAAATAAAATTTAGAGCTAATAGATTAAATGTTATAAGTGACAAATTACTTGTAACTAATGAAACTGAAGTGGAAAGTATTAGTTCTTTTGTAAAAAAAGAAAAAGGTACAGTTGTAGTTGTTGATTCAATACAAACTTTGCATAGTTGTGAATCAGATAGTATACCAGGGACCGTTACTCAAATAAGAGAATCAACTCTTAGAATAATAGATCTTGCTAAACAAAATGAAATATCAATTTTTATTGTAGGTCATATTACCAAAGATGGAAAAGTAGCAGGACCTAAGTTACTTGAGCATATGGTTGATGCTGTATTACATTTTGA
Source organism: uncultured Fusobacteriaceae bacterium (assembly GCA_964536535.1). Classification (GTDB taxonomy): domain Bacteria; phylum Fusobacteriota; class Fusobacteriia; order Fusobacteriales; family Fusobacteriaceae; genus CAZFBB01. The sequence goes on from CAZHXU010000055.1 coordinate 5,248, forward strand.
TGGGGAAGAAGATAACTATTATAGACTTCTTAGAAGTCAAAAAAATAGATTTGGTTCTACAAATGAAATAGGAATATTTAGCATGGAAAGTCATGGGATAGAAGAGATAAAAAATCCTTCGGAGTTTTTTTTGAGTGAAAGAGATGAAAAAAATGTAGGGAGTTTAGTAGTTACTATTTTGGAAGGGACAAAAGTATTTCTTTTGGAAGTACAAATTTTACTGGTTCAGAGTAATTTTGGTTTACCAAGAAGAGTTGTACAAGGATTTGATAAAAATAGATTAGAAATATTATGTGCTATTATGGAGAAAAAAATGGGATTTCCTCTAGGCACTTTAGATATATTTGTTAATATTCCTGGTGGGATATCTATAAAAGATACTAGTGCAGACTTAGCTTTAGCAATGGCTCTTGTTTCTTCAATAAAAAATATAGAAGTAAGTCAAAAGATTGCTGCTATAGGTGAACTTGGTCTAAGAGGAGAAATTAGAAAAGTATCTTTTATTAATAAACGTTTGAAAGAACTGGAAAAATTAGGCTTTAAGGGTGTTTATGTTCCAGAGGCTAATAGAAATGAGATTGAAAAAGAAGATTATAAATTAAAAATAGTATATTTGAAAAACTTGAGAGAATTGATGGAAAGGATGAAGTAATATGAACGAGCGAAATAAAGAACTAGAAGAGATGTTATCATTTGTTGCTCCAGGGACTAATATACGTATTGGAATAGATAATATTCTAGATGCAGGTACTGGTGGGCTATTGGTAATGGGAGATGACGAAGATGTACTTAAACTTGCTGATGGTGGATTTTATATTAACTGTTCATATAACCCTCAAAAAATCTATGAGTTAGCTAAGATGGATGGAGCTATTATTTTAGATGGGAAAAATGAAAATATACTATATGCAAATGTACAGCTACAACCAAATCCAACTATAACAACTGTTGAAAGCGGGACAAGGCATAGAACTGCTGAAAGAGTAGCAAAACAAACGGGTAAATTAGTTGTTGCTATCTCTGAAAAAAGAAAAAGAATTACTTTGTATAAAAATAATACTAGGTATATAGTGAGAAATACAAATGATATAATAAGTCAGGCTAATCAGGCTATAAAAACTCTTGAGAGATATAGAGAAGTTTTGGATAAGTTATTAACTAACTTAACAATAATGGAATATGATGATTTGGTAACATTATATGAAGTTTCGTCGGTACTTCAAAAATTCGAATTAATGTCTAGAGTTTCGGAGGATTTGGAGCTCTATATAATAGAGCTGGGAGTAGAAGGTAGACTTATAAAAATGCAGTTAGAAGAGATAATGATGGCTATTAAAGACGAAGTATCTGACCTTATTAAAGATTATTTTAATAGAGATAAAGATAATATGAATGCTAATATGGTCTTTAGAAAATTAAAAAAATTAACTCAAGAAGAGTTGTTGGAATTAGAAAATGTAGCTTTTGCTCTTGGATTTAGAAGAAGATATGCAACGTTAGATACAAAAATAGTTCCTAAAGGTTATAGAATACTTGGGAAAATAGTTAGGCTTACAAGTAAAGATATAAAAATATTAGTTGAAAGTTTTGAAAGTTTGACAGCAATATTAGAAGCAAATGAAGATGAGATTGCAGAAGTTGATAATATTAGTAGATTTAAGGCGAGAACTATTAAAAATGGAATTAGAAGATTAAGATTTACAGCACAGTTAGAAAAAAGTTAGTGTAATAAAAAATATATATAAAATAAAAAAAATAAGCAAATTTAGCTTTTTTTTAGGAAAAAAAATTGAAAATATCACAAAAAAGGAAAAAATAGCGATTAGTTATTTGACCTTGAGAGAATCATATAATATACTACAAGAGAAAAGGGGACTTTTCTCTTTTCTTTTATATTAAAGGAGAAAAGTTTTAGTATAAGTTAAATTCTAAATTTTGAGAAATTGGCTAAAATACCAATATTATAAGGAGGTTATATGGAAAAGAAAGAAATTGATTTGAGTAAAGCTATTAAGTTTATAAAAAAACTAGGAGGATTAGGAATAATAGGGGTTCTTCTACTCTATCTATCTACCGGTATTTATACAGTTGGTCCAGATGAAACTGCTGTATTATTGACTTTTGGGAAATATTCAAGAGAAAAAGGACCGGGAATGAGTTGGCATCTACCTAGGCCAATGGGGAGAGTTTATAAGATTAAATCAACTAAAGTTTACAGAGCAGAAATTGGATTTAGAACAATTAATCCAGGACCACCAGCACAGTACCAAGATGTGCCTGGAGAGTCATTAATGTTAACTAAAGATGAAAACATTGTTGAATTAGACATGATTGTTCAATATAAAATAAGTAAAGTAAGTGACTTTTTATTTAATCTAAAAGATCCAGAAAAAATGGTTATGGATGCTACTCAAGCAAGTATAAGGTCTGTAGTAGGAAATAATACATTAGAAAATATACTAACTGTTGGAAAAGGTGCAATTCAAGATGAAACAAAAATTATGTTACAAGATTTACTTGATAAGTATGGTAGTGGAATTTTCATAGAAAACGTTCAACTCCAAGATGTACAACCACCAAAACAAGTTAGAGATGCTTTTAAAGATGTTGCTAGTGCCAGAGAAGATAAAATTAGATATATAAATGAAGCAAATGGTTATAGTAATGATATTTTACCAAAAGCAAAAGGGGAAGCAGAAAAAATAAAAAATGAAGCTTTAGCTTATAAAGAAGAAAGAATAAATAAAGCTGAAGGAGATACAGCTAGATTTTTAAAATTATATGAAGGATACAAAAAAGGAAAAGAAGTAAATAAACAAAGGTTACGTTTAGAAACATTAGAAAAATCACTAAAAAATGTTGATAAAGTATTAATTGATGGAGATATTGAAAGTAATTTGATAAATATAATTGGAGAAGGAGGGGTAAAGAATGAAAAGTAAAATATTTGGTGGAATAGCCCTTTTAATCCTTTTAGTAGTATTTACGTCGATGTATCAAGTAAGTGAAACAGAGCAAGCAGTAGTATTAAGGTTTGGAAAACCAGTAGGTGATTCTATTACTGAAGCTGGTCTTAATTTTAAAATGCCTTTTGTAGACGACGTACTAAAATTTGATAAGAGAATACTTGAGTATGATAGTGCTCCAAAGGAACTTATAACTAAAGATAAAAAAAATGTTGTAGTGGATAATTATGCAAAATGGAAAATTAGTGACCCTTTATTATTCTTACAAAGAGTTCAAAATCAAATTGAAGCTCAAAAAAGATTAGATGATATAATTTATTCTGAACTGCGTCAAGTGTTAGGAAATTATACTTTCTTAGAGGTAATTTCTACAAAACGTGAAGAAATAATGGATTTAACTAGTGAGCAAAGTAGGGAAAAACTAAATGACTTAGGAATAGAATTAGTAGATGTAAGAATCAAAAGAGTAGATTTGCCACAGGAAAATGAAGAAAATATCTATAGAAGAATGGAAGCAGAAAGACAAGAGCAAGCTAAAAAATATAGAGCTGAAGGTCAACAGAAAGCTCTAGAAATAATCTCAACTGCAGATAAAGAAAGAGCAATAGAACTTTCAAAAGCTTATAAAGACGCACAATTGATAAAAGGAGAAGCCGAAGAAGAAGCTGCAAAAATTTATGCAGAAGCTTATAATGTAGATATTGAATTTTATAAATTTATAAGAAGTTTAGAAAGTTATGAAAAAATATTTAGCGATAAAGGAAATGATAAATTAATACTAAGTACTGATTCAGAATTGTGGAAATATTTGAATGAGTAAGAGATTAGAAAAATAAAAATTTTGAAAGAGGCTGATTTTATAATAATCAGTCTTTTTCTTTGTATATTTTTTTTGAATATTCAAATTAACTTTAAATATTTAAAAGAATATAAAAATTATATATTTTTTGACTTAATTATATGCTTCTTGAGGCTTCTAAATAAAAGATTTTTTTAAAAAATAATATTTTTGTAGGAATTTTAAATAAAATATCAAATAAAATTATTTGAATTTAAAGGCTTGGAGGGTGAAAAAATAAAATATTGCAACAATTCATTATAAACCCCTTGAAAAATATTATAATAAAGGGTAAAATAGATTAGTGAATGAAAGGGGGAAAAATGAGACTAAGAAAAAAAATAGGGATGTTTTTTATTTTCTCATGTATAGTTCCTGTAATTATAATTTTATTATATATCTTGAATCAAAATGCTCAGAATATACGTGAAGTAAATAAAAAAGAAATTAGAAAAACAGTTGGACTTGTTAATAGAATTACAAGACAAGAAATTGAAAAGGGGCTTTTAGCTTTAGATTATCTAAAAAGTACTGTTGAAGATCAAAATATTGGGAAGTATAAATTGCAAAATGCCCTTTATGATATAGATGGTAACTTTTCTAACTTGACAAAAATATTCTTTGTTAATGACAGTACTGGAGAGGTAGAAGCTTATCCAAGTTCTGAAGGGGACAAAAGTATTAAAGGAAGTCAGTGGTATAAAGAAGCTAGAAGAGAAAAGAATTATATTAGTCTTAAGTATGGTGAGAACAATAGTGTTCTAGTGACAATAGCTCAAAGAGTTAATAAAGGAAACAGAACAATAGGTGTTGTTGCAGCTGAATTAGATCTTAATATGGCTTTTAGTGAACTTTCAAATGCTCACTTTTCAAAATATACTATAATTGACAGAGAGACAAAAGAAGTTGTTTTTCCAAAAGGAGAAATATTATCAGATAAATTCTTAATAAGTATGAGTGAAAATATTGCTAATGAAGAAATATCTACTGTAAATGTATTTAAAGACCCTCAAGAAGGTTTAATGAATTATTACAGAGAAGAGATAAAAAATACTGATTGGATATTAATAGGAAGAACTAGTATAGGTACTTTAAAAGCTACTTATAGTCAATCACAATATATATTATATGCCTCTATAGGTATAATAGTATTACTATCAATATTTAGTGTTGTTTTATTAGATAATATAATGGTAGAACCTTTGGTTAAAGTTAAAGACAAAATGAAACAAGCTTCATCAGGTAACTATGGAATAAGAATTTTTGTTGATAGTGATGATGAAATTGGTGAATTATGTAGTGAATTTAACTATTTGATGAAGAAGATTAACAGAAAAATGAAAAAAATGGATGAAGGAACTCGTTTAGGTCTTAGCAAAGAAGAAGTTGAAGCTAATATAGAACTTGATGATGCTGTAGACAACTTAACAAACTTTAATTCTTATTCTGAAGTAGAAGAAGATAAGATAGATGAGATTGTTGAAAAAGACGAAGACTTTAAAGCAAAACAAAAAGAACTTGTTCATAGATCATTTGATCAATGGAGAGCTGAATACTACAAAACAATTGAAGCTAAAAAGAAAAAGATAGCTGAGCAAGCTGCTGAAGCAAATAAAGAAAGTTAAGATAATAAAACGACTGATTTGATTAGAATTAGTCGTTTTTTGTTTATAAAACTTAATTATCGAAATATTTATAAATTTATTAAAAATAAAAAACGACCAATTTTTTATAAAAATCAGTCGTTAAATGATTAAGTTATTATTATCTAGTCTTCGATAAATCTTTTATGTAAAGCATTTACAGCAGTATCAAGATTGTCTTGATTTATAATACAAGAGATTTTAATCTCTGATGATGAAATCATATCTATATTTACATTTGCTTCTGATAAAGCTTCAAAAACTTTTGCAGCAATACCAGGATTTGATTTGATTCCTACACCTACAACAGAAACCATAGCTACATTTTTATCTGTTATAACTTCTTTTGCTCCTAATTCTTTTGCTAATTTTTCAGTAATGTTTTTTGCATTGTTAAAATCATCTTCTTTTACAGTGAAAGAAATACTGTTTAAGTTGTTATTTCCACCACCTTGAATAACTATATCAATGTTAATATTATTATTTGCTAATTCCTTGAAGATATGTGCAGCAATACCAGGATTATTTGGCACTCCTTCTATTGTTATTTTCGACTCTTTATTTGAATGTGAAACACCACGTATAATAGTATTTTCCATTTTTCCCCCTTCTCTTTTTACAATAGTTCCTAAGTCATCAACAAATGATGATCTTAAATGTATAGGTAAATCATTTTTGAATGCAAGTTCCACAGATCTACTATGTAAAACTTTTGCACCGCTAGATGCTAATTCTAACATTTCATCAAAAGAAATTACATCAAGTTTTTTAGGATTTTTTACTATACGTGGATCGGCAGTATAAATACCATCTACATCTGTATAAATTTCAACAGTATCTGCATTTAAAGCAACTCCAAGAGCTACTCCAGTAGTATCACTACCTCCTCTACCAAGTGTAGTAATATCATTGTTATTATTTACCCCTTGGAACCCAGCAACGATTACAATATTATTTTCTTTAAGTTTTTCTTTGATTTTATCTGTTTCAATAGATAAAATTTTTGCTTTTGTATGATGTTCTGTTGTTTTTAAACCAATTTGTGGAGCTGTATAAGATATAGCTTCTTCATTTAGTTTATGAATAGCCATTGCTAATAAAGCAATACTTACTTGCTCTCCAGTACCCAAAAGCATATCTAACTCTCTTGACCTAGGATCATTACCAATTTCCCCAGCTCTTCTTAATAAATCATCTGTCATCCCAGCAGGAGCAGAAACAACAACAACAACATCATTTCCTTCATTTTTTGTTTTAACAACCCTCTCAGCTACTGCTTTAACCCTTTCAGCATTAGCAACAGAGGTTCCTCCATATTTTTGTACAATAAGTGCCATAAACTCCTCCAAATTTATTTTAAATTTTCAACTATTGTTCCCGAATTATTAATAGATAAATTATGTATAATCCAATTGTCTTCTAAAGTATCTAAATATAGTCCCATACCTAATTTGTATTCTAAATCTCCTTCTTTTACTAGAGAAATAAGTGTAGGACCAGCACCACTAATAAACTCTCCCAAAGCTCCTAATTCTTTTGACTTAGAAAATATATCCATAGAGTTATTAATAAGAGAAAATCTATATGGTTGATGTAATCTATCTTGTAAACAAACTCTTAATTTGTCAAAATTCTTTTGTTGTAAAAAATTAATCATTAAAGCTAGTTTCGAAGAGTTACTTACAACATCTTCTACCCCATACTTCCTAGGCAATACATTTCTCGCTTTTTCAGTACTTAGTTTAAAGTCAGGTATTAAAACGTTAAAATTTAATTCTTTTGGAAAATCTATTACTGAATAGATAACATCTCCTTCATCTACAGTAGATAAAACCATATTCCCTAAGATTGCAGGTACAACATTATCTGGATGTCCTTCCATTGCAGTTGCTAAGTTTATAATGTCTGTAGTACTCATAATATTGTCCATAAGATAGTTTGCTGCAAAGATACCTCCAACAATAGCAGCAGCACTACTACCCAAACCACGACTTACAGGAATGCTAATAGACTTAATTCTAATAATTCCTCCTAAGTTTTCTTTTTCATATTTTTTCAAAGTTTCCATTAAAGCTACATATACCAAATTTTCTTCTAGTGGAATGTTTGGATTTTCACAATCCCAAAAAACCTCAATACTACCAGTACTTTTTTCTACAGTAATCTCATTGAATAAATTTAACGCTAGACCAAGAGTATCATAACCTGGTCCAATATTTGCACTTGTTGCAGGTACTTTAATTTTTACCATAAACTCACCTAACCCCTTTATCATCAACTGTGTATATAGTTGATTTATAATATATTAATCATTTTAATTTAAGCTTGCCTTTTGTTAACATTATAGATATAATAATCATATCCAACAAAAACTATTTGAATATTTAGTAATACTATACTAAATATTTGATACTGTGCCAAATATATATTTTAAAAGGTACATATTTATAGTATATATATACTAAAAAAATAACATGAAAGGAGGTATAATGTGGATAAGATATTAGACATATTAAAAGAGGATTCAAGAGTTTCTACTAAAGATATTGCAGTAATGTTGGGAATGGAAGAGGTAGAAGTAAAAGCCAAAATTAAATCATTAGAAGACAAGAATATTATTGTTAAGTACACTACACTAATTAATGAAGAAAAATTAGATAGTAAAAAAGTAAAAGCATTTATTGAAGCAAAAGTAAGTCCAGAAAGAGAAATGGGGTTTGACAAAATAGCCGAAAGGATATATAACTTCCCACAGGTTACTTCCTTATACCTAATTTCAGGAGGATTTGACTTTCTAATTGTTGTAGAAGGAGATTCACTACAAGATGTAGCTATGTTCGTTTCAGAAAGACTATCAACACTTGAATATATAAATAGTATTTCAACACACTTTTTACTAAAAAAATATAAAGAAAATGGAAGTATATTAGTTGGTGAAGAGAAAAAAGACGAAAGAGAACTAATTACTCCTTAGAGTATTTTAGAGTAGAAAGGTGTGAAAAAATATGAATGAAATGTTAAATAGAGTTTCTAATAAATTAACTGAATTAAAACCAAGTGGAATAAGAAAATTTTTTGATATAGTAAGCACTAAAAAAGATGTTATATCATTAGGAGTAGGAGAGCCAGATTTTGCAACTCCATGGAAGATTATAGATACAACATTTTATAATATGAAAAAAGGAAGAACACATTATACTTCTAACTTTGGTCTGATGGAATTTAGAGAAGAAGTTAGTAACTATCTTAAAAAGTATAATTTAGATTATGGAACAGATGAAATAATAGCTACTATTGGTGGAAGTGAAGGAATAGACCTTAGTCTTCGTAGTCTTATAAATGATGGTGACGAAATAATAGTGCCTGAACCAGTGTATGTTCCTTATAGACCTCTTGCAGAGCTTGCAGGAGCAAAAGTAGTAGGGATAGACACATCTAAAACAGCTTTTAAATTATCAGCTGAAGAACTTGAAAAAGCAATTACACCAAAAACAAAAGCTGTAATCCTTTGTTATCCTAATAATCCTACTGGGATAATTATGGAGAAAGAAGATCTTGAAGCTATAGCAAAAGTTGTAAAAAAACATAAAATTTGGTGTATAACAGATGAGATTTATAGTGAACTTTCTTATGACGGAGAACATCATTCTATAGGAGCAATAGAAGGAATGAAAGATTATACTATTTACCTTAATGGTTTTTCTAAAGCATTTGCTATGACAGGATGGCGTATAGGTTATCTTTGTGCTCCAAAATGGTTAATAAGCCAAATGGTTAAAATACATCAATATACAACTCTTTGTGCTCCTATCATAAGCCAATATGGGGCTATAGAAGCACTTAAAAATGCTTTGCCAGAAATGGAAAGAATGAAAGAATCTTTTTCAAGAAGAAGAAGGTTAGTATATGAAGGATTTAGAGAACTTGGTATGGATATAGTTGAACCAAAAGGTGCATTATATGTTTTTCCAAATGTCTCAAAATACGGATTGAGTGGAGAAGAGTTTGCAATTAGACTACTTGAAGAAGAAAATGTAGCAGTTGTACCTGGAGAAGCTTTTGGAGAAGGATTTGAAGGGTATATAAGATGTTCTTATGCAACAGGTATAGAAGATCTTAAAGAAGCTATTGAGAGAATGGGTAGATTTATTAAAAAATTAGAAAACAAATAAAATTTTAGATTAATATTAAAGTAAACGACTGATGAATAATTGATTAGTCGTTTTTTTATTACTTTAAACAATTCTTTGTTTAATTTTTCTAATGACTTTATATTTCTAAAAATTTTCTTTGCAAGTGTAATAATATTACATAGTAAAATGTAAAGTAATACTCTACATATTTGAAAAACTTGGAAAAATACTCCAAAACTTAAAGGAAATTTTAATTAATTTGGTATATTATATAAAGACTATAAAAATAAATGATTTTTTTGTAAAAAAATCTTTAAAAAACAGAAAAAAATTAGAAAATTAACAAAATATACTTGAATTTTTACAATAAATGTAGTAAATTTAAGTATAAAATTGTTAAGGAGGGGTTAACATGGCGTTTTTAGAAAATTTAAATAAGTTACATGAAAAAGCTGAAGTGGAAGTAAAAGAGAAAAGAATTATGAGTGGAATGGAATTACATGAATTAAAAAAAGAAAATTATGTTATCTTAAGTGCTAATGATTATAATAAATTAGTAGAAGCAGTTAATAAATAAGATTTCAATGACCAAATAATTTTGGTCTTTTTTCTTTTTTTGTAGAGATTTTTTATAATGAATTTTTATGGTACAATTAATTTTGGAGGTACTTATGAAAATCAGATTAGCAGAAGAAAAAGATATAGATAAAATTGTAGAAATAATGGATAGAGAAAAAAAGATAATGAGAGATGCAGGTATAAATCAGTGGGATGATTCTTATCCAACTAGGGGGATTTATAAAAAAGATATTGAAAAGGAAGAGTTATATTTGGTAGAAGTAGAAGGTCAAATAGGAGCTTTTGGAGTTTTGAATAAAGAAGTAGATGAAAAATATGAGAAAATAAATTGGACTATAAAAGATGAGTGTTACACTATCCATAGGATAATTGTAAATAGTAAGTTGGGAATAAAAGGTTTAGCAAAAGCACTTTTTTTCTACACAGAAAAACTAGCTATGAAAGAAGGAATAAAAACTATACATATAGATACGTATACAGAAAACTATAAAGCTCAAAGTCTATTTTCAAATTTGGAGTACAAAAGAGTAGAAGAATTTGACTTAAAAGAAGGTATGAAAAAATATATTGCTTTTGAAAAAGATTTATAAATTTGCTAGCTAGAAAGAATAACTGATTAAAAAATCAGTTATTTCAGATTGAAGACAAAGGACTAATTTGTGAGGATTTAGTCTTTTTTTTGTGAATT
>CAZHXU010000056.1:0-15520 GCA_964536535.1 uncultured Fusobacteriaceae bacterium
CCTCTCTATCTATTTTATAAAGCTTTTAGCATATTCACAACGATTTCTTTAGAGTTTTTAGCTGCTAAAGTAACAAATTCAGCAAAATCTATTTTTGCATCACTATTTGCTTTATCTGATATAGCTCTTAATATTACAAAAGGTACATTAAATAAGTAACATACATGAGCAACACTTGCACCTTCCATCTCAGCTGCACTTGCACCAAATGTATCCCTAAGCCAATTTATTTTTTCTATTCCGTTAATAAACTGATCTCCACTTACAATACGCCCTTTTCTAACTTTGTCTTTATCAAATATTTCAAGAGCACTTTTAACTGCTAATTCTACTAAATTTTCATCAGCTTTAAAGTGACTTTCTTTCATACGAGGAATATCTCCGTAGTTAGCACCAAATGCAGTTACATCAAAGTCATGTTGAACTAAATCAGTAGAAATAACTATATCTCCAATTTCTATATCATCTGCTACTCCACCAGCTACTCCTGTAAAGATTATTTTCTCTACATTAAATTCTTTTATAAGTATAGTAGTGCAAACTGATGAATTTACTTTTCCTATACCACTTTCAACTAATACTATTTCTTTTCCTTCTAAAGTACCTTTATAATAAGTCATTGAAGCTATAGTAATTTCTTCTATATTCTCCATCAAACCTTTTAGTTCTACTATTTCTTCGTGCATAGCACCAATTATTCCTAACATATTTCCTCCTAATTTTTTTCTTCTATGAAGTATAACATATTTTCATTTATAATTAAATTTATCTTACTAATTTTAATGCTTCTTCCATATCTTCTACATTTAAATAATCTAGTTCCTCATCAATGTTTTTTAATTTAACAACACGTTTTGAATGAACCATGAGTACTTTTTCAAACAAGTTCCTTACAAACCTTCCATTACTAAAGTTTTTAGAACTTAATTTATCTTTAAAATAACTTCTTAAAAATTCTTCTACACTACCATCTACTCTATAATCATTTTCTCTACAGATAAGCATAAATATATCCCACAACTCATCTTCACTATAATCTGAAAATTCTATGTATTTATTAAATCTACTTTCAAGTCCTGGATTTGACGCTACAAAAACTTCCATTTCATTTTTGTATCCAGCTACAATAACTATAAAATCATCTCTTTTATCTTCCATTTCTTTCAAAAGAGTATTTATAGCTTCTTGACCATAATCTATTCCCGATTCAGATACAAGAGTGTATGCTTCGTCTATAAAGAGTATTCCACCTTGAGCTTCTTCTACTTTTCTCTTTACTTTAGGTGCTGTTTGACCTACATATTCACCAACTAACATAGACCTATCCACTTCTACCATATGCCCTTTGCTAAGTACTCCAAGTTCTTTGTAGATTTCTCCAATAAGTCTAGCTACTGTAGTTTTTCCTGTACCTGGATTCCCTGTAAATACAAGATGAAGAGATACAGGAGGATTCTTAAGACCTCTTTCTTCACGTAAATTCTTTATTTTTATATAATCAACTAATTCTTCTACATCTTCTTTTACACTCTTAAGCCCTATGAGCCTATTTAATTTTTCAAGGGCTATATCTAATTTTTCTTTATCTATATCAAAAGTTTTTTGTTCACTTCTTTTTCCACCATCAAAAAAACCTTCATATACTACTTGCCCACCATCAGAGTATTCTACTCCAAATCCATTTCGAAGACCGTTTATAAATTCCCCTTCATAAACTAATTTCCCATTATCATCATATTCTTTACCAAAACCATGTGAAAACCCATTTACAAATTTACCTTCATATATCAATAAACCTTCGTCATTAAAACTTTTTCCTTGTCCATGGGGATAATTATTACTAAGGTGTCCTTCATAAATTGCTTTTCCTTCTTTATAAATAACACCATAGCCATGAACAAGACAGTTTGACCAATCTCCTTCATACTCTAATATATCATTATCGCCATATAATTTACCACTACCATGAAATAAGCCATTACTCCAAGATCCATCATAAGCAAGGTTTGTTCCTACAAATTCTTCTCTTCCAGTACCATGTTTAAGTTCGTTTAAGTAGTCACCTTCATATCTAAAAGCAAGTCTCTTTCGCCTACCTATAGAATCATTTATTTTTTTAAAGTCATTAAAAGTTCCTATCTTTTCCATAATTCCTCCAAATAGCACTATGATTGAATATACTTTTCTATTTCAACCAACACAAAATTATATCATAATTTCTTTCATTTCACTATTTATTAATCTCTATTTATTAAAAGTAATAATACAATTTATAATCATATTTAAAATTTGTCTGCATTTATAATTATTATACTAGATGAATTAGATAAATATTTTTTTTTAGAGGTTTTTTAGAAAAAATTGAATATACTATAAGTGTGAATAAAGTCAAATAGCCTAAGTTATAAGTATTGTACTTTTTTGATTTTTCTTATAATCTATAGGGCTTATATATATTTTACTTGTTTCAAACCTTGTGACAAGCGTAATAATATTTGACTTTTATTTTTTTATAGAATATAATCAGTGTGACTAAGTAGATATTCTACAGTAATTATTTGAGGAGGGATTTAAGTGAAGAAATTTTATATTTTGTTAGCTATGCTAACTTTAATATTAGTTACTGGTTGTAGTAACAAAGAGGAAAAACAAGAAGTAGAAAAGAAAGTAGTTAGTGAAGAATTAAGTCAATATCCAGATTGGTATATTAATCCTACTTATGAAGATGGATTAGCTGCTGTTGGAAGTGCAAAAATTGGTGCAGGTGGATTATCATTTGCTAGACAAGAAGCTATGGCTGATGCTAGAGCTCAACTTGCTCAATCAATAGAAGTAAAAGTAAATACTATGTTCAAATCATATGTTAATACAGTTGGTTTAGGTGGAGAAGATGGATTAGAAAAAGTAGCTACATCTGTTTCTAAACAAGTAGCTAGCCAAACTTTAAAAGGATCTAGACAAGAACAATTAGATAGAATTGGTGACGAATTACTTATATTAGTAGTTATCCCAAATGAATCTTTAAGAGATGAAACAAAAAGAGCTGTAAACACTACTTTAGGTAATGATCAAGCTTTATGGCAAGAGTTTAAAGCTGAAAAAGCTCAACAAGAATTAGACTATGCTATAGAAAACATGTTAGGTGAATAGTATACATTACTGAGGGCGATAGTAATTCACTATTGCCCTTTTTTATTTAGAAATTTAAGGAGGGTTATGAAAAGGAATATAATTTGCTTACTACTCTTACTTGCTTTTGGTTGTACTAATGTCACTGAAAAAAACACAAGTGACAAAGTAGTAAATGTTCCGAATAATTCTATACCTCAGTGGTTTTTTAATCCATCAATGGATATATATAAATATGGTGGTGTAGGTGTATCGGGTAGAAGCGTTAAAGGGCTTAGTGGTCAGAGGGAAATAGCAATTGCAAAAGCTATAAATGAAATTGCTATGCAGATGGGTGTCAAAGTTGACAGTATTGTTAAAACATCCCAAGTAAACTCAGATACAGATTATGAAAGTTATAGTTTCCAAACTACAGATGGACAACTTGTATCTGCTAGACTTATGGAAATATGGTATGATAGAGAAAAAGATAGAGTTTATGCTTGGCTTGTAGTTGTAGATTAAGGTAAGGTGACTCATGATAAGGTTAGGGTTAGTATTTCTACTTTCTTCTACTCTTTTATTTCCTAATACATTTAGTGAATATCAAAAAGAGCAAAAAGGAGAATTTTTAGAATATCAAAAAGAAATAGAAGAAGATTTTAATAGATATAATGATATTATGAATGAAGAATTAAAATCATATAAAGTTAATTTGGAAAAATACTGGAAAGATGGAAAACTGCCAGACAAAAATACATGGATAGAATATTCGGAAGATTTTTCAAAGAGAAAAATTGTAGATTTTGATAAAAATACAATTACTATTGAATCTTACGTTGATGAAAATGCTAGTTTAGAAGAGATTCAAAAGAATTTTATGAAAGATTTTGGTAATTTAATCTTAGAAGATACTAGTAGTGCTTATAAAAAAGATAAATTAATGGAATCAATAGAAAAAAGATTTGAAAAAGAAATTAGTAATTATACCAAAGGAGTAACAGATAAAAAACCCCTTCTTGCTGATGTTTATCTTGGGAAAGATGGGGACAAAGAACTTATCCTTACTAAAAATGACATTAGTAAAACTTTAGAAATAGCAAAAAAAGAAGTTACAAAAGATAAAATTAAAGAAAAAAATCTTAAGGGGCAAAATAAAAAAATAGTAAGTATTACTATTGATATGCCTTCAGATACTACTTTAAAAAAAGCTAAAAGTTTTGAAGATGATGTATTAAAGTATAGTAAAAAAGAAAAGATAGAACCTTCACTTGTATTTGCTATTATTCATTCTGAAAGTAGCTTTAATCCAATGGCTAGATCGCATATACCTGCTTATGGTCTTATGCAAATAGTGCCAAAAAGTGCTGGTCTTGATGTTAGTAAAAGAATTTATGGTAAGGAAAAAATCTTCAGCCCAAAATATTTATATAACAGTAGTAACAACATAATGGCTGGAACTACTTATCTAAATATTTTATACTACTCATACCTTGCTAATATAGAAGATGAGTTAAGTAGATATTATTGTACTATTGCTGCTTATAATACTGGTGCTGGTAATGTAGCAAAAACATTTACAAATAATACTAATATTAAAGAAGCTAGTAAAATCATAAATAAAATGACTCCAGAAGAAGTTTATAAAAAACTTCTAAAGGATCTTCCCTATGATGAAACAAAAAATTACTTGAAAAAAGTTAGTGAAAGAAGCATAATATATGAAGATGCTTTGAAAAAGGGACTATAGAAAGGGGCAGTATGAAAAAGCTAATTTTAGTAACATTATTAATACTCAGTTCTAATGTTTTTGCTAGAAGCCTTATTGGAACAGGGATTGGAACAACTGAAGTTTTAGCAAGAAAACATGCTCTCGAAGATTTATCTACACAAATTGAAGTTACTGTTGAATCATTATTCCATAAAGAAGAAACTAGTTATAATGAAGATATAGATAAATATTCAAAAAGTGTCATTAATCTAAGAGCAAACAATGTTCTTCTGGGAGTAGAGTATGAAGTAGAAGAAATTGGAAAAGATTATAGTGCAAAAGCTATTATCTCAAAAGATTCACTAAATCTATATGAAGGAAAAGTTATGGACCTTGAAGAAAGTGTTACAAAAGACTTTAAAAGAGGTAAAGATAGTAAAAAAGTGGCTGACCAAAAAAGATTCTATACAGAAGCTTTAAAAAACAAAAAACAAGCAGATACATACAGAAATATTGCATATATCTTAGGTAGTCAAAAATCATTAAGTGGTATTTATACTGAACAAGAAATAATAAATGAACTTAAAAAGATTGAAGACATGGCTCTTGATAAAGCAGTTGTTTTCTTTAGAGTAGGTGGAGACTTTGACAAAGTTGAATACAAAAATTATTTAGAAGCTTCATTAGACAAATTAATTGGGAAATTAGCTAATAGTTATGAAGACCAACTAATGCTTGGAACTGAAGATTTTAACAATATTATAATAGATGCAACTCTTAATTCTTCTTATATAGAATTATTAGAGCCTGTATATTATAACAATAAAAAATTAACTGATTCTATGTACAAAGCTTCTATTACAGTTACTTTTATTATAAGAGATACTTTTGATGAAAGTATAAAAGGAACTTTTGTAATAAGTACTAATGGAAAAAGTTTTGATAATGAATTAAAAGCTATGGAAAAAGCTATATCTCTTGCTATGAGAGATTCTCAGTACAAACTAGAAAATTATATAGAACCATTTAATTATTAATATTAAAAAAGACTAATTCTCTTTGAGTTAGCCTCAAATTAAAGACAAAGGACTAAATTCTTATAATTTAGTCCTTTTTTTGTGAATTAAAAGTTTTTTCTGTGAAAATTCCCTGCTCTCTGTGACTCTAATTCGGTTTGAATTAGTCTTTTTTTACAAAGTTTTTATATAATTTCTTACTTTTACCTACATTTTGAAAAACTATTTTATTTAGTTATAAAGCTCATATACATGAACTACTGGCAGATTTTTATGAGCTTTTTGCTGAAGTATATATACTTTTTTGCCATCTGGTGTGTTTGCAATTCCGCCTAAATTTGCAGCTATTTCTATACTTTTATCAAAGTCTATATCAAATTCTCCGTGTTCTTTTGGAATTAGTTCCCAAGGTTTTTTTTCTCCTTTTACTACTTTTTGCATATCACTTATACTATATGCCCAATACCAATATCTATAAGGATACGCATGAGGTCCATGTACTTCAGGATAAACTGGATCATAAACCCAAATGTGTTCTTCATTACGTTTTTCTTTATGAAGAGTTTTGTCTCTCGTACCTGAACCATATAAAGGTTCTCCTAAACCATTTCTTCCTACAAATACTACTGAATTATTAGAGAAAAAAACTCCATTTACTTCTGTTGCCATATTATATACTTGACCTTTGTTATAATAATCTCCAAGTGTTGTATTACTTTCAGGATAATAAACAAGTGGTATAGTTGGATTAGTATAATTTGTATCTAATATAAATTCATCTGGGTTAAATACTGATAATGATGGACCAAAAGAAGTTCTTGATACTATACTTTTACATGCCATTCCTGATACGTATTTACCTCCAAGTATACTTTGATATTTTGGCGGAATATGCCCCATATAATCAGCAACAAATCCAGCTCCTGGTTCTCCTACTTTTACCATAGATTTTACATCATCTTTTATAGACAAATCTGTTGAAGATTTGTAGTGACTTAAATGAGCCAATAAAGCATTAGCATAAACGCTATAAACTGTTCCTATTAAATTATCATTTGCAACTAATAGTCCTGCTAGTTGCTCATTGTCTATTCCATTTTCTACACCATAATCAACTATTTTTCCTCCCAAACCTGTATATCTTCTTTTTCCATCAGTAGGATCTTCTGAATACTGTAGTATTTGACCTACATTAAGTTCAGAATAATTTTCAGTAATTTTTTCCTGTGGAATACTTACTTCTACTACTTTATTTGCATATACGTGGCTAGTTACAAATAAACTATTATTTTTGGGATTATATCCAATGCCGTCTCCAGCATCTTCTATAAGTTCATCCCATTTCCCAGCTCCAACTGTTATCGGTAGGGCAAAAGAACCTTTGTATTTAGCATACTTCCCAAATCCATTCAAATTTCCATCGGGTTCATTGTCTAAAGGCTTTTCTTTTATGGGTTCTTCTTCTACTTTTGGTATATTTATTACTTTTTTATCACAAGCTAAGAATACAAATAAAATTGATATTACTAATAAATGTCTCATTATACCCTCCTATATGTTTTATAAAAATATATTATCAAATTACAAAATAAAAAGCAACATATTGTTGCTTTTTTAGAGAAGCATAAAAAAAGAGAAAGAACTAATCTTTCTCACTAAACTCTTTTTTACTAATGACTACATAGATTAGATGGTTAGTTACTTTTATCCTTCCATCATTTTCTATTTTGTATATATCTTCTACCCTCTCCAAAACTCCCTTAGTTAGGTGTTTTTTCTCTCTAATAGCACTTGTTGCACCTACTCCTTTTATGCTTTTTAAAAAAGCTAAAAGATTTTTGTATTCTTCTACATAAATCTCTTCCTTTACTATATTGGTATAGGGAGTAAAAAAAGTAGAAGGTAAAAAGTTTTGGCTATAATTAAATTCTCCTTCTTTTTTAAAAGCACTAGTTAGTTCTTTATAAGTTTCTTTTCCAAAAGTAGAAAAAATAAGCATTCCTTCATCTTTAAGAGAATTTATTAATTTTTTAAGTGTTTTATCTGTATTATTAAACCACTGGAATGTAGCATTTGATATTATCAAATCATACTTTTTAGAAAGTTCCATTTCTTCTATATCACCATAGATATAATTATCTATCCTACTTCCAAAATCACTTTCTACTTTTTCTAACATCTCTTTAGATATATCACAAATATCAATATTTGATTTTTCAAATATTTCTACAAGAGACTTGGTAAGTATCCCTGTTCCACTGCCTATTTCGAGTATATTTCCATATGTTTTTTGTGGCAGACATCCCAAAAGTTCATTAGCCATATGTTTTTGAACTTTTGCATATTTATCATAGGTTTTTACACTTTTAGAAAAATTTTTCTCTACTAAATCTTTAAGTATCACTTAAAAAACTCCCAACTAAATTTACTATTTCTTTTTCTTCAAAGAAAATATTGTGCCCACAATTATAAGTAAGTATTTTCTTATTTTTTATTCCATTTATACTTTCTAAACTATTATCCTTAGAGATAATTTTGTCTTTTTCACCAAGTATTACAAGGGTATTTATATCTATATTTTTTTCTTCTACACTAGTATCTTTGAGATAAAGAAGATTGTTTTTTAATACTTCATTATCTATTTTCAATATGTCTTCTTTATATTTTTCATAATACTTTTCAAAATTTTCAGTACTAGAAAAATTTAATTCTAAGAAGTTTTTCAAAGTTAATTCTTTATTTTTATCTATACCTTTTATCATTTTTTTTACAATAATACTTGGTGTTGACAAACAAAAGTTTCTTGTAGGACTTACAAGTACCAACTTTTTTATATTGTATTTATCTATATTTTCAAAAGCTTTTAAAGTTCCCATAGACCAAGCTATTACAGCTATTTCTTCATCTTTATCTACTTCTTCAAAAGAATAAAGATGTTCAAAGGGAAATATATCTTTATAAAATAAAGGGGTGCTTGCAAACCCCATTAAAAGAACTATTTTCATAGTGCCACTATAAAAGCAAGGAATTTTAGTGGTTTATCACTGCTAGTATTATAAAGAGCATGACCTTCTAACTGTTTAGTATAAATAAGGTCTCCTTGTTCTACTTTCTTTTCTATTCCATTATCATCTATTATGCCTTCACCTTCAAGTATATAATAGATTTCTTCATCATCTAAGTGTTTATGAAAACCTACATTAGAATTAGGAGCTAATTCGTTATGGTAGAAGCCTTTTAAAGAATTATTAAGGTCTTTATCGTCTAAATATCTAAATCCATCTAAATGTCCATTTCCATTTCTAGGTTTATCTGATCTCACATGTATAGTTTCACTTTTTTTTACTAACATTTTTCCTCCTTGCTATAGTATCTTTTTTCAAGTATTATTTTTTCTACTTCTTTAGGAACAAGATATTTTATACTTTTTCCCAAAGAAAGTTTTTTTCTTATTTCACTTGCAGAAACTTCTATCTCTTTAGTATCACACACTATTATATTTTTATGATTACTTTTAAAATCATAACCTTTTCTTTTATACACATAAAATTTTGTAAGTTCTAAAAGTTCTTCATAGTTTTTCCATTTATGAAGGTAATCAGCCGAATCTTCTCCAATTACTTCTACCAACTCATCTTCCTTATATATATTTTGAAGAGCTAAAAAAGTATCATAGGTAAAATTAACTTGCCCACTTTTTACTTCTATATCACAGATTTCAAAATAAGGATTATCTTTTATGCTTACTTCTATTAGTTCGAGCCTTTTTTCTCCTTCTAACAAATCATTTTCTCTATGAGAAGGATTCCCTACTGGCACAAATAATATTTTATCCAAATTAGCTTTTATTCTTATATCTTCAGCTAATATCAAATGTCCAATATGAATGGGATTAAAGCTTCCACCAAATATACCTATTTTCATCTTATTCTCCCAAATGTGCAAGACCTTCTATCAAATCACCTAAATCATTTGATAACAAAATATTATCTCTATATTCACTTTGTCTAAAGGCCCTTGATATATCTGACAATAATGTCAGATATTCACTATTTCTATTTTTAGGTGCAGCAACAAGTATTACTAATTTTGCTTTTTCCCCATCGGGAGTATTATAATCTTCTATTCCATTTTTTACTAATGCTACTGCAAATACTATGTCTTTTACTTGTTCACATCTTGCATGAGGTACTACTATACCTCTACCTATTCCTGTTGTTCCAATTGCTTCTCTAGCATATATTTTATCTCTAAAATCTTCTTTTGAAAGAAGTAAATCTGTTTCTATACCTATTAAATCAATCAATTTATCAATTATTTCTTCTTTTTTACTAGCTTCACTAACTTTTATTATGAGTTTTTTATTTAAGTACCTTAACATCTAATCCCCCTTATTTTATCTCGATTATTTCAAATCTATTACTATTGTTGTTTTCTTCATATATAGTATAAGTAATTAAAAGTAATGAGATAATCACTAATAAAGTAAATACAAATCTTAATACTCTTACACTTCCCTCTAACCTTTTGTTCTTTTGTAGTGTTGCTCCAGTAAGATCTGTCTGAGCAAAATCAAGTTTCGCAAGGATTCTATTAATATTGTTTATTTCTTCTGTGTCAGAAGTACTCTTTTTTACTAACTCCATATACTCACTTGCTTCTTCATAATCTCTTCTTACTTGGGCATCATCTGCTAGTTTATACAATAGTTCCTTATGGTCTCTAGAACAATTTCCACAAACAGCTTCTTCTAAGGGTGCGCCACACTTAGTACAATCCATCCAAACCACTTAACCTTTCACTAATTACTTCTTCTACCCTCTTACTTCCATCTTCATATAATACTCTCTCAACTTTTACTTCTTCTCCGTGTATTTCTTCTACTTTTTTATATGCTTTTGTGTATATATTATCTATATCTTCCTTTTCATCACTAAACTCACTTGGATATGTAACAATATAATCAAGGAAAATATGTAAAACTGTATCCAAATCTTCATCATCTTTAACTAAATCTAATGATTTAAAAAATCCTAAAAGCACTAGTGCTTTTTTACTAGTATTTTTATGAAGCAAAACATATCTACATAAAAGTTTTTTAGCTAAATTTTTGTCTTTTTTGATTAATTCTTTTGTATACCTAAGACTAATAGACAAATCTCTATTTGAATAGATTTTAAAAAGTTTCTTTTCAAGATCTTCTACTTTTTCACTAGATAATCTATCTATTTTTTTTAATTTTCTATTTTCACCAAATAATATTCCCTTATTAAAAAATTCTTCTAAAACTTCTTTTGAAACTTGACCATTATTAAAGACCAAATTTAATAAAAATAAATTAGGATTTTTTTCATTAATAACTCCATTACTAGAAAGTTTATAATAACTTCTATAATTCAAATAATTTCTAAGTAATCCTAGAACTTTTATAAAATCTTCCTTTTGATAAATACTATAAAAATCTTCAAATCTTTTTTCTTTTATAATTTCATACATATTATTTCTCCAATATTCTAAATTCTATCTTTAATGAGTATAGATTTTCCATAAAAAATCTTTCTTCATATTTTACCATATCTTTGTCTGTACTAAGAACATATTTTGCTCCGTACTCAAAACTTTCTCTTTTTATTCTTTCAAAATCTTCATTTTTATAGTAATAATGATCTCCAAAAGAAATAGATTTTATCTCTTTTACTCCAAATTTTTCAACTGTTTTCTCAAATTGTTTGGGATTAGCAAGAGCAGAAAACAAAAATACTTTTTCATCTTTCAAATTAGATAAATCCATAGTATTTTTTTTGTTCCACAACTTTACTGGTCCATGTACTGCTCTTTTTATATCTTTTCCATATAAAGCTAATTTTTTTTCTATATCTTCTACTTCTTTTTCCCCTACCAAATCTGATTTTGTTATTATAAACTCATGTGCTCTCTCTAATCCTTTCAAATCTTCCCTTAATCTTCCTTTAGGAAGTAAGTATCCTCCACCAAAAGGATTAGTAGCATCTATAAGTACTATATTTTTGTCTCTATTTAATCTTCTATGCTGAAACCCATCATCTAAAATAATCGTATCTACAGAATATTTTTCTCTCATAAGTTTACAAGCTTCTACCCTATCTTTTCCCACTATAATAGGAACTTCTAGTTCTAAACTATGTAAAAAGGCTTCATCACCAGCTTCTTTGCTTGTGCCGTATATTTTATCATAATCACGAACAATATAAGGGTCTTTATCTCTTACACCCTTATAACCTCTTGAAACTATTCCTACTTTTTTTCCTTCATTTAGGTATTTTTTTGCAAAATACTGTACACAAGGAGTTTTCCCCGTACCTCCAACAGTTATATTCCCAATACAAATTACTTCTACTTGGTCTATACTATAACTTTTTAAGATACCTTTATCATATAGTTTATTTCTAGTACTAGTTATTAGTTTATAAACTTTATCCAAACCAAACATAAAACTCCTTTAATTAAATATTTCTCTTCTTAGTCTATTAATAGCAGCTCCTATCTCAAATTTTCTTGCATAAGAGATATTACCACTATTATTATCTAATATCTCACATATATTTTCATCCAAAAGCCTATTTTCATAAGTATCAAGTATATCTCTAAGGGTATATTTATCAAGGTCTCTTCTTCTAAAGATTATTTTAATAAGTTCACCAACAAAATTTACTTGACCAGTTTCTACTAATTGCTCTATAGACCTAAGATCAATTTCATCTTTTCCAATTAATAAATGGTCCATATCTCTATGTTTTACTTTATCTTTTTTATCATTAAATATTTTTATACTTTCACTAACATTTAGTTGTCTATTAGTAAAAGTAATACCGTCTGTATCATTTAATATATTTGTATCTTTATATTTTGCAATTATTTCTTTGGCTTTTTTTGTTTTGTCCTTTGTTTGATAGTTATCCATGACAAGAATATTATCTGCTACTGCAAAATAATCTCCAAGTCCTCCAACTACAACTATACTTGATACACCATTTCTTTCATACAAACTTTTTATTTTTGATAAAAATGGAGTTATCGGTTCTTTATCTTTACTTATTAATTCTTCTACTTTTTTGTCTCTTATCATAAAGTTAGTCGCACTTGTATCTTCATCAATAAGAAGCAATTTACTTCCTATTTCTATAGCTTCTACTATATTTGAAGCTTGTGATGTACTCCCACTTGCATTTGGTGTACTAAATGATTTTGTATCTTTATGAAAAGGTAGATTATCTATAAAAGAACTTATATTTACTTTGTTAACACTTCTACCATCTTCTGCCCTTATTTTGCAGGCATCATCTCTTGTTATTACATACTCTCTACCATCACCAAGTATATGATTATATACACCTTTTTCTATGGCATTAAGTAAAGTAGATTTTCCGTGGAAACCTCCGCCACTAATTACAGTTATACCTTCTTTTATTCCCATTCCTTTAAGATGAACTCCATTATCAAGGAGTATCTCTTCAGAGAGGGTAGAAGGGCTTTCAAATGGCACTGCAGAACGTAGAGGTCTTTCACTAACAGAACTTTCTCTAGCTAAAATACTTCCATTAGCTATAAAAGTCATTATGCCCTTCTTTTTCATCTCTACTCTTATATTTTCAATAGTTTCATTGTGTTCTACATGTTCCTCTAGTTTATTCATATCTATATTTTTAATAGCTTCATAAACTTTAGGTAATTGCTCATTTATCATAAACAAAGCTTCTTTTGCAAGTACTCTTCTGCCCTTAGCAGGAAGTCCTAAATATACTTTGATTCTAAGTTTATCTTCTTTAATCTCACAAGCGCTACGTTTAATAATTTCGCAACTAGGTTTATAAACATAGATTTCACCACTTTTCCCACTACCAAGCCCCCTACTTTTTAGCTTTACAAGAGTTTTATATACTCTTCTCAAGATAAAATCTTCAAATGCTACTTTTTTGGCTCTAGTATTAAATAGTTCATAAGCAAAACCTAATTTAAATAAATTACATTCAATTTCAAATAATGATGGTGATGCAAATGGATCTCCTTGAACATACAATATATTAAGATCATAATGATTAAATTTATATGTTCCTTTAATGTCTTTATAAGCTTTATACCCTTTTCCATCAACCCTCTTTAGCAGACTTTCCAAGTTCTTCATGCTACCCTCCTACAATTTTACAGACAAGATCTTCGACTCCCCTATTTCTTTATTCATAGTTACACCATATAGTGTATCTGATTCTTTCATTGTGTGTTTGTTATGAGTTATAAGAATAAATTGTGATTTTTCAGTAAACTCTTTTAGTTTCTTAAGTAATCTTTTAGTATTTGATTCATCAAGAGCAGCTTCAATCTCATCAAAGAATGTAAATGGACTTGGTTTATACATAAATATTGCCATTATAAGTGCTACTGCTACCATAGATTTTTCTCCACCACTAAGTAAACTTAATGTTTGACTCTTTTTATTCTTATATTTTACCATTAATTCAACTCCACTTTCTAACAAGTTAGCTTCATCTATAAGTTTAAGGCTACCTTGGGAGTTATTTAGTATATCTTTACACATCTGACCAAAATTATTATTTATTTCTCTAAAAGCATCATAAAAACTATTTTTGATATTGTGTTCTATTTCTTCTATCAAGTTTTCCAAATTCTTTTTACTTGTTACCAAATCTGTCTTTTGATTATGTATAAAATCATATTTTTCTTTAGCACTTTCATATTCTTCAACAGCTAATAGATTTACATATCCTAATGCTTTTATTTTTACTTCTATATCTCCAAGTAATTTTTTAGCTTCTTTCAAGTCTTGTTTTAGTTCTATATCTTCTACTTCAACTAACTCTTCCAATTTAGATTTTAAGTTCTCTATTTGGTAAGATACTTTTTGAACTTTTTCAACTATACTTACTACTTTTCCTTCTTCTTTTACAATTTCAGTTTCAACATTTTTAATTTCTACTATTAGTCTTTTTTCTTCTTCTTCAAGGTTTTTAATAGTTGCTCTAATATCAGTTAGATTATCTATTTTCCCTTTATAAAGTTCTTCTTTTTCTCCGATTTTATCATCTATTTCTCCAATAGTATTATCTGTTTCTACTTGTTCCTCTTTAGCTTTTTTAATATACTCATCTGCTTTTTCAATCTCTTCTGAGATTTCAGAAAGAGTTAGTTTAAGAGAAGCTATACTTCTAGAAATTTGTTTTTTCTCTTCCATTTTAGCTACATATACCATTTGTTTACCTGAATTTTCTTTTCTTATTTTTTCAAGTAATTCTCTCTCTTCTACTCTCTTTGCTTCCAAGTCACTATTGTGTTTATTTAATTCTTCAAGGTTTTTATTAATTTTTTCTATTTCTTCCTTAGCAAATCTTCCCATATTTTCATAGTCAGCCAAACTTTCTTTAATTTCTTTTATTTCAAAATTAACTAATTCCAAGTTTTTCTCACTTTGAGTTACTAATAATGCTAATTTATTATAGTTTTCACTTTGAGTTTCTCTTTCTTCCTGTAACATTTCTTGCTCTTCTACAAGACTTTCCAGTTCACTTTCTAATTTATCATTTATCTTCCCTAGTCTATCTGATTCCATAAGCAAATCATCATATTCTTGTTTAACTACTACCAACTGATCTTCTAATTCTTTTATTTCTTTTCTTCTTTCAAATATAACAGA
>CAZHXU010000057.1:0-15268 GCA_964536535.1 uncultured Fusobacteriaceae bacterium
TTATGGCTGAAGTAGGTAATATTAAAATTGCTGATGAAGTAGTAAGAATAGTTGCGGCAAAAGCAGCTATGGAAGTTGATGGCGTTTATAAAATGAGCGGTGGAGTAGCTGACGAAGTTAATAAAATCTTTGGTAAAAAAAATATTGCTAAAGGTGTTAAAGTTGAAGTTGGTGAAAAAGAGTGTACAGTAGAAGCATATATTGTTGTTGAATATGGTGTTTCTATTCCAGAAGTTGCTGGTGGAGTACAACAAAATATAATTAGAGCAATTACTGAAATGACTGGATTAAAAGTTGTTGAAGTAAATGTAATCGTTCAAGATGTTCATATTCCTAGAGCTGAAGGCGAAATTGAAAGGGTTAGTGAACCTGAAATAGTATAGAAATTTAGAGGGTTTTAACCCTCTTTTTTACTAAATTTATATAGCTAAAGTATAAAAATTATAAAAGAAAATTAATTTTTTTTAGTAAAATAATTATAGGTGTTGACTTTCACTCAAAAAGAAGATAGAGTTAATTGTACACTATTTATGGGAGGGCAAAGATGATCATTAAATTTTTATTTTTTATAGGGTGGATAGGAATTGCTATTTTATCAATTATTGGTATATTAACTAGTATTATTCCTGCATATTCAGAAGTTATTGACTTTCATAGTCTAATTTTTAGAGCTTCGTTATTTATTGGTTCTTTATTCTATTTTTTATTATTTGTAGAAAAACTTGTTGGTATTTTTGTAAAAGATGATAAAGCTTATGAATTTAAGACTGATAAAGGTCTTGTAAAAGTAAGTTCTCTAAGTGTTAATAATTTGATTAAAAACATTGCTGAGAGCAATTCTAATGTAAAAAATGTAAAAGTACTTAGTTCTCAAGGGAAAAAAGGTATAAAAATTAACCTTAAGTTAGATATTAATACTTTACCTAATTTAACTAGTGAATATGCTAAAATTCAAAAATTAATAGAAGAAGAATTAAAAGAAAAATTAGATATTAATGTTGAAAAAATAGATATAATTACTAACAAATTATTACACACTTCTAAAAATTCTTATGGAATAGAAAAAGCTAGAATTGAAGAGGTTAAAATTGAAGAAGTTAGTGGTGAAGAAGTAGACACTATTAAAAACGGTGATATAAATGAATAGTATTGGTGAAATTATTGAAAAAATATTTTATAATAGAAAAAAGATTTTAGGTGGATTTTGTGGTTATATTTTAGCTCATACTTATATCAAGTACGGTCTTGTATCTTCATTAATCCTTGCATTATTTACGATTATAGGATATAATTATTCGGATATGTATAAAAAAATCAAGGTATTTTTAAAAGAAAGATTAAATGAGGAGTACTAATTATGGGTAGAAGATTAGCTAGAGAAATAGTATTCAAATATTTATTTGAAGCTGATATTAACAA
This sequence comes from uncultured Fusobacteriaceae bacterium, assembly GCA_964536535.1. GTDB lineage: Bacteria > Fusobacteriota > Fusobacteriia > Fusobacteriales > Fusobacteriaceae > CAZFBB01. The sequence continues at coordinate 1,420 of CAZHXU010000057.1, forward strand.
AGAAGAGCTTAATAGTGAAGAGTTTTATGCAAATAGAGAAGAGAGTCAAGAATTACAAAATGATCAAATTGATTTTGTTAAAGGTACTCTTATGGGAATAAAAGATAATTTAATTATCATCGACCAAAAAATCTCTGATAATATGGAAAACTGGAATTTGGACAGGTTAGGATTAGTTGAAAGAGCATTACTTAGGTTTGCTACTTATGAACTTTTTTATACTGAAATTGGTAAAGAAATAGTCCTAAACGAAGTTATTGAACTTGCTAAAAAATATGGTGAAGATAAATCACCAGAGTTTGTAAATGGTGTGTTAGCTAATATTATAAAAAACATGTAGAGCCGCTTTAGAAGCGGCCTGTTTCTAATATTGAAAGTTTAGTATTTATAATAGTTTATAAGTATTAGAGTTTCATTATTATAGTAATTAAAGACAGGTGGTATAATGAAAAAGATTTTACTAAAATTCTTTAATAAAGAATTAGAAGAAAAAATTTATAGTAGTTTAACTAAAGAAAATTATTCTTGTTCAATTTATAATGAAGAAACTCCTAAGGATTCTTTTGACCTTTTAATCATTGACCAAGAAAATGTCGATCATCTTAATGAAATTAATTTTACCATTAGAGATCTTCCTATTATTGTAGTTTTTGATAAAGAACTCCTTAATACTGATATAGTTGAAACATTTAAAAAAGGAGTAGTTGATATAAGTTATATTAAAATAACTAATATCAAACCTTTAGTTGATTCAATTAATAGGTTTTTTGAAAAAGAAGAAAATTTACAACTTGAAGTTAAAGAATATGATTGGTGGCAAGTTTTAGAAATAAACTCTGAACTTAATATTAAAAATGCATATAAACTTAAACTAATTATAGACCAAATGATAGAACAAAAGAAAAATAAATTATTACTTAATTTATCTAAACTTAATTATATGGAATCTGTTGGTTTAGGTGTACTTATTTATATAAAAAAACGAGTAGCAGAAGTTAAAGGTGAATGTAAATTTGTTATCCCTTCTGCTAGAATAAAAAAACTTATTAGTATGGTTAATTTGGATAGGTATTTTGAAGTTTATAATAGTATCAATGACATTATTTCTGTTGAAGAGGATAAAAAGATAAAAATAGCAATTATTGATGATGCTAGATTTATGAGAACTCTTATCTCATCTGTACTTGAAGAGGAAGGCTTTGAAACAGTTTCTTTTGGAAATCCAGTAGAAGCACTAAAAGTCCTCTCAGATGCACCAACAGATATTATTCTAGTTGACTATGAAATGCCAGAGATGAATGGTTTAGAATTTATAGAAAAATTTAAACCAAAAGAAAGACATGTGCCAACAGTAATGTTAACTACTGAAACAGATGTTAATTTGGCTGTAAGTGCAATTAGACTTGGTGCTAGTGATTTTCTTACAAAACCATTTAAAAAAGATGAACTTATTGATATATTAAAAAAAGTCGATAAAGATAATAAACTTATTAAAGAAAATAAACGTTTATTTGAACAATTATCAATAAGAGAAACTGAATTAAAGAAAAAAAATGAACAATTATATAAATTATATTCTGAGCTTGAAGATGAACTTCGAATGGCTAGTGAGATTCAGAAAAATCTTCTACCTCAAACATATCCCAAAATTAATGGGTATAAATTCTCAGTAAAGTATAAACCTAGTCAAGATATTGGTGGAGATTTTTATGACTTTATAACTTTACCAAATGGTAATATAGGTGTAGCTTTTGCCGACGTTGCAGGTCATGGTATTCCTGCTTCACTACTTTCGACTATGTTCAAAGTACATTTAGTTAGTAATACAAAAGAAGTCCACGAACCATCTAAACTTCTTAAAAAACTAAATGAAGCAGTTGTAGAAAGTTTCCCTGATGGTAAATTTATTAGTTTATTCTACCTAGAAATAGATATAAATACAGGAGAAATAACTTATTGTAAAGCAGCTCAAGAACCTGCTTTAGTTGTAAAAAGTAGTGGTGAAATTCTTGAATTAAAAGGAAAAGGACAAGTTTTAGGTCTATTTTCAGAAAAAGATTTCCCTGGAATCCTTAATTTTAAAACAGAAAAACTCACTTTAGAAAAAGGAGACAAATTATTCCTTTATACAGATGGAATAAATGAATCTCAGAATAAAGATGATGAATTTTATGGTGTTGATAGACTTAAAAATGCACTTTCAAACTCTTCTAAAGACAGTGCTGAAGATACTTTAGTTAATATCTATAATGATTTGAAAGTATTTTTAGATGGTTTGTCTATCTTAGATGATTTGACTATGATGTGTATAGAAAAAGAATAGAGTTAATAAAAGACCAATTTGAATAAAAATTGGTCTTCTTTTATCTTTAGTTTTATTTTTTATTTCAACTAGCTTAATTGTTTTTTTTCATATGCAATTTTGAAAAATGTTTCTCAAAAAAAGCTGAACCTAAATATACACCTATTATTCCTCCTAGTATTGCAAAACTACCTGCTATTATCCACATAGGCCCCTTCAAAAATTCTATACTCTTTTGCATATAATCAAGAGGCACTCCTCTAGCTACCCAATCATCTCTGTATTTTTCTGCAAATAATAATATTGGAAACAAACTCCCACCAGCTATTCCAAATATAGTTATCCCATGAGATATTGCCAGTAAAAATCTATTTTTATAATTACTTTTAATACATATCAAATCCGCTATTATAGAACTTATCAGTATAGACATTATCCAAGGTAAATAACCTTGACCCATTAACTGAAAAAGCAAAAGTGTTACTAAATATACTTTAGTAAATATCCATTTTGATTGAATCTTTTTACTTAATACTAGAAATAAACTTCCACTTAATAAACCACCTAAACTTCCTCCTAACAATAGGTGACCTATCGGTCCAAAAATATTTGATAACATTCCCCCAATTATAATAGCTACATAATTAAGAGCTGAAAATATTCCTATTAATACATAATCTTTTGTATAACTTTTCATCTATCTTCCTCCAAATAATTCTTTTAATCTATTTTGATTGGGAGGTAGTAGGTAGAAGTCTTCTTCTACCCTCCCTGCCTCCATATATATGCATCTATCTGCCGTATATTGGACAAATTCATAATCATGTGTAATAAATATAACTATTTTCCCCAATCGTTTTAATAATTTACAAAATCTTACTATTTTTTTCATATTTTTATAACATAAACCACTTGTAGGTTCATCTAATATAACTATTTCACTGCCTTTTAGTATACTAAGTGCAATAGTTAATCTTTGTTTTTGTCCACCAGACAAAGAAATAGGATGTTTATATTTTTCTGATAATAAAGAAAACTTTTCCAGAATTTTATCTACTTCTTCTTGAGAAACTTCATTTTTCCCCAAATGAAACTCTTTTTCTACACTTTCAGAAAACAATTGATAATCGGCATCTTGAAGGACTAATGAAAATTTTTCCCTTCTACTTTTCCACTTTGTTTTTTCCCCTTTTATATAAATATCTCCTTTTTTCTCCTTTAACAAACCTGCCAAAACTTTTACAAATGTACTTTTTCCACTACCATTTTTACCCAATAATCCTATAATCTCTCCATTATTAAAGTTTAATGATATATTATAAAAAACTTCTTTTCCTTTTTTATATTTAAAGGACAAGTTTTTTACTTCTACTCCCCTACTTCCTACTCTAATTCTTTTCTTTTCATATATTTTTTCAAAGGGTTTAATGCTTCTTAGTCCAAAATCATTAGTAATTTTTCCCAAAGCTAAAAATTCTTCTCTTAAAAATGATTTTTCTATCTTTCCATTTTTCATTAGATAAAATTTATCTATTATATCTTTTAGATAAAAAAATCTATGTTCAGATATAATAATAGTAAAACCTTCTTTTTTTAACTTCAAAAGACTTTCACCCAACTCTAAAGTACCCTTATAGTCAAGATTTGCCGAAGGTTCGTCTAATATTATTACTTTAGGCTTTTGGCACAAAACAGAAGCTATAGCTATCTTTTGCTTTTCTCCACTTGATAAATCAAATATCTTTTTATCCAAAAGATTTTCTATATCTATTATTTTTTTAGTTTCATCTATTCTATTATCCATTTCTTCCTTACTTAAACCTTCATTCTCCAAGGTAAAAACTAATTCGGATAAAACATCCAATGAAAAAAATTGACTTCTAGGATCTTGGAATACAGATGCAACTTCTCTTGATAATCTTTCTAAAGTAAGATTTTTTTCTCCTAAAAAATCATAATCCCCTTCCAGTTTTCCCTCAAAATAGTATGGAGCTAAACCATTTAATACTCTTGTCAAAGTAGTTTTCCCATGTCCACTACTTCCGCCTATAACTATGCACTCACCTTTTTTTATATGAATATTTATATTTTTTAGTGCTCTCTTATTTTCTCCTTCATAAGTAAAAGAAAAATTTTTTAGTCTAATCACGTAGCCTCCATTATTAAATTGGATTTTTCACTCATTAATCTAAACTCTTTTTTTATTATTAATATTACCCAAATAGTAATAATAACATCTATTATAAAAGCTCCATAATAAACAGCTTTTAAACCATAGATATTTGGAAATATAAGCATAACTGGCACATATAAAACAACTTGTCTACATATACCAATAATTCCTGCTGGTTTTCCTTTGTTAATAGCAGGTAAAAAAGTCATTCCTATAAAAATAATAGGAGTAAGTGGAAGTATTGATATATAAACTCTATAAAAATTAAGGTATTCTAATGAAATTTGAGCATTTGGTAATATTAACGATAGTACAAAATCTGGTTTTACAAGAGACATTACATATAGAGGCATTATAAGTACAGTTGCACTAAATATAAATATCAACAGACTCTTTTTAACTCTCTTATAATTATTTGCTCCATAATTAATACCTGCTACTGGCTGATATGCTCTCATAAGTCCAAATAAGGGAGTTAGAGAAGTAATAAATATTCTAGTACTTGCTCCTACAAAAGCTATATCAAAATCATTTCCTATTTTCCCAACAGCTTTATAAATAACTATTGATTGTATAAAGGACATAATAGTCATAATAAAAGAAGGTATCCCCATTGAATTTATATCTTTTATTATTTGTTTATCATATAAAAAACCTAATGGTTTAGCGTTAAAACTTGCTTTTCCTTTGGCAAAATATATATATCCACAAAGAGTATATACCAACATAGCAATATTAGTTCCCCAAGCAGCACCTTCTACTCCATAACCTAATACTCCCATTAATATGTAGTTTATAATAATATTTATTACAAGACCTATTCCCATAATAATTGCTGCTTTTTTCATTCTACCTTCTGCCCTAATAATCATATTATAATTAAGACCTTGTATCCAAAAGAAAGCTGCTATAAGTGTAGTATTAAAATATTTCATTCCATAAAAAGTTACTTCTTCTTTTCCTCCCATCAACATAAATAATTTTTGTCCAAAGAAAAAACCAAAAATTATATATATTATTGCCCAAATAAGAGTTAAAGTATTTGTATTTTTAAGTATTTTATCTTCATTAATACTTCTTCCTTTTCCAAGTTCTATACTCAAAAAAGAACCTGCTCCTACTCCTATAAGTGACCCTATCCCAAGGGCTAATTGTGTAATAGGATAAGCAAGAGATATGCCTGCTAATGCTTTTTCTCCTACAAACTTCCCTACAAAAACACCATCTATAAACGTATTAAGCCCATATAAAAGCATAGCTATAATAGCTGGCCAAGATATATGAAACATAACTGACCAGAGATTATCTTCTAATATCATTGTTTTTTCATTTTTATTCATAAAACTCCTTTTAAAAAAAATTCATTTTTTTGCTAATATGTACAAAATTATAAATAAAATATAAAAGCTAAGAACTATATAATCTACTTTTTCCATCTCTACTCTAAAGTAATTACTTCTTTTATTATCTAATTCTATTCCTCTTAATATGCCACTAATAGTAAGTTCTTCTCCTACTTTTATACTTCTCATAACAAGTGGTACCCAAATGTACTCTATTTTTTTTATAATATTAAAATCCTTTTTAAAGCCTCTTATAAGCATATTTTCCCTTATTAGTTTGTATTCCCACCTTATTGTAGGAAGATATCTGAAAGCTACAGTAGAAGCGATTAGGATGCTTTTAGGAGCACTTATATTACTTAATGTGCCCATCAATTCATTTACCCTTGTTTTTTTTACTATAACCATACCTAACAAAAGTAATGGGAACATTGCTATTACCATATAAAATATAGAACCTACAGCCATTTTTATATTGTTATTAGCATAAATAAATACTAATTCATTAAATGTATATAAAATTCCATAGATAAACAAAGCTTTTAATCCTTCAATATAAAGACCACATATAAATACAACTCCTATTGCCAAAATAAAACAAACTTTATCTGTTTCTTGTCCTTTGTAAAAAAAAACTAACAAAGCCAATAATAAATTCATTATTATCAAAGTTAAAAAGTTTAATTTTATCCCATTCATCTATATCTTCCAATCTATACTATTTTGTTGTTTATCCCACAACCTCTTATAAAGACTATTGTTATCTATTAATTCATTATGTTTTCCTACTTCTACCACTTTCCCCCTATCTAATACAACTATCTTATCAGCATTTTTTATTGTTTTAAGTCTATGTGCTATAACTACAAGGGTTTTGTTAGCAGTAAGTACATCTATGGCTTTTTGTATTGCTTTTTCATTTTCTGGATCTAATGAAGAAGTTGCTTCATCTAATACAACTATAGGCGAATCTTTAAGTATTGCTCTTGCTATACTTAATCTTTGTTTCTCCCCACCAGACAATGTATTCCCACCTTCTCCAACCAAAGTTTCATACGAATTAGGCAAAGATTCTACAAACTCATCTATCCTTGCTTTTTTAGCTGCTTCTTTTATCTCTTCTTCACTTGCTCCTTCTTTCCCTATAGCTATATTATTTTTAATTGTATCTTTAAATAAATATACATTTTGAAATACCATAGAAAATTTTCTAAGTAGTTTATCTGGGTTTATATTTTTTATATTTTCCCCACCTATACTTATACTTCCTCTTTGTATATCCCAAAATCTACTTATCAAATGAGCCAAAGTAGATTTCCCACTTCCACTAGGTCCTACAAAAGCTACAAACTCTCCTTCTTTAATTTCAAAACTTACATCTTCAATTACAAACCTATCTTTATATGCAAAAGACACATTTGATAATTTAATATCATTACCTTCTGGTAAAAGTTCATTTTCATATCCAAGTGGTTTTGCATCAAATAATTCTTTTATTCTATCAAGACCAGTTTTCATATATCTAAGTTCTGCTATATTTATTGCTAAAGATCTTAGTGGAGCAAAATATCTAGTAGATATAATTAAAAACATTATAAATACTTCTTTTGTTACTTGACCACCTAACAACCAGTTTATACCAAATAATAATAGAGTAATAAAACCTGATTCAATAAGAACAGAATATCCTAAAAGGATTGGAGCTACTTCTACTTCTACTCTTATACTCTCCTTTTTAAATGCTAATAATCCCTCTTTAAATTTTTTGAATTTATCCCCTAAAAGATTAAAACTTCTAATAAGTCTAATATTTTGGATATATTCCAATAATTGATTTGATACTTGAGCTTCTACTTTTGCTTTTTTAACAGAATTATATTCTAGTCTTTTTTGAGCAAAATATATGAGTATTATCCCTACAGGTACCATAATAATAAGACTCAATGTTAATCTCATATCTATAGTCATCAAACTAAGAGTAAATACTAATGTTAAAAATGTTACTCTTATAAGATCCATAGCCATATGTGTAACTACAGTTTCTACTTGGTTCATATTCCCAACCATTCTACTTACCATATCTCCTTGGTCTATAGAGTTAAAATAACCTAATGATAATTTTTTCAAATGTTCTGCTAATCTTATTCTTGTTTTAGAAGTGTATTTTACTCCAACTACTTGATTTGAATAATGAGATATAGTCCCACATAATATTCTTGTTAACATAAGTACAAATAACACTATTGTATACTTCCATACTAGTTCATTTGTTACTCTTCCATTTAATAAATCATTTATAAATAATATGAGTACTCCAAATGGAAATGCTTCAGCCAAAGAATCTATCACACCAAATATCATTGGTTTTATTAATGCTTTTGGTTTTTCACCAAATAATACTTTCATTTCATTAAGCATTATATTCACCTCTCATTTTTTCAAATTCTGCATTATGCAAGTCATTTTCTACTTCTACTTGCCCTTTGATAGACCAGTCAAAACTTTCTACATAATTAGTCCACATATTTTTATATAACCCATCTAAATTAAGAAGTTCTTCATGTTTTCCTATTTCAACAACTTCTCCCTTATCTAACACTACTATTTTATCAGCATTGATAATAGTAGATAATCTATGAGCAATAATTATTACTGTTTTTTCCCTAGCCAAGTGACTAATAGCTTTTTGTATCTCATACTCATTTTCAGCATCTGCATAAGCTGTTGCTTCATCTAATATTAATATCTGTGAATTTTTTGCCATACTTCTTGCTATACTCAGCCTTTGTTTTTCTCCACCACTTACATAAAGACCTTTTTCTCCCATAACAGTATCATAAGTATTTGGCAGATCCATTATAAACTCATGGCAACAAGCTAATTTTGCTATCTCTTCTACTTCTACCCTACTCATTCCCCTATCCATATTGATATTTTCAAAAACAGTGTCATTTAATATAGATATATCTTGGAATACATAACTTATATTTTCCATAACTTCTTCTGTTTTTATCTCTTCTATACTTACATTGTCATAAAAAACTTGTCCTTTATCTAGATTATAAAAACCTGCTAATATTGCACCCAAAGTTGATTTTCCTGCTCCACTTGGTCCAACAAATGCTACTTTTTCACCTTTTTTTATCTCCAAATTTATATTTTTCAAAACATCTAATCCATTTTCATAGGAAAAATCAAGATTTTTAATTTTTATAGTTTCAAAACTAGGAAAAATTTTATCTCCTTCTCTTTTCTTTTCTACTGCAAGTATTTGGTCGATTCTAGAAACACCTTCAACTATCTGTGAAATAAGAGAACCAAAAGTCATAATAACTTTCAAGTTATTAAGTACTCCTAGACCTACCAAAAAGAATATTAATAACTCAGATACACTTATTCCACCTGCAAAATATTCATTTGCTCCAAAAGGAAGTAAAAATAATAATACTGAATCTAAAAGTACAAAATAACAAACATATGGAAATATTCCCCTTTTAGTAAATTTAATCCATATCTCTTTATACTTTAGAACAGATTCTTTATATTTCATAAACGAATCTGTTGTAAGATTAAATGCTTTAATAATAGGCATACCATTTATATACTCAACAATAGTATTATTCATATTATAAAGATTGTCATAATACTCTCTCATATTATGAGAATACCCTTTAAACATAGCCATTTGGGCAAAAAGTGAAAGAATAAAAGGTATCAAAAAAACTAAGGTTAATTTAATATTTATACTGGCCAAAAATATGAGTATGGCAAAAGGTGTTACTATAGCTTGACACAAGTCAGGTATATGGTGTGCTATAAACATCTCTATCTTTTCTACATCATCATGAGTTATTTTTCTTATTTTCCCCGATGCATTTTTACCAAAATAACCAAGTGGTACTTTTCCCAAATGTTTAGTTATCTCTATACGTAAGTTATACAAAAGATCAAAAGCAGCTATATGAGATAAAACTCCTGAACCTGCAAAAAATAAAAATCTTACTATAATTACCCCTAAAGATAACCATGCATATGTTTTTATAAGGTTATAATCAATATTGTTTTTTGTTAACATATCAATTATTTTTAGTACAAAATAAAATGGTACAAGGGCTAATATACTGCTTATAAAAGCACTTATACAAGATAAAATTAGTTTATATTTATACCTTCCTGCTAGAGACAATAAAGTCCCCAAACCTGATTTTTTTTTCATAATCCCTCCAAAAAATATTTTTTATTTGATAATCAAATTATTTTATGATAACATAATATTTGGAAGGGAGTTGTATCATATGAGACACTTTAAGTTTTTTTCGAATAAAAACTATAAAAATATACTTAAAAATAATTATTTTTTCAAAGATTTTTCCATGGATTTTTTTGAAGAGATTTTATATAAGTATGATTGGTATACTGAAACTTTTGAAAAAGGTCAATGTTCCTTTGAAACAAATAGGTTTACAAAAGATTTTAATATACTTTTAAGTGGAGAGTTAAAGATAGAAAAAACTGTAGAAAGCGGAGAAGTTATTTTGTATGATTTTATTAGAGAAAATGGCGTGTTTGGCATAGCATTTTTAAACTTAAATTTATCCCTTGATAATCTTCATCTTGAAGCAAATCAAAAATCAACTTTGTTTATTATAAAAGAAGAAGAGTATAAAAAAATTTTAAATGATTATAAGATATTTTTGAATAAACACAATGAATTTCAAGATTATAGACTGGCTTTTTTTATAAGACGATTTGAAAATAGTTTTTTATCTAATCCGCGAGACAAGATTCTTTATTTTTTTGATTATTGTAAAACTTTTAATACTTTTGAAGTAAGTATACCCAAAACACAACTGGCTAATTATATTAATATAGGTAGAGCAAGTCTATATAGAGAACTTAGGAAGTTGGAGGTAGAAGGGAGGATAAGAGTAGAAGGGAATATTATAAAACTTTTATAAATAACAAAATGTTTTTTATAGACTTTTAATAATTTTTTTCATAGAGAAAAAATAATATAATCACACAAATTTCTAGGATTTTTAAGTGTATACATAAAATTTTTATACACATAATAAAATTAATATAAAAATTGAATTTTTTTAAACTTTCTAAAAAGAGTTTAAAATTAAGTTGCAACAAAAAATAAACTAATAAACTAAAAAAACGACCATTTTTCCTAAAATTAGTCGTTTATCTTCAGCTTTAGATTAATTTAATTATAAATTAATCCTTTTCATATTTGTTAAAATAAGTCTCATTTTGACCCATCTTTATATTTTGGTTTTATCTCTTCTACTTCGTTTCTTCTAAGTTCATTTTCTCCCCAAAATACTTCATTTCCACTTTGATATCCAGGTATGTCAATAACAGCAACATATGAGTTAGGAACACAACACTGAACATTTTTTCCCATCTCTACAAGACTAGCTCCTTTAACATAAAGAGCACCACTTATAAAGTCAATGATTCTTTGAGCTACTTTTGTTTCTATATCCTCAAAATTAAGAACAATAATTTTTTCATTAAATATCCAGTCACCAAGTTTAGTACAATCTTGAAGTGATTCAGGTTTAAAAAATATTACTTCATTATCATAAACACCTTTAGCTGAATCTTTTCTTGATAAAGCTACTCTTTGATCTCCAAAATTAATTATTCTTGCTTTTTTATTCTTATCTTCTCCACTTGTTTGCTTTTTATTTTTTTCAACACTTTCTTCTAACTCTTCTTCTACTGGTCCAAAAAATGTTTTTAAAAAGCCATCTTTCTTTGCCATTTTTACCTCCTATCTTCGAATAATTTACTTCCTATTCTGATTATCGTTGCTCCTTCTTCCAATGCTATTTTGTAATCATTAGACATTCCCATCGATAATTCATCCAATTCTCCATCAAAATACTTCTTATTTACTTCGTCTCTAAATAACCTTAGCCCTCTAAATACTTCCCTAACAACACCTTCATCAGCTGTAAAAGGTGCCATAGTCATAAAACCTTTAACTTTTATATTTTTCAAAATTTTAACTTCATCTATAATACTTACAAATTCATGAGGAGTAAATCCATGTTTACTCTCTTCATTAGAGATATTTATCTCTACTAATACGTCTAATACTCTATCTTTTTGTTTAGCTTTTTTATCTAATTCTTTCAAAAGTGATAAACTATCAACAGATTGTACTAAATCAATATAATCTATTATATATTTGATTTTATTTTTTTGCAAGGTTCCTATAAAATGCCAAGTTACAATATCTTCTTTTCCGTCTTTAGCTAATTCATCTCTTTTATCCCTCAGAGCTTGAACTCTATTTTCTCCACAAACTTCTACTCCAGCTGCTCCCAAATCAAGTATACCTTTATAATCAACATATTTACTGGCAGCTACTACTTTTACTCTATCTTTATGTGGACTATATTTATTTACATCATCTAATATTTCTGCATAATTTTTTTTAATAATGTCTACCAATTTTCCCCCTTACTAAAGGAATCTTTCAAATACATCATTAGCAAAAAATAAACCTTTTTTGCTCAACAAATATCTATCTTTTTCTTTTAGAAGGTAACCTTCTTGCAAAAGATTTTCGCAGATACTTATTATTTTCTCTTCTAGAGGTTTGATTCCTTTTTTTAATAATCTAAGTCCTAACATATATTCATATTCTTTAGGATCTTTTATAAATTCTTCTTCCATTACAGGTCTATTGCCTTTTTCTATTTCACTATAATATTCATCAAAAGCAAGTAAGTTTCTACCTCTGTATCCTTTATAATAATACGAGGCCCCCAAACCAACTGCAACATATTCTTTATTTTCCCAATATTTACTATTATGTCTAGCTTCTTGATTAACTTTCGCAAAATTTGATACTTCATAATGAGTATACCCAAACTTTTCCAAAGTTTCAATAATATATTCAAACATATCTGCTTCCAAATCATTATCACAAGGAATTAATCTACCTTTTTTCTTCAATTCCCAAAAGATAGTATTTTCTTCCCAAATAAGTGAATAGATTGATATATGATTAGGGTTTAATTTCCCTATTATTTCCAAATCTTCTTCTAATTCTTTCATACCTTGTTTAGGTACTGCAAACATAAGATCAAGACTTATATTTGTAAATCCAGCTTTCCTAGCACTATTATATGTTTCTATTGCTTTTTCCGCACTATGAACTCTTCCCAAAGTTTTAAGTATATTGTCATGAAAACTTTGAACTCCTATACTAAGTCTATTTATTCCTGCTTCTCTAAAACCTTTTAATTTTTCAAAATCTGCCGTAGCAGGGTTAAGTTCTAAAGTTACTTCTGAATTTTCATCAAAATTCAATTTATCTAAAATTCTTTTTACATCTTCTACTTCAAGTAATGATGGTGTTCCTCCACCAAAATATATTGTATCGTATTTATAGTTTTCATATAATTCTATTTCTTTTATCAAGTGATTAACATATTTTTCCCTTTGATCCATTTTACCTGCAAATGAGTGAAAATCACAATATCCACATTTTTTTGCACAAAAGGGTATATGTATATAAATTGCGTCAACCATTTCTTTCTCCAACCATACTTTTACTTCTACCATAACATACTTTTCTATATTTATCAATACTTTCACATGAAATGTTAAAATTTTTTCAAAAAATGTTATTTTTGCAAAAGAAAGTTTTAAAATCAATCACTTTTTTCATAGTTCATTATATTATTTAACTTTATTAAGTACTTTTTTACTACAGTTCTATTTTTTCAAAATTATTCTTTTTCTTTCTATATAATTTCCATTTTCTACTTCTACCCAAATAATATTTATTCCATCTTCAATATAAACTTCTCCTCTATAAACCCTTCTACCTTTTACTTCCTCATTTATATAATAAAGAGTAGCAATTTTATATGAAACATAGGTGTATTCATCTTTTTTGATTTCTATATTTACCTTTATTTTGTCATCAAAGAAATTTTCTATACTTTGTACTTCTAGTACTAATTCCCCATCAAAATCTTCAATATAGTTTTTATTCATTAT
>CAZHXU010000058.1:0-15039 GCA_964536535.1 uncultured Fusobacteriaceae bacterium
CAAATAATAGATATTTATCAAGTATTAAAGACGGGTTTGTATTTGCAATGCCATTCTTAATAGTAGGATCGTTTTTACTATTATTAATTAGTTTACCATTAAGAGATCCAAATATATTCTTATATCAAAAATGGTATGATGATTTAATGATTGCACATAGAGCAAAATGGTTACAGCCATTCTTTGTATCTATGGGGTTAACTAGTTTCTTTGTTGTATTTGGAATTGGTGCAAGTTTATCTGAAAAGTACAATCTTAATAAGATAACGGGAGCATTATTATCTATATTTACATTCTTTTTATTAAGTACACCAAGTGATGGTGGTAATATGCAGGTTACTTTTGCAGATGCAAAAGGAGTTTTTACAGGTATATTCTGTGCTTTTTTAGCAGTTGAAATATATAGATTCTTATTATCAAAAAAATTAGTAATAAGATTACCAGAAAGTGTTCCACCAGCTATTATTAGATCATTTGAATCATTAACACCTTTAATAGCAATAATATTAATATTTAATCCAGTAAATATAATATTTACAAATATGAATACAACATTACCTATATATATTCAATCGTTATTTGAGCCACTAATAAGTGCTTCAGATTCTTTACCAGCGGTACTATTAGTTTTGTTTATTATTCATTTCTTATGGTTTGCAGGTTTACATGGAGCAAATATAGTTATTGGAATTATAACACCATTTATGTTGGCAAATTTACAAATTAATATAGATTCTATAGCAGCAGGAGAAGCTGTGAGAACAGTATTTGCTCAAGGATTCTTAGATCAGTTTGCTTATATTGGAGGATCAGGGGCGACACTTGGTTTAGCAGTAATGCTTGCATTTAGTAAAAGTGATCATTTGAAATCTATAGGGAAATTATCAATAGCACCTGGATTATTTAATATAAATGAACCTATTATATTTGGAACTCCAATAGTAATGAATCCAATTTTAGGAATTCCATTTATATTAGTTCCAATGATTAATGCTAGTATAGCTTGGTTTGCTTTCAAAGGGGGATTAGCACAAAGTATAGTAGCAATGGTACCATGGACAACACCAGCACCCTTAGCAGCTTTCTTAGCTTCAAATTTGAGCATAATTAACTTATTATTATCTTGTGGACTAATAGTTCTTTCAGGATTTATATACTACCCATTTGTAAAAGCTTATGAAAGATCACTGATTGAGCAAGAAAGGGAAGAAGCGATAGCTAAAGTAGAAGCTGAAGCTGTATAATAAAATAACCGCTATTTGACTAGGCTTGTTCTGTAAAACTTTTTAGTCAAATATTTATTAATAAAAAAGGTTGACTCTATAGTCAACCTTTGAGATTGAAGACAAAGGACTGATTTTATAAAAAATTAGTCTTTTTTTGTGAATTAAAAGTTTATTATTATTTATTACTTTTGTCTTGATACAAAAGTAACCAACGTCCGAAGGACATAAAAAATCTACGTCAGATAAATCTTCCTTATTTAGTAAAAATCAAGTACGTACAAGGTACTTTCGTCAAATTTCAAAACTCGCTTTTGAGCTCAAACAGTTGAAATTTTACGTTCATTCCGTTAACTTAATCTAAATTTCTTATAAATGTACATTAAAATCATAAAAAATCAGTGTAACTATTCCTTTAAAACTACCCTTTATTACTTGTTTAAATAGGCTCTAGACTAAGTTTAATTAGTACAGTTATTTTTTAAAAACTCTTTTATTTATAAGTTTTTTTGTATTATCTTCAGAGTTAATTTCATATTCTCTTTCTTCTACCAAAACTCCCTTATCATATAGTTCTTCAAAATCACCGTCTTCCGAAATCCATAAACCTTCTTTTAAATCATTCTCTAATTTACCTATATACCCATTTATCCACCATTCACCAACTTTTACTCCATTTTCAAAGTTTCCATAAGCAAGATACATTCTTGCACTTTCTTCCCATTCACCATGTTTTTTATTATTTAAGTAAGTACCATTGGTGCTTAAGTACCCATCATAATAAGTACTTTTTCCTTCTCTAATAATATATGGTTTTTCATTAACTTCTTTTCCTTCAAACACTTCTATTAATTGAAATCCTTCAAGATTTTCAAAATAACCATAAATGTTATCATTAAATTTTTTTATATAATATTTACTATCTTTAAAATCTTCTACTTTATAACCTTCCGAGTCAAAATAACCTATAAATTCTCCTTGGAGAAAATCTATATTTTCATATTCGCTATAACTCCAATTTTCAAAACTTGGAATATCTACAGGAATTTTTAAAATTCTGTCTACTTCTTTTTTTACTAAAGAAGCATTAAGATTTTTTTCTTCTTTAAAAGTTTCATTTAATATTTTAGTTAAAGGTTCTAAATCATTATAATAAAATGACCACCTGTCATAAGTTACTCCATAAGCATGAACTTTATAATCATTATTTAATTTACTAATTACAAAAATTTCTCTCAAACTATCCCCGCTAATTTCATGGAAAAATACGCTTAAAATTTCGGTATTAATATCAAACTTCTCTATGTATTGTTGGCTTTTAGAAGATTCGTCGTCAAACTCAAATATATACTCTAAATCCATAACATATTCATTATCATTTTTATAAAAAATAATTTCGCTTTGATTAATATCTATCATATCTGATAAAAAACTAGTATCTTCTTTTCCTTTAACTTGAACATATTTAAAAGGAATATTAGGATGTAGATTTGGAAACAAATAAAAACTTACTAAAAACATTAAAAGGATTTTTTTTATAAATCTATTCAACTTGAACCCCCTCTTTATATATTAATTTTTCACCACTATACTCTTCTACCCACACTCCATCTTTTACTCCCATTTTATATAGACCTCTATATTTACCGTGAACATTTTCTTCAATCCATTCACCTTCTTTTAAGTTATCTTTATAATAACCTTTTCCATAAAATAAACGTCCTGATTCTTCCCAATAACCTTCTTTAATATTGTCTTTATAATAACCACTAATCAATAATTCATTAGAATTTCTTTTATATTTCCCATTTTTAATTACAAATGGAAGTTCTTTAGATTCTTTTCCTTCAAATAACTCTCTAATTTCAAAACCACTATCTGAAAGAGTAAATACACCATAAACATTATCTTCATATTTATTTATATATATATGTGCATCTTTAATATTATCTACTTCTACATATTCTCCCTCTTCTATGTAGGTATTCCAACTAGAAAAATATTCACCTTCAGGAGTATTTTTATCTCTTAAATATGTTATTGTTTCACCATTAGAATAAAATTTGTTTTCATCAAAGGAATAAGAATTATAATTACTTAAAATTTTTCCCACTAACTCTTTTTTTATAATACTAGCATTCAAAGAACTTTTATAATCTTCAAATATATTATTCAAATGTTTATCAAATTGAATATTTTCATCAAAATAATAGTCAGCTCTATAATACATAACAGTATAGGAAATAATCTTATATTTATTGTTAAACCTAGTTAATAAAAACATCTCTCTCATATTGTCTCCAGTAATATCATGGAAAAATACACTTAAAATTTCTAAGTTTTTATCAAATGAAGCAATATGATTTTCATATCCGTCATAACTATCCCGAAGATACATTTCAATAATATCTAAGTTTGTACCATATTCTTTGTTAAATTTAAATCTAATCTCACTTGTTTCCATCTCAACCCAGTCACTTAGATAGATTGAATTCAAATCACTACTTTTATTAACCATATACTTTACTTTTATATTAGGATGCAAAGTATTTGCAAATGAAAATGTAGTTAAAATTAACATAATTAATAATTTTTTCATTGCCCCTCCAAATTGATTGTAATTGTACTTTATTAATATTAGCTAAAAATCACTTAAATCTCAAGTTTTTTTATTCTTCTATTAGTTCATACTTTGTTTTTTCATTATTCAAAATAAACGTATGTAACTCTTTGTTATTGAGGTATAAATCAATAATCAAACCATTTCTTCTGATTTCAATATCTTCAATTAATCCATTGATATCTAAGTCGTAAAATTTATCTATACTGCCATCGTGTTTATAAACAGTTAGTTTTTTATCACATAAGCCAAAATATTTATCTTCTACTTTAATATAATATTCCTGTATAGACCCTTCTAAAGTTCCTAGAACTTTTTTATTATTCAAATCATATATTTTATTGCAAAGTAACATTTCATCTCCAGAAAAATTCTTTTTGTATAGGTTATCTAAAGTATCAAACCTCCAGTTACTTATAAGTATTTCTCCCTTTGCACTATAGACATTTATCCAATTTTTTATATAATTTTTATGAAAAGTAATAATAATTCTACCATTAACAAAATAAATATTGGCTTTTTCAAAATCTTCACTTTTTATTTTAATACTTTCAAAAAATCTTTTTTCTTTAATAGAATAAACTTCTAATTTATCAGGTGTCTCAAATGTTTCAAAATAAATATAGTTACCTTTAGAACCTAAATAGACATTTCGAAAGTCTTTATTTATTTCAAACATTTTTCCTTTACTTAAACTAAATACTTCTACTTTATCATACCACTCATAAGATATGTAGTCTGCCAAACCACCTATTTCTTCTGCTACAGAAATATCTTCATAATCACCTTCATGTAATAATTTTACTTCTTGTGTATTTTTTTTGTCACTAATAAGATATATATCCCCATCTAAGTTTGCAATAAGCTTTTCTCTTTCATTAACTAATATTTTTCCATAATTCAATACATCACCAAGGGCTGTCTGGACTTGTATTATATTCTTTTCTCTCAGCTCTTCAAAAATAGTTTCATAAATATTTTTGTTTAACTGATTTATTTGGTCTATATCTTCTAATTTTGTTCTAAATGTAAAATCTTTTTTTAGGAGATCTTCTTTAATTTTTAAGATAGTTTCATTATTAATATTAGTTTCGGAATATTTATTGTATTTATCAAAAATTTCTTTGAAATCTAATTTTTTCAAAGAATTTTTAAGATTTTTCCTTTTTGAAGGGTAAAAATAATCATTATCCAAACTAATATAGTTTTCATAGATTTTATCGCTGATTTTATAAATATCTCTATCAATATTTATATATTTTATCAAGTTCATAATATTTTGATCCAAACCGTCATACAAACATCTATCACTAGATAAACTACCAAATATTCGAGCAAGAACATAATCTAAAAAGTTTTCATGATTAGAATAATTTTCTTCTATGAATTTTTCAATTATTATAAAATCTTCATTATAATATCTATCTACATATGAATAAGATTCTATATATAAATCTATATATTTTGGAGATTTTTTTAGTAAACTATATATGGGCCAAAGTAAGATACTGCTATTTGATTCAAGTATACTCAGATACCTATCTTCACCTAAGATATAGTTTAGTCTATTAACATCTTTTACATAAGAAACTAAATCATCTTCGACTTCTAGGGCTAATTTATCAAAAAAATCTTTGTAAGTTACACTAGAATCTACAATAAAATTATCATTTAGGTATCTTCCCAATTTATATTCATCTTTTAGATTGTAACCATCAAATATTTTATCTGTATCTATTATAATATCTTTTTTAAGTTTTGTTATTATTTCTTTACTAGATAAATTTATATCTATATTAAAAACATTCATATTACCTCCTAAGATAAATTAAATTCTTTTTATTAGACCTCTTATTACTTCTGATGAATCATTTTGAAATTCAATTATATACCTTCTTAGATATCTATCTGTTTTTATTAATTTTATTAGTAAAATCTTATTTTTTTCATCTAAGTTATGAATATAATTTTTAAGACTATCTATTTTATCCATAATAATTAATGATTCTGTATCATTATTTTCAATTAATATATACATAAGAGGGATAATAGGTAGATTAAGCTCCTTTAGGATACTGTATGTCTCTTCAAACTTATTTGTACCATATCTACTATCAAAAATATTTTCATAAATATTAAAATTATTTATTGTAGCAGCTAAGAAAAATCTCTTTTTTGAATCTTTATCTAACATATCAAAAGTCTCGATAAAATTATATCTATAAGAAAAATCCATATAAAAATAGTTGTTATTAATATAACTTTTATATTTTTCAAGTTCTTCCAAGCTTTTATGACCATTTATATAAGCGATAATATCATTTAGTATTTTATCTTTAAAGTTTTTATCTTCTATTTCTTTTTCAAAGTTATTTTCAAATATTTTATATAGTCTTTTATTAGTCATATCATCAAAAAAATCTATGTTATACTTGTCTTTTAATACTTTGGCATATTTATATCTTAATTCTTCATATAATAAATTTAAGATACCTTCTAAATCTTTATGATTTGAAAGAATATTCAAAAGAGCTTCTTTTTCTTCATCTAAATAATTATCTTCATAAAAGTATGCTTCATAAGCGAGTATATAATTTTTATCTAACCCAATTGATTCTAAATTGAATAAATAATTATTAAACTCTTTAATAAACTCTTTTATGTCAGTATCTTCTTTATATGTGTATTTATTTATAAAATCATCTTTATTAATTTTATTGATTTTAATAAGACCTTCTACTGGATTTATTCCTATAATAAAATAGAAGATTTTTTTAAAGTTTTCATCTTCAATTAAATTGTTTTTAAGGATTAAATATAAACTTTGAAGTATATACAAAGATTCATTTCTAGATGACAGTAAAGACGTAGATAAACCATCAAATTCATAGTCGTCATCATATTTTAGGACTTTTTTCAATAAGTCTATATCTCTATTTGTATATGTTTTTTTAAGAAGCTCGTAACTATCTTTATTATAGTTTCTGCCTAAATATCTATCAAATCCAGTCCAGAATAAAGAAATGAGATTTTCACTAAGAATTTTTTCCAAGTATAATTTAAGACTTTCTTTTTCATTATCTATATTAGATAGGAAGTAACTAGAGAGTAGAAGGACTTTACTATTATCTTTATTTTTATCAAATATATTAGTAATAAATTCTTCCCTGTAATCATCTATTAAAAATAGATTTTTTATCTCTTCCAAATCTTTTTTATAGATATTAGTATTTTTTAAGAAGTCTTCAAAAACCATTATTTTTCTTTCTCTAAAAGAAAGAGGATAACGTTTGTAAAACTCTTCTAAACTACAAACTTCATATTCTTCTACTAAAAGATTAACAAAATTTCTATTAAAAGTTTTTCTTGAGAAGATTTCGTATAAAAAATCTGTAAAATTAAGTATCATTTCATTAGATACACTATGAAAAGTATTATCAAAATATTCAAATACTCTCTCTGTTAATTGATCTAAGACTTCAAACAAACTATTATTGTCACTAGCCCATGAAGGTAGAAATTTTTTCACTTCATAATCAGAATAAGCGATAATTTCATAAAAGTCATCATATAAACCATTTAGATAAAATAAAGTATTTCTATCTCCACCACTATATATGTACGACCATATTTCTCTACCTAATCTAAATTCATTTTCTATAAAATCTTTCCATGTAAGTAGAGGATTTTTATATCTATTCTCTTTTTTACTCTCTACTTTTTTTTGCACTAAAGGAAGAATACTTATAGATTTGATTTCATTAAATAAAGTCTCTGATTCAATATATCCTTTGTCATAAACAAAAATTTCAGATAAACTTTTTTCAATAGGTTCAAGTTCCCAATTAGATTTGTTATTCATAAGTTCATAATAAAAATTATCTAGAGGATTTGTTATTTTTTCATCTGGAGTATAAGGAATAAATGGATATTTCAAAAATCTCTCTTTTAAAACTTCTTTAAACCACTGATATAGTTCCAAATTTTCCCTGAAAAAATCAGTCATATCTTCAAAGATACAATTACGAAGTCTAACATTATCAGTATAACAAAATAGTTTTAATGTATTTTTATCTATTCCTATTTCATTAACTAAATTTTCAAATAAATCTAGTGCAAAAGGAGCATGCTCATCATCCCAGTAGGGGATAAGATATAAACCCAATAAATATAGATACTCTGGATATAATTTTGTAAAAGCAACAATAGAGCCTAATCCAATTAAGTTATTATCATCATCTGCCCATAATTCGCTTGTATCATTTTCTTTTCTAGCATAATCTATAATAACAAATAAAACTTCTAAAATATCTTCTTTTAAGGAAGGATAAGATAATGCATGTGCAAAAAAACTATCTTCGGTATTTATACCTCCAAATGAAAAAGACCAGTATGCTTCAAAAGCTTTTAAAACTTCTACATCCTCTACTCCATAACTATTTAGTTCTTTTCCTTCTTTATCCAAAAATAACACATTTAGTTTTCCTCCAAAGGGATTATTTTTAATAGCTTTTCCACTAATCCAAACTTTTTTATATTCAAGAAGTGTATCTTTTATACTATTAATATCTTTTGTATCAACTTTAAATTTAATCATACTATTCTCCTCTAAATATTTTTCGTATTTCATAAAGGTACTCATTAATTATTCTTTCTGGCAAATTATCTAAATTATATATTGCTTTTGGAAAATCAGAAAGTTCAAAGTAAGCATCTTTTTGTCTATCAAATTCTAAAGTTTGATAAAATTCAATTTTTTCAATTTTTATAGAAGTATCAATACTGCTTGCTGAATATGAATTAACATATAATGATTCATTAAGTGTAACTTCTACTCCAAGGTTAATACTCCTATTTTCTTTGTAGTATCCGTCAAATGAACCAGCACTTTTAACACAAGAGATAAACCAATTATTTTTTTTGAAATTATTGTGTAGATTATTAGTTGGAATACTTAAAGTATCTTCTAGATTTATTGAAAAATCAGAATTTTTTCGATAATTTATAATTTTTCTTCCTAACTGGTCAAATAAAAATTCAACTTCATTTTCTTTAAATATTTCTAACCAAGTAGTTATTTCATCCTCTTCCAATTCACTTGGATAAACTAAAGCAATTTTATCCGTATCTTTTATTTCAACTTTATCATAAGAAGAATCAAAAGAATCTGTATCTACAGTAAATGATTTTATTAATTTTTTATCATTATAAATTCCCCAAACAAGTCTTTTCCCAATAGAATTCATAATTGGATTATTAAAAAATAGTTCCTTCCAGTTACTTCCATTCCAAATTCTCCAATTAACAAAAGCTTCATTAATTCTTGAACTTTGGAGGTTTATTATCTCTTTTACCTCTTTTTTAAGTTGGTTAAACTTCTGTTTCCCTTCTTTTGTTAAACTTTCACTGGCTAATTTGCCAAGAGATTTTTTTTCTTTTCCTTTTTTATCTTTATAACAAAGCTGGTTATTATTATTTAGATACAATTTTATTATTTCTTCACCATAAAAAAAGTCTATATGGGTATTTTTGAATCCCAAATTATCAACTAATTTGTCTAAAAGTTCATCTCTTGTTAGAGAAAGCTCTTTTTCAACAATTATCAAAGCTTCATCACTAGCTTTTTTTATACTTTTAAATTTACTCTTTTTATTTATATTATAAATAAGCATCAAAGCTTCTTTTTCTCCACTTAGACCGATAACTTTTACCATGTACTGAGCTAACTTTTGTCTACCATCTTTTGCAAATACTTCTATGAGTTTGGAAATTTTTCTAATAAGTTCAGTATTGCCATGTATAATAGCCAATAATATCTGCCATCTTTTATCATAATTACATTCTAATTGCCACAATTCAAAAACTTCTTTTGCAAATAATGTCATGTCTTCTAAATAATCACTAATTAATAAAGCTTCTTTGTTAATAGACAAATCATTTGAATTCATATATGAAGAGAATAATTGTTTTATGGCTATGAGTGAATCTTTTTTATCTTTCCTTTTGGGCAAAGTAATAGAATTTATATCTATGTCTAAATTTTTATTTTCATCAAAAACACTATTTAGATACAAATCAAAATCAAACTGATTATTTTTATCACAGTAGATATCTTTCGGACTAAGTTCACAGTTTATAGCTATTATATCTCTTGATTTTGGCTCTTTTAAAGTTTTATATAAAGAAACCAACTTATTTCTATCTTCTTCTACTAAAACTAACATGTTTACAGCATTTATTTCGGCATTAGGAGGTAGAGTGGGTAGAAGATTATAAATTTCTTCTTTTATCATATTTTTTTCTTGCACATCTAACTTAGAAACTAAATCGTAAATTTTATCGAGAACTTTTTTACTTTTTTCATTTGTATAATAAGCTAAGTAGTTATATGAATATCTTCTACTCCCTACCTCCAAAGAATCAAGTATTACTTCTCTTTTATTATTTTTAAAATTAATTCCTAATTTTATTACATCTATGCCTTTATCTTTTATATAA
This sequence comes from uncultured Fusobacteriaceae bacterium, assembly GCA_964536535.1. Lineage (GTDB taxonomy): Bacteria > Fusobacteriota > Fusobacteriia > Fusobacteriales > Fusobacteriaceae > CAZFBB01. Next base: position 10,342 of record CAZHXU010000058.1, read on the forward strand.
TCAATTTCTTTTTTACTGTCATTAAAGACTTCTTTTCTATAAGCAAAATAACAGTCAAAAAATTTATCTATATTTTTATTTACATAAATAATTAAGTCTAAAAGATACTCATCTTCTTTTTCATATATGTAAGCCAAAACTCCAATATACCAATAGATTAAAGGTTTTGATTTTGTTTCAAGTACAAATTTAGTTAAATTTATTAATATATTCTTATCTAAAAAAGCAATTTTTCTATAAGTTGTAATCTCCAAAAAGTCTTTTAAATCCCAGAAATTATATAGGGACCATAATTTAGAATCATTTATTTTAATTTTATTAATATTTTTATTAAAGGCTTTTTTTATATCAAAACTAGTTTTTTTCCCTAATAAAAATGAAACAAATTCTTCCTTTTTTTCATTAATAACTAGAGAATTACTTAAGTCTTCCAAAAGTAATTTCTTATCTTCTTCTAACCACTTTAAGATACTTTCTTCTTTTGTTAAATTATATAGATACTCTAAACCTTCTGTATAATAATTCCTTTCATGTTTAGAAAGTCTAGAAATTATATCTTTTATTTTATAATCTCTTAATAAAAATGAAATTATATCTTTTCTATACTCCATATGATCAGGAAAATTTTTAAAAGTATATCTAATAAAATATTCAATATATTCTTCTTTATTTTTTGGATTTTTTTTAACTTCATCTAAAAATATTTTATATCTCCTCTGTGCAAATGCAACATAATCATTATCTAAGGGAGAAAACCCGTCATATTCTAAAGGTCTAAATTTATTCATAAGAACTCCTTTTTCAAGTAAAATAAATTGTAAAAAAGAGTTTGATATAAATCAAACTCTTAAATATTAGCTCAATCCTTTTTTAACCTCTAATAATAGTTCACTTACTATTCTTTCTGGTAGCTCTTTTGGCATATATCTAAGTCCATTATGTTTTTCTAATTCATCATAAACATAACTTCCCCTTTGAATCTTACCTAATCTATAAAATTCTATCTTTTCAACACCAACTAAACCATCATCACTGTCATAAGCTTCATAACCATAACCACCCATACCAGGAGATCCATTAACAGTAAGTTCTATACCTATATTGAGAGTTCTAATTTCTTTATATATCTCTTCAAATCCTCCACCGTCTCTAACAGAACCTATACTCCATCCTTTTTTCTGTAATCTACTTACAAGAGTATTTGGTGATTTTCTAGGATAATCTTTTGGTTTAAATTCATAACTTTCTTTATCTTCTACTCCCAAAACTTCCCTGTCTAATTGGTCAAAGAGTAAAGTAGTTTCATTGTCGCTAAAAACTTCTTTCCAGTTATCTATATCTTCTTTAGATAGTTCAAGAGGATGAACTATTCCTATTAGATTATCTTCATCTAAAGTAATATTTTCATAATCAACATCAAATAATTCTGTATCAAAAGCAAAAGTTTTTTCTAGTTTATTTTCTTTGTAAACTGCCCAAACTAATCCTTTTCCAATAATATTCATAATTGGATTTTGAAGGAATAATTCTTGCCAGTTTTTGCTAGTCCATAATCTGTGTTCAACAAGAGCGTCTTCCATTCTATTTGTTTGAAGAGTAACCATCTCTTTAAGTTGTTTTTTAAGGATTTTAAACTCTTCAGCAGCTTTTTTAACTAAATCTTCATTGTCATCTTTAGTTCCTTTAGGTAAAGATTTAACCCTTTTTCCATCTTCTTTTTCTATTTCAAATTTAAGATCAGCTCCGATAAATAATTTTACAACTTGATTTCCATAAGAAAGACTAACATATCCATCTACTAATCCCATATCTCCAACTAATTGATCTCCCAGTTGTCCCTTTGAGATACCTAATTCTTTTGCAGCAATTTCAAAAGCTTCTTGACTTGCTAATCTAAGAGTTTTAAATTTAGTTCTTCTACCAATTTTATCTATGGCAATAAAAGCATCTTTAGTTCCATTTAAAGCAAGAGCTTTAATTAGGTAAACAGCTAGTTTTTGTCTTGAATTAAGAGCTAAATCTTCTATTAAAATTGCTATTTCTTTTATAAGGTTAAAATCTCCATGGATTATTGGAATTAATAATTGCCATTTTGATTTCATATCCATAGGACCTTGTTGCCAAGCAAGAAAAACGCTTTTTGCAAAAGCATATGTAGATTCTTCAGTAAGAGCTTTTGTAATAAGAAGAGCTTCTTTATTTATAGATAATTCATCTGAATTTTTATATGAAACAAACAGTTGCTCAAGAGCTCTATCTACATCTTTTCCGTCTATTCTTACTGGTTTAACTATTTTATCCAAATCAATAGGCAGTTTTTTACTCTTTTTATAAACACTATCAAGATAGATATCTAAATCAAACTCTCCCTTTTCATCTGTATACAAATCAGTAGCTTCAAGTCCTATAACATTCGAGATGATATCTCTAGATTTAGGTTCTTTTACTTCTTCGTATATATTTTTTATTCTTTCTTCATCTGTTTTATAGTGACATAAAACTTCTACAGCTCTTATTTCTTTATCACCAGTAAAACTAGATAATTCATTATATATCTTTTCTTCTACTAAGTTTGTAACACTTTCATCTAAGTTAAGAAGATTTTTAAATGCAGATTCGACTAAACCTTTTTGTTTTTCACCTAAAAAATCAACTAAGCATAAAACTTCTCTTTTACACTTATTTTTCCCGTAGATACTATCAACAAGAGTTTTTTTAAGTTTTGCACTAAATTTTCCACCTAATTCTAAGCAATTAATACCATTTTCTTCCAAGTATTCTAATGCTTTATATAAAACATTAAAGTCATAATTTGTTCCGTTAAATCGAACTGAATCTGCTCCATCAGTATTATCACTAATAAAACCTACAAAAACTTTTAGGTATTCTTTAGTATTTATATTAAGCTTTATAATAAGGTCCAAAATATATTTATGTGGGAAGTTAAATTCTTCTCCTTGGTAGAAGTATTTAGATAAAAACTCAAATAAACTGTTATTTTTACTTTCTAAAATAACTTCTACTAATCTTTCTAATTTATCCCCTTTAAATATAGACCATTTCCCATAAGGTGTAAAATCATCAATTTTTTTCTTTAGAAGTTTTTTGATATTTATTTTATCTTTTTCTTTATTTACATAAGCAAATAATTCTTTTTGTGCTTCTTCATCAACAGCAATTGATTTGAAAAGATTATTTAACATAAAATCTTCAATAGTTTTTTTAGATTCTTTAACTAATTCAGAATCACCATATTTATCTACTAGATAAATAGCCAAAGTTTTGTCACTTGTTGACCTTAGTTTTAAGTGATTAAATATATATTCAGTTCCAAAATGCTCAATTAATAATTTAAATGTTTCATTATGAGTTTTATAATCACAAGCAAAGTGTTCAACAGTATACATTATAAAGTAGTTTGCTAACTGTTCTTCAATTTCTTTATTTTGATCTATTGTTTTTATTAATTCATCAAGAACAAACTTTGGGTTTTTCCAAGCACAAGAACTTCTCAATTTTAAGAAATAAAATTTTTCAATATAAAAATTAGGAACAACTTCTAGTAACATTTTCATAAACCTATCTATAAAATCAAAACCTTCACGAGATTTTTTCATGCTTTTTATTCTATTAAACAAACTTATGAATTCTTCGTCTTCTTCTAAAAAAGCAAAAATTTCTCTTCTACCAACAGGTTTCAAACTTGATTTAAAAGTTTCAATATTTTTTTCCCAGTTATTTCCTGTATCAATAAGTTCTAATAAAGCTTTTTTACTTTCTTCCTCAAGTTTTGCTCTAAATCCTTTTTTCTTTTCATAATTACTTCTACTAATATATTCATCAGTACATTTGTAATCGTCTCCTAAAGCATTTAATATATTCAAAACTTTCCCTTTAACTTCATCATATCTTTTTTCTTCATAAGTTTTAGTTAAATCCTTTAATAAGACTAAAACATAAGGGTTTTGAGAATATTTATAAAAACCGCCTTTTTTTAACTTATTAGAATTTTTAAGGAAATTTATAGCGTCTTCCATACCAAATGTATCAAAAATAGCTGAAACACCATCTTCTACATTCCAACTTCCTTCTTCAGAGAATACTTTGTATAAAAGAGTTTCTTTATCAATAAATTCCTCATAAAAACTTTCATAGATTTCCAAAGTTTTAGAAAAATCGATTGTTTGTACTATTTCTCCTAGAGAATCTTTTCCAATCAAAGTGAAATAAACTTTCAAAACTCTTTTTAATAAATCTTTATCAACTGTTCCTTCTTCAAAAGCTTTGTTTATTTCGTTTCTAAAACCGTCTAGATACCATCTTCCGCAATTATGATTGTTATTTAAAGCAAGTTCTTCGAAAGTAATTTCACCTTCAAGGTAATTTATTATTTTTTCTTTAACATTATCATCAATATATCTGTGGTGTCTTATTCCTTCTAACATTTCTCTAAAATTCACTTAATCCCCTCCTTGAATTGCATAAAAACATTATATAATAATTACAATCAAAAGACTATGAATTTTTATTTCTTCATAAAATTCTAATTTTTATTCTAAAATCTTTTGTATATTAGGAGTTTTACAAAATAATAATGTTCACTTTTATGTATAAAATACAAAAATAAAAATGTGAACTAACTAAATTAAATTCTATAATTTATTTAGTTTGTTACTTTTGTCTTGATACAAAAGTAAC
>CAZHXU010000059.1:0-14868 GCA_964536535.1 uncultured Fusobacteriaceae bacterium
CCATAGGCTCTTAAGTTAAATATTATTTAATAAAATACTTAGAAACTTTTTAAAAATTCAATTAATTTCTTTTCATTCAAAGGTTTTGAATAATAATACCCTTGAATTTCATCTACATTTAAACTTTTAACAAGTTCTACTTCTTCTACTTCTTCTACCCCTTCAGCCACCAGTTTCATATTGAGTTTTTTTCCAATATCAACTACAGCTTTATATATTTCTTTTTTCTTTTTATTATTTTCTTTAGTCATTCCTATTAATAAACTTCTGTCAATTTTTAAAGTAGTAAAATCGATTTTTAATATATAATCTAAAGAAGCATTTCCTGCAGAAAAATCATCAATTGCAACATATATGCCCATAGTTCTAAATTTGGAGATTATATTTATAAAATGCTCATAATTATTTATTACAACTCTTTCAGTTACTTCTATCTCTATCTCTTCTGGTTTTACTCTATATTTATTCAAAAAACTAGCGATTTTGCTGTCTATATCTTGTAACATAAGAGTTTTAGGAGAAAGATTAAAAGACATAATAAAGTCATCTCCAACATATTTTTTTAATTTCCATTGTTTAAATTTAGAAATTGCTCTTTCAGCTATAGCCAAGTCTATATCAATTATATTTCCATTTTCTTCTGCTCTTGGAATGAATTTAAATGGAGGAATAACTCCTTTTTCTTTATGATGCCAACGTGCAAGAGCTTCTACTCCTCTAATTTTTTCATTTTTACAAGAAATTTTTGGTTGAAAATAAGGAACAATTTCATTATCTTCAATAGCTCTAGATAAATCGTTAGCTAAAAATAATAATTCTTTTTCATCATCAAGTATTTTACTTGTAGCTTCGATTATCTCTACGTCATTATTTGAATTTATTAAAAAATAAGCTTTTTCAAATACTTTCTCAAAATTATAATTTTCAAGTTCAGCACTTGCATAAGATATCTTAAACTTTATTTTATTATTTAATTTTTTATTTAATTCTTTTAAAATATTTTCTATTTTAGCCAAACTTAGATTTTCATTTTTATTTCTTATAAGAAGAAGACAAACATTATTTACATAATACATTTTATCAATACAGTCTGTTTTCTGAGCTTCTTTCAATACTTGACCAATTTGAAATCTAAAATTTTCCCCTTCTTCAAAGGAATAAAGTTGATTTATTTCTAGTTGATTTGTTATAGCTAAACAAGCAACTGAATCATACTGACCTAATTGAATTTTTTCTCTCTCTTCAAAAAACCTTCTTTTATTAGGAATATTAAAATCTGGCTCAAAATACATTTCTTTAAATAAGAGTTTATTTACTTTTCTTACTCTAACAAATGTATATATAACAAACAAAATAGCAAAAATTAATGCTCCAGATAGTAGTAACAAATATCTAAGTATTCTTTTTTGCCTAAGAAGTTCTTCAGAAATTCTATCATTTTGTTTTGCTATTATATGCTCAAAATCAATAGTATAAGTTTTCCATTTATTTAAATATATATCTAAATCAATAACACTAGTTTCTAATGCTTTATTAAATATATCAATTTGCATCTTATTTAATTTGTTGCTAGCCAGATACACATCAAATGATAAAAAAAGTGCAATTTCTTTTAGAGAATGTTTTTGTTCAAAAGTTTTGTAGTATTCATAAACACCTTTATAAATAATTGCATATTCAATTTGTTTTTCTTCTAAAGCTTCTATTAATTGATCATAATTATCATAATATCTAATTTGATTACTAATACGATGACCATAATTTTCTATAATAGATTTAGTCACTTTGTTATCTACAACTCCGATATAGTTGCCTAAATAATCGATTGGTTTATTTGTAAAAACTTTACTATCAAGAGTTCCTATTAATATAACTTCTTCTTCTAATAAGTTTTTTGAAGTATACATAGTATCATCTAAACCATACTCAGAAGTGAAAAGCAAACTACTTCTATCATTTGAAAATAATTCATAACTATCTTCTGCATTTGTTCCTTCTTTTAGTAAAAGTTTTTGATTAGAAGCTTCTAAAAATTCTTCTAGAATATCTATTAATAAACCTTCGTATTCACCCTTTTTTTCATTGTAAAAAAGATGTGGAAAATGATAATTTTGAACATAAAGTTTAAATTCTTTATTTTCAGCAAGATATGCTTTTTCTGTATCACTTAGATTTTTAATAAATAAACTCTTATTATTTTCTTTTATAATAAGTGAGTAAAATTCTTTGATTATATTTGAAAGGTAACTACTGAAGCTTTTGTTGACTATTTCAACAATATAAGGGTCTAAATCTGATTTGAAGTGTGCCCTAATTGGAACATTCAAATAAGGTGTAAAAATTACACCTGAAAAATCTTGATTTAACAAATATTTTAATGAATATTCTGTATCCAAAAACCCTGTTTTTGAATTATTTAAAAGTGAAAAATCTAAATTATCTACTTTAACTATTTCATAATCAAAAGTTCTTTTCAGCTTTTCAAATAAAAGATCTAAATCTTTTGTCCAAACTATGCTTTCTTCAACATACAAAGTATTAATCTCTTCTAGATTATTACTTTTTGATATAAGTCCAATAGTTTTTAATAAAAATGGCAATGAATAATCACCATCTTTACTTGCTTCACTAGCATCTCCAAGGATTAAATCAATTTCTCCACTAATTATCATCTCTTCTAATTGCTCATATGTTTCAGCAAAAATATATTTGAATTTGATTCCTAAATGCTTTTCTAAAGATTTTGTAACAAATCTTAAAAAATCTAAGTTTTTTTCATCTAAGTCATAATCAAATAGAGATTTCCCACTTTTAACGCCTATATAAAATTCTTTTTCTTCTAAACTTTCAATGAACTTTAAATCTTGTTCATTATAACTATCAATTTCCCTAAAACTTTTTATATTTTCTAAATATTCTTGACCTAAAAGGCTTATATTCCCTGCAAAAATATTTGAAAAGATTAAAATAAACAATATAACTTTTTTCATATTCTCATCCCCAAGCTTTATTCTTAGATGTTTTATTATTCAATTATTTTTTTCTTTTCCTTCTAAATTCATTATTGTACTTATTTAATATTAATATAATGAACGGATTTTTGATCTGATCTAAATAGAGGATGACATTTTGCCACTCTAGCATAATTTAAACAATTCATTTTATTTTGATAAAAATAACATTGTTCACAGCCATTTTGATTAGCAGATTCAATGCATTTTAACTTAATTTCTTTAATATAAAATTCTTCATTAATCTTGTAAACCATACAACTCCTTCCTCAAGTATAAATAAAGCAAAATTTATCATATAATGAAATCCAGAAATTGTAAATACAAAAATTTTTTACTAAATAATCGTCAAGCTGAAATAAAATTTCTTGTTCTTAAATTATTTTTTGAAAGAAGAAAAATTTGACTAATTTACCAAGAAATAAGCTAATATCCTTGTTTTACTTGAGATTAAGTGCTAAAATATTGTGATGGAGGTGGCTATGGGACAATTAGTATACATAACTGGAGGAGCTCGAAGTGGTAAGAGTACTTTTGGAGAAGAATATGTAAAAAATTTTAATAATGAAAAGATATATATAGCTACAGCAAAAGTTTGGGATGAAGAAATGAAAGATAGAGTAGAGCAACATAAAGAGCAAAGAGGGAATAATTGGGAAACAATTGAAGCTTATAAAGATTTTGATATTTTATTAAATAATATTAATTCAAAATCCTCTATTTTATTAGATTGTATTACAAATATGATTAGTAATATTATATTTGAAGAAGAAATAGATTGGGATAATGTATCCAAAACACAAGTAGATCAGATAGAAAAAAAAGTAAATATTGAAATAGATAAATTAATAACATTTGGAAAAAATCATAAGGGACTTTTGGTAATGGTTTCTAATGAACTAGGAATGGGACTAGTACCTCCTTATCCATTAGGAAGGCATTTTAGAGACATTGCAGGTAGAATAAATCAGAAATTAGCTAAAGTTTCTGATGAAGCTTATTTAATCGTATCTGGATTGGAGCTTAGATTAAAATGATAAAAGATTTTTTGATTTTGATACAATTTTATACAAGAATACCCATTAATAAAACCTTTGATTTTGATAAAAAAAACTATGCAAAATCTGTATTTTTATTGCCATTAGTAGCTCTTGTAATAGGAATACCTATGGGAGTAATATACTATATAAGCCTTAAATTAGCACTTGATAGATATGTAATAGCTTTATTTTTATTAGTTACAAATATACTTTTGACTGGCGCTCTACATCTTGATGGACTTGCTGATTCTTTTGATGGTTTATTTTCTTATAGGGATAAAGAAAGAACTTTGGAGATTATGAAAGATTCACATATTGGAACTAATGGTGTTATGGGTCTTATTATTATCTTCGTAGGAAAAATTATTCTATATGCTAATCTAGGCATTATTCCTATAATATTATCTCTTGTTAGTGCTAGATTAAATCTAGTTTATCAAAGTTATAAATTAGATTATAGTAGAAAAGAAGGAATGGGAGAAGCTCTCTTTAAATATGTTGATAAAAAAGTTTTTTTGAAAACATATCTAATTACATTATTAATATATTTAATTGATTATAGATATTTACTTATTCTTATTTTTAATTTAGTTTTTGCTAATAAAATTAATAAATGGCTTAATAAAAAAATAAATGGCGGTACAGGAGATACATTAGGTATGACAATAGAACTTAGTGAAGTTTTCTTTTTGTTAATTGCAGTTCTTTTAGGGGGAATATATTAAGGAGGGATTATGGTAGAAATAGTAGAAGTAAATAGAACTCTTATGGAAGAAGTTAAAACTTATTTGGATAATTTAATGAAACCAGTTGGGAGTTTGGGAATATTAGAAGATTTGGCTGTGCAAATAAGCGGAATTACAGGGGAGTTTTTTAATCCTATTAGTAGAAGTGCCCATGTGGTTTTTTCAAGTGATAATGGAGTAGAAAAAGAAGGAGTTAGTTGTTGCCCTAGGGAATATACAAGAATAGTGAGTGAATCTATATTAAGTGGTCATGGGGCTGTATCTATACTTGCTAAATCAAACTATGTTGATTTGTATTTAGTTGATGTAGGGATAGACGGTAAAATAGATAGGGAATATAAGAATTTTTTTGATAAAAAGATAAAAAATGGTAGTGGTAATATAAAAATAGAAAAAGCTATGGAAAAAGCAGATATGTTAAAAGCTTTGGAAATAGGAATGAATATGGCTATTAAACTTTCTAAAGATAATCAACTTTTGTCTTGTGGAGAGATGGGTATAGGAAATACAACAACTAGTACGGCACTTATATCTGCTCTTTTAGGAGAAGAAATAACTGTTGGTACAGGGTCAGGAATAGATGATGAAAAACTTGCTATTAAAAAGGAAGTAATAAAAAAAGCTCTTTCTAGAGTAGAAGGTATAGATGATCCATTAACTTTACTTGGTGAACTTGGTGGTTTTGACATAGCAGCAATGGTTGGATTTTATTTAGGATGTGCCTATAAAAAAATACCTATAGTATTAGATGGTTTTATCTCAAGTGCAAGTGCACTTTGTGCTTATAAACTCTATCCACAAATTAGAGATTATTTTATATGTGCACATAATAGTCTTGAACCTGGTATGACTAGAGTCCTTGAAGAATTAGGTTTAAAAGCAATTATTAATACAAATATGGCTCTTGGTGAAGGAACTGGTGCGATACTTTGTCATCCTATTGTAAAAAGTGCCAATGGTATCTTGCAAAATATGAGAACAAAAGAAGAAATATATACATTATTAAAGTAAATTAGGAGAAGAGATTGAAGAAACATAAAAATATAATGGTTATGGGAACAGCAAGTTCTGCAGGAAAAAGTTTGTTAGTAACTGGTCTTTGCAGAGTATTTTATCAAGATGGATATAAAGTAGCTCCATTTAAATCACAAAATATGTCTTTAAATTCATTTATTACAGATGAAGGTTTGGAGATGGGGAGGGCACAAGTTGTCCAAGCAGAAGCTTGTAATATCCTTCCTAAAGTAATGATGAACCCAATATTATTAAAGCCTACAGCTAATAATAGTTCACAAATAATACTCCACGGGAAAGCTATTACTAATATGAATGCTAAAAACTATTTTGAATGGAGAAAGGGTCTTAGGGTAGAAGTAGAAAAAGCATATGCAAAAATAAAAGAAAATTATGAAATAAGTGTAATAGAAGGAGCAGGTAGTCCTGCAGAAATAAACCTTAAAAAAGATGATTTGGTAAATACTGGTATGGCACAAATAGCAAATAGCCCATGTATTCTAGTAGCAGATATAGATAGAGGTGGAGTTTTTGCTTCTGTATATGGAACTCTTATGTTACTTCCAAAGGAAGAGAGAGATATGTTTAAGGGAGTAATAATTAATAAGTTCCGTGGTGATGTAAAGATATTAGAACCCGGTCTAAAACAAATGGAAGATTTGATAGGTATACCTGTATTGGGGGTAGTGCCATATTATGAACATAATATAGAAGAAGAAGATAGTGTTACAGATAGATTTGAAAAAAAATCAGATGGAAAGATAAAAATAAAAGTAATTAAACTACCTCATATGAGTAATTTTACAGATTTTGATCCATTTAAGATGTATGAAGATGTAGAAGTATCTTATGTGAAAAATCCAAAGGAACTTAGAGATGCACATATGATAATTATACCAGGTAGTAAAAATACTATTTCAGATATGCAGTATCTTCAAAATAAAGGATTTAGTGAAGAGATAATAAAAAGTGCTCGTGAAAACAAGCTAATTATGGGCATTTGTGGCGGTTTTCAAATTTTGGGACGTAGGATAGAAGACCCAAATGCAATAGAGAGCAAATTAGAGAGTATTAATGGTTTAGGTCTTTTAGACCTTGTTACTACTATGGAAATAGAGAAAGAAACAACTCAGTATAATGGGAAAATAGAAAATAAGATAGATATTTTGGATTTGGATGAAAATATAGATATAAGTGGTTATGAGATACACCAAGGTAGAAGTAAAGGAGACGGCAACTCATTTTTGACTAGGGGAGAATATTCACTTGGTATGGTCAACAATAATATTATCGGGACTTATTTGCACGGGATATTTGATAAGGGAATATTTGTAGAAAAATTAATAAATAAACTGGGAAGTATAGCTAAAGTAGAAGTAGAAGTAGAAGAAAAAGACTATAAAACTTTTAAAGAAAAAGAATATGATAAATTAGCTAAAATCCTTAGAAAAACTGTAGATATAGAAAGTATCTATAAAATAATGGAGGGAGAAGAAGTTGGATTACGTTATAGTCATCTTGATTAGTTATATACTTGATTTGATTTTTGGTGATCCTATTTTTATAAAACATCCAGTAGAAGTAATAGGTTCTTTTATTAATTTTTTAGAAAAAAGATTTTATAGATTTTCTAATAAAAAGTTTTGGGGAGGAGTTTTAGTTCTAATTGTAGTAACTTCTACCCTTCTACTCTCTTACTTCCTAAGTAAAATATGGTTATTAAATATCTATTTTTTATATACAACTTTGGCTACAAACTCTCTTGGTCGAGAAGGAAAAAAAGTTTATAATTTATTAAAAACTAATGACCTTGAAAAAGCAAAAAAAGAACTTAGTTATTTGGTAAGTAGAGATACGGGAGAGCTTGAAAAAAGAGATGTTATTAGAAGTACTATGGAAACAATTAGCGAAAATATAGTCGACGGCATTGTTTCTCCACTTTTTTATATGTTCATAGGTGGATTACCCCTTGCAATGGCATACAAAAGTATAAATACTCTTGATTCTATGTTAGGGTATAAAAATAACAAATACAAAGATTTTGGTTATTGTAGTGCAAAATTAGATGATTTTGCAAATCTTATTCCTGCAAGATTAACAGGTGGGTTACTAATTCCTATAGCAACGTTTTTACTTAAATATGATTATCGGAATTCTATAAAGATATTTTTTAGAGATAGATATAATCATGCTAGTCCAAACTCTGCTCATCCAGAATCTGCTGTTGCTGGTGCTCTAGGAGTTCAGTTTGGGGGTAAAACAAAGTATTTTGGAGTTCTTATGGATAAACCAACTATTGGAGATAGGAAGAAAGAGTTTGAAGTAGAAGATATAGAGAAAAACTTAAAGATAATGTACATAACTTCTATTTTAGCTCTAATAATCTTTTCTACTGTTTATTTAATTTTGTTTTTTCTCTAAAATCATTTGCCATAGATTCGTGAAATTTAGAGATTTATCTCTCTAGTTGAACAATGCACATCTGGACGTTGGTTACTTTTCTATCAAGACAAAAGTAACAAAGAATAATAAAAAAAACTTTTGATTCACAAAAGAATTAAATTCTTACAATTCACTTCTTTGTCTGCAATCTGAGACTAATTTTAATTAAATTAGTCTTTTTATTTTCTTTAAATTAATATTTTTAAAATATAACTAATATATTTGTCTTAAATGAAAGTAATTTTCTAATTTTTTATATAAAATTATCAATTTTTATACAAAATTAGTATATATTCTTGAAAAATCAAACATTATATTATACAATAATCTAAGATTATTGCTTAAAAAGGGGACAAAATGGAAAAGAAAACACATTATAACAATGGATTTTTGAAGGAAGTTTTCAATGTGGAAAATGGAAAAAAAAATGGAGAATATCAATCTTATTTTGAAAATGGAAAATTAAAAGAAATTTTAACTTATGTTGACGATTTTAAAGAAGGATATTTTGAAGAGTTTTATGAAGAAACAGGAACTTTAAAGAAAAAAGGAACTTATTTAAATAACAATTTAAATGGGCAAGTTACTCATTATTATTTTGACGGGAAAATAAACTTATTAGAAGAATACAAAGACGGAGTACTTGACGGAAAAAAAATTATATATATGCCTAATGGTTATTTGATTCAAAGTATAGTATATGAAAATGGAGAAATAAATGGAGAAAATATACTGTATTATGAAAATGGTAAAATAAAGTCTAGGAATAACCTTATTAATTCTATAAAAATAGGACAATCTTATAGTTATACAGAAGAGGGAATCTTGTCTATTATTAATAACTACAATGCTCAAGAGAACTTAGATGGAATTCAAAAAGAATTTTATGAAAATGGAAATCTAAAATCTGAAATAGAATATTCAAATGGAGAAATAAATGGGATCGAAAAACACTATTTTTCAGATGGTACCCTTTCAAAAGAATGGACAAATGAAAATGGTAAAATAAACGGTTTATACACTATTTATCATAGTAATGGCAACCTATATAAACAGCTCTATTATGATATGGGAAAAGAAACTAAAGAATGTAAGTTCTATTATCAAGATGGTTCTCTTGAAGAACATATAATATATGAAAACTATGAAATTGTAGAAGACAAAAGATATAATAAAGATGGTTCTTTGCAATCTATTCTTCCTTATTTAGATGGAGAAATACATGGTAAAGCTGAATACAGAAATGAAAAAGGATTTTTGTATGCAATTATTGATTTTGCAAATAATAAAAAAAATGGTGAATATAAATATTATTATGACAATGGACAACTAAAAATCTCTTGTTTTTATATGCACAACGAATTTCATGGAGAGTATGAAAAATATTCAGAAGATGGCTACCTTGTTTATTCTTGCAACTATTACTTGGGAAAAAAACATGGAGTAGCAAGTTTTTATAATAATCTAGGTATATTAGAAGCAGAAGAAAGCTTTTATCATGGAATATTAGACGGACCAGTTAATAAGTATTATCTAAATGGAAAAATAAGAAAAATAATAAATTTTGTTAAAGATAAAAAAGTAGGAAAATACAAAGAATTTTATCAAGATGGAAGTTTGAAGTCTCAATGTGAATATTTTGATGGTTTAGTTGAAGGAAGCTGGACTTATTATTATGAAAATGGGAACATTGATTATGTAGAAGAATATAAAAATGGTCATTTACATGGTTTATTAAAAGGTTTTTATAAAAATGGAGAAAAAAAATCTTTAATTCCCTATAAAAACGGGAAAAAATTTGGTATTTCAAAATGGTTCTTTGAAAATGGAAATTTGAAGGAACTTGAAGAACACGTACAAGATGGGTATAGAATCAAATACGAAAAATATAATGAAGAAGGTTTTCTTATAGAAGAACATGACAAAAACTCTATAAAATATTTTAATGCAGATGATGGAAAACTAAGAGCTAAAATAACTGGAGAAATAGAATATATCTATTATCCGAAGGGTGAATTAGAATACAAAATTGAAATAATGAATAACTTTCGTCATGGAGAAGTTATACAGTATTCTGAAGATGGCAGAATTATTGGTAAAGGTACGTATAATAATGACTATTTGGAAGGTATTTATACAGACTATGATGACAATGGAAAAATCTTAATTGAAACAAATTATTCAAATGGTCAAATCAATGGTCTTAGAAAAAAATACTTTGAAAATGGGCAAATAGAAAGAAAATTATATTATAAAAATGGACTGGAAGATGGTGTCGAAGAGTTTTTTGACATTAATGGAAACCTTTTACAAAGCAAAACTTTTGTTGAAGGTATGCAAAATGGAGAAGCAAAATGGTATGGCAACAATAACTTGCTAGTTAAAGTAGGAAACTATAAAGATAACCTTTTAGAAGGAAAATTCTTAGAATTTGATAATTTGGGGAATATTAGTGGAAAATTATACTATAAAAATGGATTTTTATATGGGCAAGGAGAGTTTTATTACCCTAGTGGGAAACTCAGTAGTAGAATAACTTATGATAAATTTGGAGAGTATTCAAAAGCAGAATATTTTTATGAAAATGGAGTATTAAAGTCAGTAGAAGTCTTTGAAAGTAAAAACCTTCATGGTCTTTGTAGTTATTATGATAAAGATGCAAAACTAGAATGTACTATAACTTTTAAAAATGGAGTAAAACATGGTGAAACTTGCTATTTTTATCTAGGTGGAGAAGTGAGTAGAAGAGAGATTTGGGAAAATGGGTTTATTCTAGGAAAAGTTTATGATTATCATGAAAATGGAAGTGTCAAAGGAGTTTATTCTTACAACCACCAAAATAAGTTAGATGGTGAACAAATTACAATTGATGAATTTGGATTGGAAGAAAAAACATATTACAAAGATGGAGTAGAAGTAAAAGAAGATGATGAAAATAGTAGTTATAACATAATTTTTAACTAGAAGGTGGGGAAATGGAAAAAAGAGATTATTATGAAAATGGCATATTAAAAAGTATAAAAAACTTTGAAGAGGGTATACTTCAAGGGCAAAGTAAATATTATTCAGAAGAAGGAATAATTGAAAAAATAGAAGAGTATAATGAAGGGCAACTTCATGGATTAAAAACTTCTTTTACTAAAGAAGGAATTATAGATACTATTGAATTTTATGAAAATGGACAAAAATTAGCTTATACAAAAGAATATACAGCCGATGGAATTTTATATAAAAGTTCCGTTATAGATGGGATAGTAGAACAAACTAGATACTATGATGATGAAGGTTTGTTATCTACTTTTCAAACTTCTATAAATAATGTTTTCCAAGGTGAATATTATTTATATGAAAATGGTATACTAAAAATTAAAAATAATTATACAAATGGAGAACTTAACGGAGAAAGTTTGGCATTTGATGAACTTGGAAGACTTATTTCAGAGCAAAATTTTGAGAAAAATAATTTAGTTGGTGGATTTAAGTCATATTCGGAAGGAAAATTAATTGCAGAAGGTTCTAATGAAACTTTTACTAATTTAGAAAACTTTACTGCTTATGATGAAGATGGAGTAGATACTGAAATAGATCCAGAAGAAGTTTTATTAAAATACAAAAATCTCTATGAAAAAAATGGAATAGATATAAATAAATTTATTGAAGAACATAAAAGTATCTCAGATAAAATTGAAGAAATCAAATGGTATAATGAAGGAAGTTATGATAATCAGAGTGGAGTAGAAGACAATACTGAAAATACTAGAGATACTTTGATTAGTGATGAAAATATAAACAATAAAATCATAGATGGAGAAGAAAGTATAACAAATTATGATGATGGAACTAGCCAAAAGAATACAAGTGTAAATGGAGAAATAGTCCTTCAAGAAAATTACAATAAAGAGGGGATTTTAGTCAGTTCTTTTAATATGAAAAATAATGTAGTAGATGGTTTAGCTAAATGGTTTGATGATGAAGGAAATATTACATCAAAAGGTTTTTACCAAAATGGTGTTATTAATGGATTATTTACATATTATAATAACGAAGGAAATATCACTTCTGAAATTACTTTTTCTTCAGGAAATATTAAAAATGGTTATTGCAAATGGTATTATGATAATGGGAATTTGTCAGCAGAAGGAAATTATATAGATGATAAAATTGACGGGATAGGAATTTGGTACTATGAAAATGGTCAGATTAGTTCTCAAGGTGAGCATACTAATGGCGAAACTGATGGTCTTTTTATCTATTATAATGAAGAAGGAAGTGTAACTTCTGAAACTCACTTTGCTCCTGGTGGTCTTAAAAATGGATATTGTAAATGGTATTATGATAATGGAAACTTGTCTTCAGAAGGAAATTATTCTAACAACAAATTAAATGGTTGTGCAATTTGGTATTATGAAAATGGACAAATAAGTTCTAGAGGGGAATATATAGACGGAGTCCAAAATGGATATACTGAGAATTTTACTGAAGATGGAATACTTTTTCAAAAGTTATTCTTTATAGACGGTTTATTAAATGGAACTTCTTATTGGTACGATAAAAAAACTGGAAATTTGACAAATGCCGAAGAAAGAATAGATGATGTAACTTGG
Organism: uncultured Fusobacteriaceae bacterium; assembly: GCA_964536535.1. Lineage (GTDB taxonomy): Bacteria > Fusobacteriota > Fusobacteriia > Fusobacteriales > Fusobacteriaceae > CAZFBB01. The sequence continues at coordinate 12,858 of CAZHXU010000059.1, forward strand.
GGAAAAATATATAAATATTATGAAAATGGAAATACTGAGTTTTTTATAAACTATGTAGATAACAAAAAACATGGCGAAGGATTTTTCTTTGATACACAAGGTGAGCTGGAGGAAATAATCCAATATTCTCTAGGCAAAGAAATTAAAAGAGTTAAAGTAAAAAAAGACAATGAAGAACAAAAAGAAAAAATAACTAATTATCCAAATGGTAATATAAAAGAAAAAATAACTATTGAAGGTAATAGAAAAAAAATCGACACTTATGATGATAATGGATTGTTGATTTCTACTGAAAATTTTCAATTTGATCTTCTAGAAGGAGAATCTTACATTTATAATAATGAAGTTCTTACAGAAAAAAGTAACTACCATAGAGGATTAAAAAATGGAGACTCTTATTATTATTTTTGTGATACTGGGAATATTTCTTCTCATGAATACTATGAAAATGGTCATTTAAATGGTATTAGAAAAAAATTCTATGAAAATGGAAGTATAAAAAGTGAAGAAGAGTATTTTAACTCTCATAAAAATGGAGTAACTAGAGAATATTATGAAGATTCTAGTCTTCAAAGTGAATTATTTTATGTAAATAATTTATTAAATGGTCCTTCTAAATTATTTTTTCCCAATGGACAGATTAAAATAGATGGAAATTATATTTATGATTTGTTACATGGTAAATATCTTATGTATTTTGAAAATGGAAAAATTGAAGAAGAAAGATATTATGATAAAGGAAAGATGAGCGGAACTCATTTAGAATACAACTCAGATGGCATACATATTAATACTATTAAATACACTGAAAATGAAGTGATTGAAAAAATTGAAAATTATGACAACATGGGGAATTTGGTTTATGAAGAATCTAAACCTAATGGGGATTATTTACTTGGTTATATAAAAGAGTATCAAAATAATAAGCTTATTCTCTTTATAGATTATGCTGCAAGAAAAGAATATGAATATTATCCCAATGGTGAAATAAAATTAGACATAGAATTAGACTTCTTTGGAAAAAGAAATGGAAAATGGAAATCATATGATCAAGATAAAAACCTTTTAGGATTAGCATTTTATCAAACTGGTTCCCTTCATGGTGATTATACTGAGTATGGGAAAAATGGCGAAATAATTGCAATAACTCCTTATTTTCATGGGAAAATTGAAGGCTTGAGAAAGATGTTTTATTTAGATGGAAGTTTGAAAGCAGAAATTCCTTTTAGTGATAATTTGGCTAATGGTCTCAAAAAAGGCTATTATCCTAGTGGGAACTTGGAAATAGAGCAAAATTTTTATAATGATACTCTAAATGGAATAAGTAAACTATATGATGAAGATGGTGACTTAATAAAAGAATCTTACTTTAAAAATGGAAAATTAGATGGTTTACACAAAGAATATTATAAAGGTGGAGTTGTTTCAGTAGTAGAAGAGTACAAAAATGGAATAAGAATAAATGAAGGAAAGTACTATTTTACAAACACTAATCTTGAATTTCTTACTACTTTTGATCAAGAAGGAAGATTTAAAAAAGTCATTAAGTACTATAATAATGGTTCTATAAACTATATTGAACACCATGAAAATGGATATATTGAAGGAAAAAGACTAAGTTATTATGAAACTGGAGAACTTTTGGAAGAGATGACTTATGTTGGTGGAAAAGTTGAAGGGGAAAGTAGAACTTATTACCAAGGTGGTGAAATAGGTCTTGTTACTAACTGGAAAGAGGGAAAAATAATTGGAGAAGTAATAGAATACTTTGAAAATGGTAATGTTAAAGGGATTTATCTCTATAATGATAAAAATCAACTTGATGGTATTCAAAAATATTTTGACCATGATGGAAGTGTTAAAGAAATTTTATATAAAGATGGAGTTTTAGTAGAATAAAATTTTATTTGCCCACTTATATTTCTAAAGAAATTTGGCTAATTAACTATAATTAGCCTCAGATTGAAGACAAAGGACTAATTTGTGAGAATTTAGTCCTTTTTTTGTGAAT
>CAZHXU010000060.1:0-14493 GCA_964536535.1 uncultured Fusobacteriaceae bacterium
TTTCTACATAACTTAACCATTATACTTATTCAGTCTCAAAAAGTCAAGATTGTATGTTATACAAAATAGTTTTATCTATGATTAAATTGTAGACAGCATTACATATTATCATTTTTGAAAAATACTGTCAAGACTTTTGTATTTTGCTTTTTCCAAAATTTAATAAAAAAAAGAGCCTTCAGGCTCTTTATCTATTGCTATCATTATAAAATTCAATGTAGTTCATTGTATAAAATTAATCTCTAATCAAAATTAGAACTAGATGTTAATATTTCAAGAGCTTTCTTTTTATCCTTTTCAGTACCAACTCCATACAAATAAAGATTCGATAAACTTTTAGCCGAATTACGATTTTCAAGTTCATAACCCTTTTTCCAATATTTTTTTGCTTCTACATATTCTTTTTCCAAATAATATATATTTCCTAAAGAATACATAGACTCTCCTATATCACTAGCTTTCAAAAAGTATTCTTTCGCTTTTTCTTTATTAGCTTTTCTACCCATACCTTTCAATTCCATTATTCCCAAATTATAGCTCGCTTTTGTAAAACCAATTTCGCTAGCTTCCAAAAGATAGTTGTATGCTTTTTCATAATTTACTTCTACCCCTGTCCCTTTTAGGTGAAATATTCCTAATACATACAAAGAATTTGCATGTCCAAATTTACTTGATTCAAAGTATTTTTCATAAGCTTCTTCATATTCTTTATTTCTTTGATGTTTTTCTCCTTGAAGAAAGTACATTTCACCTTTAACTTTTGCTATTTCATTTGGTTTTTCTTTTGGTTTAGGTCTGTCTACTAGTAAAAACACTACTATCAAAATAATTATTACATTTACTAAACTTAATAGTATTATACTTTTTTTTATTGGTAATAAAAATTCCTTTTTATCTTTATAGATTTTATAATCTATGCTTTGAAGTTTTTCTAATAACACTTCTTTTTCATCAATTCTTTTTTTCTCTATTTTTATTTCTTTTTCAAGTTCATCATAAAACCTATGAAACCCTTCTAAAAAAACTACTTTTTCTATTTTACCATTTTTTTCTACGTATTTTTCATAAGCATTATCCGTAACTTTTTCCAAAGCATCTTTCATTCTTTCATATAGGTTTCCTAAGTTTTTATTCTTCTGTAATTCATTTTCATATAATTTTGTAAAAAATTCTTCTACATTTTTTTGCACTATAGCCCCCTTCAGACTACTATTCAAGTTCATTTAATTCTAATTCGATTTTTTCCCACTCATTCATTACTTCTGTTATTTTTTCTTCAATTTCATCAAGTTCATTTTGTAAATCCATTAAAAGACCTATGTCATTAATTTTTCCTGCTTCATTATATTTTATTGTTATTTCTTCTTTTTCATTTTCTAATTTTTCCAAGTTTTCTTCAATATTTTCCAAATTTTTTCTCAAAGAATTTATTCTATTTTTAATCTTTTTCTGCTCTTCGTAATCTGTATTTACTTCTTTTTCTTCCTTTTTAAAAGCAATTTGTTTTTTATATTCTTCATAATCGCCTTTAAATAGCTTACTACCATTTTCGTCAATTATATATATTTTATTAACAATACTTTCTAAAAAATACCTATCATGAGATACAATTAATAAAGTCCCGTCATAATCTTCTAAAGCTTCTTCTAGCACTTCTCTAGAATATATGTCCAAATGATTTGTAGGCTCATCCAAAATTAAAAAATTACTCTGATCTTTTATAAGTTTCATAAAACTTACTCTTGCTTTTTCTCCACCACTCAAACTTGATATCTTTTTTTCTATATTATCTGCACTGAATAAAAATCCACCAGCCAAATTACGTGCTTCTTCATCTGAAATCGGATATGAATATAATAATTCTTCTAAAATGGTGTTGTTATAATTAATATTTTGATGTTCTTGATCATAATAGCCTATATCTAATTTTTCTCCATAAACTATTTTTCCTTGATCTTTATTTTCTAATTTATTTATTATCTTTAATAATGTAGATTTCCCTATACCATTTTTCCCTATTATTCCTATTCTATCTCCCCTGTATATATCCATTTCTACATTATTAATTACTTTTTTCTCATCAAAACTCTTAGATAAAGATTCAATTTTTAAAACTCTATCAGTACTAGCTCTTTTACTTTCAAATTTTAGCTTCATTCTTTTTATATTATTAAGAGGATTATCCATTTTTTCCATTCTATCTAATAGCTTTTGCCTTCCTCTTGCTTGTTTTGATTTTACTCCAGCTTTATAACGTCTTACAAATTCTTCCATTTTTTTAATTTTATCTTGTTCTTTTTCAAAAGCTTTTACTGCTCCACTTAAATATGCTTCTTTTTGAATAACATAATCATCAAAATTACCTTTATATATATTTATTTTCTTTTTTTCAATTTCATAGATATTAGTAACTATATTATTCAAAAAATATCTATCATGAGAAATTAGTACAAAAGCTCTATTGTAATCTTTCAAAAACCTTTCTAGCCATTCAATAGCATTAATATCTAAATGGTTTGTTGGTTCATCTAAAATCAGTAATTCTGGCTCTTTTAATAGTATTTTACCCAAAGCAATCCTACTTTTTTGTCCTCCACTCAAACCCTCAATTTTTTGTTTATAGCTATTTTCTGGGAAATTCAAGCCCGTAAGTATTTGTTTGACTTTGTATTCTATTACATAACCTTCTTCTCTCTCATATTTGCTACTCAATTCTGCTAACTCTTCCATTATTTCATCAAAATTATCCAAATCAACAGCTAATTTTTCATTCAATTTTTCTATTTTTCTGTGATCATCTATCAAATGTGAAAATACTGATAACAATTCATCAAAAACTGTATTTTCTTCATTTAACTGAAAATATTGAGATAAATAACCTATAGTCATATTTCCTTTTTTGATAATTTGTCCATATTTATTTTCAACAGGATCAACATCATGACCTTCTTTTCCCAAAATCATGTTTACTAAAGTGGTTTTTCCTGCTCCATTTTGACCAATTAAACCTATTTTGTCTTTTTCATCTATAGAAAAAGATATATCTTCTAGTATATATTCCCCACCAAAATTCTTATATATGTTATTAAATTGTATTAACGCCATTTTTTTCTCCTATTTATTTATTTCTTAAAAATTATAACATTTTCTTATAATTAAAGCAATTTTACCTTTATTTAAAATCCTTTTATTTGATTAAATCATTACATAAACTTTTGTTTTAAACTAATCCAAAACTAATATGATTTAAACTTTTGATTAATAACTAATATTCAGTTTCTTTAATAAAAATTCAATAGTTTAATTTTTATAGATATCAAAACTCTTTTATATAACAGATTAAAAACTCTTCTTATAGTAAAACATTAGATATAAAGCAGCTTAATTTCTTATATTTTCAAATATTAAATCAAAATTTGATTAAACTTATCTTAATTTTATATTCTTTTGCAATTTTTCCTATTCTTTTCTATTTCATTTTCATGTCTATATTTATGCTCTAATTTAAAATCTTTATCAAATATCATCAAAACACTTTCTAATTTTCGATTTTACTCAATTTTATCAATATCTTTTCTTTCATTACTTTTATTTTTATATATAGTATTTCTTCCTATTATGCCCAAATCAGATTATTTATATTCTACTTTATATACACATTAAACTATTGAGTCCTTGATTTTCTGATTTTTCAGTTATTTTTTATATAAAAAAGTATTTGTTGTATAAAAAAACGACCAATTTTTCTATAAATTGATCGCTACTTATGAAAATCAAACTAAAAAGTTGTCTCTATTTCCCTATTATTTTTTCTATATTTTTTTCAAATCTTTTTATCTCTTTTACAACTAATGCTTTTTTTTCCTCTTCGTAGTCTGCCAAGTTTTTAAAGAGTTTTTCTCTATAAAACTCATATTTTTTTTCGAATGTAAACAATTTATTTTTTAATGTATCTTCATCAATAATTTTTTGTTTTACTTCTTTAATTTCTTTTTCTTTAGCTTCTTGGAATTCTTTAAGAGTTTTTATTTCTCCATTTAAAACTTTATCTCTCAAGTCTTCTGGGCATGATTCTTTTGAAATTTCGTATGACAATGATAAAGGAAGATTTTCTATCAAAACTCTGTTCTCGCAATTTGCGAGAACTAATTTATATCTCGAAATTAGTCTGTAAACTTTATCTTTTTTGAAACCTAAACTTTCATACCATTTTTCGAATATTCCCCCATGATGATTTGCAAGTTTATCCTGAGCTTCAGCCAAAATCTCTCCAATTTCAGTATATGCTCTAGAAACAACATTTTTTATGCTCAATTCTTTTTCTATTAAAAACTCTGCAATTTCTGTCTCTATTTCACTATAATCAAACCTATCATTTTCTAAAACCAAAATTTCATTTACTGCACTTACTTTGATTTCTTTTCCTACTTCTTTTTTATTTTCTTCAATTTTTTTCTTTATATTATTACCTATTTTATCTAAAACATTAGAAGCCATTATAGAGCTGCTACCTCCTTTAAAATGTCTGCAAATACTTGTGCCACATCTGATTTGATTTCAAAAATACTTACTCCTTCTTCACCAGCTCTTTCAATTTCACTTCTTATAGGTATTGGTCTTACCACTTTTGTTGGAGTATCATTAAAAATTGTTTTGATAGCATCTAGATGCTCATTATGCTTTTTTACAACTCTTCTAAACTTGTTAGGAATGATTAATTTGATCTTTGATAAATCTTCTCTCAAATCATTAACATAATCAAACATTTCTTCAATTGCCGAACTTGATAGATAACTAGTTTCAACAGGAATAATTATACTATCTGCATATATAAGCAAACAATCATTGATTTTGCTATCACTAGGAGACGTATCAATAAGCATATAATCGTATTCTTTTCCTAGAGAGTCTAACTGATCTTCAACTAATTTATCAACTCTTTTTTCTTCTGCTAAGAATGAATTTAATCTTCCTAAGTTTTTAGTATAAATCATGTCTAAATTTTCTCTAACACTAATCAAACTATTTTCCAAAGTAGCATTTCCACTCAAAAAATCTTTCAAATCATTCTTTTTTTCTAAATCATCTTTATAAACACCTAGTATTTTTCCCGAATCATTTTGTGAATCGGCAGATACCAACACAGTTTTATAGCCTAGATAAGATAAACCAAAAGCAATTTGAGAACTAATTGTTGATTTACCTACGCCACCCTTTCTATTACTAATAGCAATTTTTTTCATAATACTCTCCTTTTTTATTTTCTATATTAATATTACAATAAAGAAGGAATAATTTCAAGGGTTTAAGCACATATAATTGAAATTCTTTTAATTTAAAATTTTGATTTCAGCTTTATAACTAATGCTTTTGAAAGTTAAAATGGCTTAAAACGAAAATTAGAGAGGCTAAATCCTCTCTAATAAAACTACACAATATGCTTTTATCCCTAATTCTTCTCCTGTAAATCCAAGTTTTTCTTCTGTTGTAGCTTTAACACTTACTCTATCTACTTCTACTCCCAAAACTTTTGATATATTTTCCCTCATTGATATAATATGTGGTTTCAATTTAGGTCTTTGACAAGCAATTTGACTATCTAAATTTGAAATTTTATATCCTTGATTTTTTATTAAATTATTTACTTCTTTTAAAAGTTCTATACTTGATATGCCTTTATATTTTTCATCTGTATCTGGAAAATGCTGTCCTATATCACCAAGAGCTAAAGCTCCTAACATTGCATCCATAATAGCATGAACCAAAACATCAGCATCTGAATGTCCAAGTAATCCTTTTTCGTGATCTATCTCTATTCCACCCAAGATTAGTTTTCGACCTTCTACTAACCTATGGACATCATAACCATTTCCTATTCTCATATTTCCTCCTAGCTATTATATATCTCTTCATAAAACTCGATTATTTCAGAAGTTGTAACTGTAGATGTCCCAACTCTACCTACTACTACCCCTGCAGCTGTATTTGCAATTTTTGCCGCTTCTTCTTTTGAAGCGCCAGTTGTTAAAGCCAATGTATACACACTAATAACAGTATCTCCCGCTCCAGTTACATCATAAACTTCTTTTGCAAAAGTAGGAATATTCTTTATTTGAGTAGCAGTAAATATAGACATTCCTTTTTCACTCCTAGTCATTAATAAATGATCTAATTTTAATTCTTCCAGTATCTTTTTCCCTACTTCTATAGTTGCCTCTTCTGTTTCAGGTATATCTAAATTAGCACATTCACTAGCTTCTTTCAAATTAGGAGTCATTGATGTTGCACCAATATAATTTCTCATATTACTTGGTTTCGGGTCTACAATAACAATCAATTTTTTTTCTTTAGCAATTTTTATAATTTCTTTTGCTACATTTTCAGTTAATAAACCTTTATCATAATCAGATAAGATTATTGCATCTAAAGTATCAGCAATACTCAAAAAACTCTCTAATATCATCTCTTCAACATTATGTTCTATTGGATGCTTTTTCTCCCAATCTAATCTTAATAATTGTTGGTTATTAGATAATACCCTTTGTTTCATTATTGTTGGCCTATCTATTAATCTAATCAAAAAATCTGTATTAACACCCTTTTTATCAAATTCTCCACATAATTTTGATCCATTGTTGTCATCGCCTATTACACCAAATGCATAAACTTCTACTCCCAAATTTGATAAGTTATTGACAACATTTGCAGCCCCACCTAATACAAATCTCTCTTTTTTTACTGCAACTACAGGAACAGGTGCTTCTGGAGAGATTCTAGTTACATCTCCAATAATATATTCATCTAACATCATATCACCAATAACAGCTATTTTTTTTTCTTTAAATAATTCCAATATTTCTATTAATCTATTTTTACTTACCATAACTCCTCCATAATATGATTTTATATTTAATTATATCATAGTAAATAAAAAAAACAAGCTTATAGCTTGTTTTTATTATTTTCTTTTACCTGGAAAAATTCTATCTTTAATATCTATAGTTGATTTTTTAAATCCTTCTCCAGTTATATCATTATTTTGATTTTCTATTGTTACAATTTCTGCTTTAATTTGAATATAAATATCTTTTTGAACAGAAACTACTTCTTCACTTTTGAATAATCTACCTAATATTGGAATATCTCCTAATAAAGGAACTTTAGTTACAACATTAGTTACTTCATTTCTTTGCAATCCACCTATAAAGATAATTCCACCATCTTGTACTCTAACTTTTGTAGTAGCAGAGTTTTTCTGTGCAGCACCTTTATTTTCAGACTCTTCATCAGAACCAACATTAGCACTTGTATTAATAAATGAACTAACTTCAGAATTTATTGTAAGAGTGATCGTATCTGGTTCGTCTTCACCATCTCTGATTATTGGAGTTACTGTTAAAATTGTTCCTGCTTCTTTAAAAGTAGGTTCTTTAATTGTATTTCCATCATCATCAGTTCTTTCAGTAGTTCCTATATTTTTTTCACTACTTACTCTTAATTCTGCTTTTTCACCATTCAATGTTACTATTGATGGAATAGCAGCTAAATTAGCATCTTGAGTAGTTTGTAAAATATTCACTGTTGCTTTTATAAAGTCTCCAGCACTTGAAAGATATTCAGTAAAGTTGATTATACCACTTGGAATTCCAATTGTATAACCTTCATTAGGTAAAGTATCTGGTCCAACATCTGAATTTGAATAATATGTCCAATCTACACCTAATTCTTCACTTAAGTTTCCTGTTACTTCCAAAATTTGAGCTGTAATTCTAACTTGTTTAATTGGTTTGTCTAATTCTTTTATTAATTGTTTTGCAGTATCAATATTAGTATCGTCCCCTTTAAGAACTAGTATATTTTGTTTTTCTACTGCTGTTATTTCAATATTTTCAACAACTGAATCTATTACTGCTTTAACTTCACTAGGGAAAGCATGTTTTAAAATTATTTTTTCTGTTGTTAATTTACTTCCATCTGAAGAAGTTACTGAACCTAAACTTTTAGTGCTTGTATCACTATTTTTTGCTATAGCTTCATCTACTATTGCTTCTGCAGTTTGATTAAGTTCCATAACTATATCTGTAGAAAGTGTTGTATCATCATTTATTTCAACAATAGTACCAGTACTTTTATACATTGTACTTTCTACTTTTAATATATAAGTTCCTGCATCTATATTTGGTAATATATAGTTTCCATCAATAAGAGAGATTGTTGCTTCCTCTTCTTTTCCTACCAAATAAATTTTTGCATTTTCAATACCTTCACCTGATTTTTTCGAAAGTATCCTACCAATAATTTTTCCACCACTACCATCTTGTCCAGAAATATTCTTTCCTAATATCAAAACACTATTAAGTTCTCTTGATTTAAGTCCATGAGTAACTTTTAATGTTCTTACAATTTCACCTAAACTTTGACCTCTTCCGAAATATATATCTATATTAATATCTCCTACTTCCGATTCAGGTACTATAGTTATTCCTGATGTTTTTGTTATTACCCCTAAAACATCTGATAAAGGAACATTTTTAAAATCTAACTCTTTTTCAAATACTATTTTATCCATTCTCTCTTCAATAGTTGCAGCATATCCATTAGAGACTACAGAGAGAAATAGTGTTAATATCATAATGTATAAAAAACTTCTTTTCATTCTATATTCACCTTCCCTTTATTTCCAAATTGTAATAATTTCCAGTTCTTAGATCCTTTACTCTTAAGCCCTTTTCATAAGGAATCAAATAATAAAGATATCCACTAACTCTTAAGGCTGTATCTCCTGTGATTACTAGTCTCTGTTGCGAAGAAACTTTAGGATTATTATAGTAAATTACTGCCCCCCATTTTTTATCTTGATAAACAGTTGCTAAAACACTTGTAAAAACCCCTCTTACTCTCGCTTCGGCATCTTGTACTTCTTTAACAATAGCTTGTCTATCAACTACACTCTCTTTAAATATATTTTTTTCAGCAGAGAATTTTTTCATTCCTTCTGAATAATCTTCGTTAGCTATATAGTCACTCAAAGGGTTGGTTTCAGCTAACAAAGTACTTGTTAATAATACTATCATTAGTAATAACTTCTTCATTATCTTCCTCCCCTATTAAAGTATGCACCTATATTCATTCTAACACTTACTTCTTCAACATTAGAAATTTGAATATCTAAGTCACTGCCTTTAAATGTTACTAGGTAATTTGAGTTTTCTAAAAAGTAGAAAAATTGACCTAAACTATTTATATCACCAGTTACTTTGTAAGGAATAAATTTTTTAAGATATTCTTCATTTTCTTCTTCTACCTCTATTCCTCCCACCTCTAATATTTTTATATTAAGATGTTCGGCAATATCAGCAACCATATATTTCAAGCTTGTATCATCTTTTAAGCTCGAATTTTCAAATCTTTCTTTTTCCCTATTATAACTTTCACTCTGCTCTTTAAAAATAGCATATCTACTATTGTATTCTTTCACAGCTTTTTCAAAATTTGATTGTTTATTTGCCAAATCCCTATCTAGATTTTCAATCTCAACACTTAAGTCTCTGATTCTCATAGATGGTTTAACAATGAAAACTATTGAAAGACCTACTACTACTACAATAGAAAGTACTAATAGAGATAATTTTGCTTGTTTGGGCGAGACATTAGTATCTAATTTTATCTCTTTTCCAAATAATTCCATTTTTCATCTCCTCCTTCTACTGTGTATTTTGTATACTACCATTTAATATAATTGTATACTGAAATTCTTGTACTTTACTTCCTTTTATTTCCTGAGCTCTAGAAAATTCAGGTGTTATTGATATATAACCTTCTGCACTTTTTAGATTTCTCTCAAATAATAATAAGTTTTTTTCTGCACTAAGTTTTTTCTTCCTATTTTCACCAGCTTTTCCTTTAATAATCAGCTTCTCTCCTGAATAACTAAGTGATGTTAACCATACTTTATCAGGTATATTTTCTTGTAATTGGAATAATACTTCTGAGAAACCATATTTTTTTTGATTTCTTATATCTTCCAATATTTGAATTTTATTCGTTAAATCTTCTATATTATTTGTTTCAGCTTCTTTTGCTCTAGTATCGTCTTCAACTTTTCGTATATCTTCTCTAACAACATTAATTCTATCATTCTTTTTGCTTATAACATAATTAAGCCCTACATTAGCACCCAAATTTATTGCAACAAATAACAATATTAATAAAAGTGATAATTTACTAAATTTTGAAAAGAACAGTTTTGATTTATATTCTTGAGTTATAAAATTAACTCTGATCATCTAAAACTCACCTCCTCAATAACACTACCAACTAATGCAGCTATTCTAGCAGGCGGATATTCCTCTAAGTCATAATGACTTACAAAGTTTGCTGATAAAAATCTTGTTAAGTCAATTTCATCAACTTCTAAATCCAGAGCTTTCTCCAAGTTTTGTTTAAATCCTTTTATTAAAGAAGTCCCTCCAATTAAGAATATTCTATCAATACCAGGTCTTCTTTCTTGAGATTTATAAAATTCTATAGATACTCTAATTTGATTTTCTAATTCATCAAATATTTCTGCTACTTCCATAAATATTTCTCTACTACCATCTTCATCATATTCATCATCATCATGGTCGTTTAATAGTTCTAATCTCTTTTTTTCTTCTTCTGCTTTATCACGTTCAGTATTATAAAACCTTTGTATTACTTCAGTGATATCATTACCACCAATTGCAACTATCCTTTGCATTTTGATAATTCCATCTCTTTCAATGAAAATTTTAGTAGCTTCTGATCCAATATCAACTAACATAACACTTTCTTCATCAGTTACTTCTTTATAGTCTTTTTCCATTTGAACTAGATTAAATATAGATACAAAATCAGGCACTATCCTAACTGGTATAACTTTTAGAGTTGTCAAAATTTCTATCAATTCTTTGACTTTACTTTTCAAAATAGTTATCGCCATTATATTTTCTTGCCCTTCACCTTCAGTCGAATTATCATTCTCTACTTCACCCAGGTTTACATAGTCTGTAATAAAATCTTCTGGATCAAAGTTTGGAACAAGTTCTTCTAATTCAGATTCAACAAGTGCTAATTTTTCTTTTTCTCCCACTTGTGTTACAGTTAAAAATTTAATAAAAAAGTTTTGTATTGGAAGTGATACAACCAATTCTTTATTTTTCAACTCTAAATCTTCTATCAAAGTTTTCAACTCTTCACTTATTGTTAAATAATCTTCAATTGTTCCATTTACTATTACTCCATTATCTAATTCTCTTATATTTACCCCTGTTACCTTACTTTTCTTGAGACGTAGTCCCTTTAAGCTACTAGAACCTATGTCCAAGCTACCCTCAATTTTTTCTTTAAATAAGTCAAACATCCTGACATCACTCCTTAGTATGCCTATTTTTAATAATCTTTTCTGTGGCCTGTATTACCGTTTTTAATACGCTTGTTTTACTTTGTATATTTATTTCTTCTAGTTTTGTAAATGCATAACCCTTTTGAGTTCTCATGTAATGAGGTGGTAAATTATTTAACGAAAAAGCTTTTATATCTTGAATATCTTCTTCACTTAATTCTTTTGCCATTGCCTCATTTTTATTTAAGTAATCTTTTATTGCTTCATCTACTAAGGTTTCAGTATAATTCTTTAATTCCATACTTTTCCCCCTATTGTTTTATAACTTCTATTGTTTCTATTCTATCAAAGTCGATTTTATAACTTGATCCACTTGTTTCTAGTGTATTATTTCTTGTTACTTTTACGTGAAATTCACTTTTTTCATTAATCCCACCACTAGTCGGAAACACTATTACTTTTTCATAAACTGTAATAACTTGTTTGGTAGGTGTAGCTACAGAAAGCTGTAATGCATCAGTAGCAAAATTTGAGTAAGTAAGAAGTATATCTGTTCCTGCTATCTTTAATTCGCTAATTTTATATCCACCTATACTTTTTTTATTATAATCTTCCCATAATTCTTCAAGATTATTATCATCTACATCCCATTCTCTTGTTTCAATTAAATTTATGCCTGCTTGAGTTGTTATAAACCCTGTACCAGTTGTCCCATATACTGTTCCACTAATATAGTTACTAAAATAATGACTTGGATTATTTATCTTAATCCCTACTGGCGTTATTGAATAAGTTCCATTAATCCAATTTTCAAATTGAGTTTTATTTAAATTGCTATAAAAACCTTTAGTCAAGTATTCACTAGCTAAAAACAATTCATAATAACCAAGTGTAGAAGAAGCATCTATATCAGATAATATAACTGTTCCTTCTGATTTAACTCCAGCTCTTTGAGCTTTTTTCTCTGCTAAAAAATACATATTCAGAGATAAAGTCATAAAAAATGCCAGTATTAATACAGCTAATACCATTGCAGAACCTTGTTCTTTGAGTTTTTTCATAACTTCCTCCTACTAAAATTGAATATTTATTCTTGTAACTGCTGCTTCTCTGATTATTTTTTCTGTATCTCCTACTTTTACTTTTAATTCTATTATTGCAATATTTTCTTTGTACTCAAAATGAGCATTCTCAACACCTGTTACTAAAGTTGTTGGATTTGTTACTCCACTAAAATTTCCTAGTTTTGATTCTGTTGAATTTATCATCAACTTTTTATTTGTTGAATCATAATAGAAAATAACTTTATCTTCTTTAAGTGTTCCACCTTCTATTTTAGGAACATTTGCAACTATAGCTACACCTGACGTAACACCAGTGTCAATTTGACCATTTAAGTCTGATATATAAATTGCTACACCTGACGTATTTCCCCCAAAAGTTCCTGTAGAATAATCTTTTGAAGACCTTATCGTTCTTTTGAACACATCAATTGTTCTTCCAAGGGTCAAATCTAACCTTGTTAATTCAGTTGATTTTTTATTAGCTTTTGTAATTGATGAAAATAGTGGACCAAGCATAGATATTAAGATAGCTAGTATTGCTATTGCTATCATTAGCTCTAACAACGTAAAACCTTTATTTTTCATGCTTACCTCCACTCATCTATAGGCGTTATTATAAAATTAAGATCTCTTTTATTTTTAGTACTAAAATCTCCATCTTTTCTTAATTTTACTACACCATGTATAAATTTATTAGCATCTACTGCTGATGATGTAATCATATAATTTGTTGTATCTATATGTAAATATGATTCTTCATTTGTTCCTGTAGAATTTTTTGCAAAATCATAACTCATTTCTACAACTAATTCATAATCTTCTAATCTTAATCCTTTAGTATTCAATAAAAATAAATTTGGGTTTGTACCACTGTATAAAGCCTGTTCAAATTGCTGACTTTTATAGTTTGTACTACTTACATCTTTTGTAAAAGAAAACTCTTTTGCAGCACCACCTACTGTAAGTTTATCCCTATTTGTTGATGTTGCCCAATATGTATAACCTCTTGATTTGATATAATCAACGATTGTTTGATTAAGTCTAGACCACTCTTCTAGTTCGGTAGCTTTTGTACTCATCTTTAAGGCACTTGGATACATTGATAATATTGGTAACACTGCTGCTGCTAATACTGCCATTGCTAATACAACTTCAATAAGTGTAAAACCTTTTTTCTTCTTCATAAAACACCTCGAATTATCAGAATAATAATACCATAATTACTGCTGCTAGACTTAAGTAAGGAGCAAAAGGTATCTGTTCTTTTCTCTCTTTTATTTTTAAACCAATTAAAGTTAAACTTATAATTGAACCTAGTACAAAAGTTATTGTAAACCACAAGTATAAATTGTAAAAGCTTGTGTATCCTAAAAATGCTCCTATACCTGCCGCCAATTTTATATCGCCAAAACCTAATGCTTCTTTTTTGAATATGTATTCACCAAAACCATATATCATTAGGAATGGGAATGCGAAAGTAGAAGCTCCTACAAATGATAATTCTAAAGGAAAATTTGTTAAAAAACTAAATGTAATCCCCAAAATTATTAAAGAAAATGTAAGAGAATCAGGTAAAAAGTAACTTTTTAAATCTACTATTGATAAAACTAATAAAATTGATGTAAAAATAAAATATTTTATACTTAGAAGTGAAAATCCAAATCTAAAATAGATTAAAACAAAAAGTATCCCATTTATAGCTTCTATAACGGGATACTGAATAGATATTTTGCTTTTGCAAACCCTACACTTTCCCCCTAATGCAATGTATGATGCAATTGGTATATTGTCATACCATTTTATTCTTTCTTTACACACTGGACAATGTGATGGTGGAAAACTTACGCTTTCACCCTTTGGTATTCTATATATACAAACATTTAGAAAGCTTCCTATAATTGCACCTACCATAAATACGTATACCAATTCAACCAACTTTTTCCTCCTAATGTTTGTTCTATAAAATTATACTTTCTTTTTTCTAAATTATCAATTTTTATATAAACATAAAAATAGTGATAATTAATATTTATTTTGTAGATAATTATCAATTATCATTATTCT
>CAZHXU010000061.1:0-14426 GCA_964536535.1 uncultured Fusobacteriaceae bacterium
TATATTTATTTGATTTATGAAAAAGTAACATTAACCACGAATTTCCCAGATTACAGAAATTAAACTTTTAGAAATTAAACAACTCCCAATTTTACGTTCATTTCGTTAACGTAATCTAAATTTTTTATAAAGGACAGAAAACAAAACCCAAAAGAATATTTGCGTTCTACTTGCAAAGAATAAGTTTATCATATTTTAAGTAATTATTTATTATTTGAGTATTATCCTTCGGGTTTTATCATAAAAATCTGTGTTACTATTTTTTGAAACTCTCAAATAAATTATAGATTCTAAATACTGCTTTTAATTCTACATTTTACTATACATACTCTTCTACTTCTCCTTCACTTATAAATACTACCCTTTTCATGTGGTTACTTTCATAAATAAAGTCTCTTAAACTTTTGCTAGTAATATTATTAAAATCTCCAGTGATTATAAGCCTCATGTTATAATTAGAGATTTTTTGTAAAATATCCCCTGCTAATTTACTTGATAAATCAAAAAAATCACTGTGGAATTGTTCTTTTTTACTAATGATTACATATGCATCTTGATACTGGGCATTTCCTATAATATCTAGCATATCTGAAACACTACTTATTGTTACATCTTCTTCTACATGAGCGATACTTCTACCTTTTACTTCCTTTATTAATATCATTTTAGACCACCTCTGTTTTTTTATTTTCATTAAATTATATAATTATATTATTCCAAATACAAGCGACTTAAAATTTCTATTTTTTAAAGATAAAAAAGAATAAAAAATTCACTAAATTCATAAAATATGAACATCTAAAAGATATAAAAATCCTTGTTTTAATTGGGAATTTAAAAGAAAAGTAGAATGTACATTTTTTTTCTTTATTAGTAGAGTTTGTATTATAAATTTGATATAATAATTATATATAAATAAATTATTTGGGGGAGAAAAATGTTAAGAGAACCTGTAGAGATATATTATAAAAAAGAATTAGATGCATTAAAAAGTATAGATGTAGATACAAAACCAGTAGGATGGCAATTGTCACCACAGAGAATAAGAGATTTTATTATTGGGAGAGAAAATGAAATATTTTTTGATGGTGAAAGTGTAAAAATAGAGAGAAAATTTTATGGTAATGATAAATTAGTAGAGAGAGCTATTATTACCCTTGCTGGAAATAGAGGACTTATGTTAGTGGGAGAACCTGGTACGGCAAAAACTATGCTTAGCGAATTACTTAGTGCAGCAATTAGTGGAAAGAGTACAAATACTATCCAAGGAACAGCTGGTACAACAGAAGATATGATTAAATATTCGTGGAACTACGCTATGTTACTTGCAAAAGGACCAGTAAAAGAAGCATTAGTACCATCTCCACTTTATAAAGGAATGGTAGAAGGGACTATTACTAGATTTGAAGAGATAAGTAGATGTCCTCAAGAGATACAAGATAGTTTAGTAAGTATCTTAAGTGATAAAGTTTTGAATGTAGCAGAACTTGGTGAAGAAGGAGTAGTATTTGCAAATAGAGGATTTAATTTGATTGGTACTGCTAATACTAGAGATAAGGGTGTAAATGAGATGAGTAGTGCCCTAAAAAGACGTTTTAACTTTGAAACAGTAATGCCTATTAATGATGTAAAACTTGAAAGAGAGATTATCAAGAATCAAGTAGAAAAACACCTTAGAAAAGATAATTTGGATATAGAAGTAAATGATAAAGTAGTAGATTTACTTGCACAAACATTTTATGAATTACGTAGTGGAAAAAGTGTAGAAGGATATAATGTAGAAAAACCAACAAGTGTAATGAGTACAGCAGAAGGAGTAAGTGTTGCTTACCAAACATTTATGCAAAATCATTATTATGGTGGGAATATGTACGAAAACCTTGTTGAAAATATAATGGGTGCAGTAATAAAAGATGATAGAGATGAAATAAGTAAATTTAGAAATTATTTTAATACAGTAATAAAAAATAGAATAGAAAATGAAACTTGGGCAGAATTTTATAAGGGGAAAAAATGGATAAAATAAATGAAACTTTTGATAAAGCTTATGACTTTAATAAAGATATAATTTATTTTCCCATACGTCATCATAGTCCAAGTTGTAGTTATCATGTAAAAAAAGCAATAGAACTTTTTGAACCGGAAGTAATATTGGTAGAAGGGATAGAAGAAGAAAATACCCTAATTGATATTATAAGTGATAAAAAAAATATCTGTCCCATAGCTACTTATCATTCTTACAAAGATACTAGAGGAGATTTGGGAGAAAAAGATGAAACATATAAAGTATATATGCCTTATATGGAAAGTTCACCAGAATTAGTAGCTCTTCGTACAGCAAAAGAAAAGGGAATAGAATTTAGGTTTATTGATATGCCCCTTGCTTATCATTTTTTGGAAGATAAAGAAATCAGTGATTTTAGTAAATACGAAGAGGAAAATTTTGTTAAAAATAAATATATAGAAATTTTGTGTGAAAAAGAAGGTTGTGGAACATTTAATGAGTTGTGGGAAAAATTATTTGAACTTAATTATCATGAAAAAAATCATGAAACTTTTGTAAAAGAAATATTAACTTTCTGTATACTCTCAAGAGAAATGGCTCCATATAATGAATCAAATATACTCCGTGAAAAGTATATGAAAGATAGAATAAATGAATATAGTAAAGGTAGGAAAACTTTAGTTATAACAGGAGGTTTTCATACTATATCTATAGTTAATATGGAAGAAACTTTTGAAAAACCTTTTGTTTTTTCTAAAGAAGATGTAAATTCATATCCACTTTCATATTCATACAAAAGTTTAGATTCCCTTTGGGGATACGGTAGCGGTATGCCTTATCCATATTATTATGATCTTATATACACTAGACCAAATGAATATGAAGAAATAGCTAATGAGTTTTTTATAGATACTATAAAAACTCTTAGAAAAAATGGTGAAGGAATAAGTACAGCAGATGGAATTGAAGCTATGTATATGGCTGAAGAATTACGTAAATTTAGAAACAAAAAAAACATAGGTCTTTATGAAATATTAGAAGGAGTAAAAGCTGCTTTTATAAAAGGAGAATATACAATTGTTAATAGTGCTCCTATTGATATAATTATGAAAAAATTAAGTGGAGAAAAAGTAGGTTATATAAATTCAAAACTTGTTCCTCCTATAATAAATGATTTTAGGGAAAAAGCAAATGAGTTAGGTTTTGATTTTTCCAAATTGAATAAAAAAGATGTTAAACTTGATTTTTATAGAAATGGAAAAGATAGGGAAAGAAGTAAATTCTTGCATCAATGTAAAACTATAGGGATAAATTTTGCAGGACTAAAAAAATCAGTAGATTTGTTAGATAGTGATAGTCGTGGTGTAATGACTGAAGTGTGGACTCTTAATTGGTCACCTAAAATAGATGCAGATTTATTACACCTTAGTAGTGATGGTCAGACTATGGTTGAATTAACTGAAAACCTTATTAATAAAAGCATAAAAAAATCATCAAAAGCACATGAAGTATGTGAACTTTTAAAAGCAAGTTATTATTGTGGTTTGGAAAAATCAACAATTAATATAATTAAAAGTTTTGAAAAAATAATAGAAAATGAACATAGTTTTATTTCTTGTACAAGAGCAATAAAAACCCTTTATTTTTTATACAAAATAGAAACTTTATTGGATGTAAGTGATAAAGAGAATATTTTGTTTTATATAAAAAAACTATATAACAAATCTGAATATCTTTTGAGTATTACAGAAAATGTAAGTGAAAATGAAGAAAGCTTTTTTGCTTATGGTCTAAATACTATGTATTTGATGAGTATAAATGAAGATATTGATTTGAAAGGGAATAATTATATAGATGTTCTTAATAATCTAAATCTAAAAAGTTCTTATTTAGACGGAATAATAAGTGGAATTATGTATAAAATGGAAATAAAAAAAGTAGAAGAGATGATATCTTCTATGAAATCATATGCATTTGGTACAGAAAGATATCAAGTAGGAAACTTTTTATCTGGATTATTCAAGTTTACTAGGGAGATATTACTTGCCAATAGAGAATTTATAAATGAAATAGACAAAGTAATAGGAACTTTTGAAAAAGAAGATTTTTTAGTATTACTGCCAAAATTAAGAAGTGTATTTAATGAGTATAGTCCAATTGAGAAGAGAAAAATTGGTAGAAATCTAGAAGAACTTTATGGTTTGTCTGATGGACAGATAACTATAGTAGAAGGAATAGATGAATTTAGTCTTGAGTGGGCAATAGGTATAAACAAAAGGGCTAAATTGGAGGTAGAAAAAAGATATGAATGATATTAACTTAAATAGATGGAGATTAATCCTTGGAGAAAATAGCCAAATAGATAGGGAACTTAGTAGTGAAGAGGTAGAAGTAGAAGAGTTAGTATCATTTCTTTATGACAGAGATGATGGTGAACGTGGAGATACAAGAGGAGGAAGAGCTGGTGGACAAGGAAAGAGTCAACTTACTATACCCAAATGGATAGATGAAATAAATAAAAAGTTTCCAAAAGAAGCTATAGAAATAATGGAGAAAGATGCTCTTGATAAGTACAATTTGAATGAATTATTAAATGACTCAAGAGTTCTTGAGAAATTAAATCCAAATAAAGAGTTATTAAAAAATATCCTTTCATTAAAAGGTGCTTTAAGAGGAGAAACACTTGAGGTAGCTAGAAGAATAGTAAAAAAAGTAGTAGATGACTTAAGTAAAAAACTTGAAAATGAAATAAGAAAGTCTTTTAGTGGTAAAAAAGTCCAAAATAGTAGTAATGGACATAAATCACTTAGTAATCTTGATATAAAAAAAACTATTAAAAATAATCTTAAAAATTATAATAAAGAACTAGGAAGCATTATAGTAGATAATGTAGTTTTTAATGCTAGAAGTCAAAAGAGAAATAAATGGTCTGTTGTAATACTTGTAGATGAAAGTGGAAGTATGCTTGATTCGGTAATACATAGTGCTATTATGGCAAGTATTTTTGCAAAATTACCAATGATAGAAACTAAATTAGTAATATTTGATACAGAAATAGTTGATTTGAGTGGTTATGTAGACGATCCTGTAGAAACACTTATGAGCATAAGGCTTGGTGGTGGAACAAATATAACAAAAGCACTTAGTTATGGAGAAAGTCTTATAACAAATCCTCACAAAACTATAGTTCTTTTAGTATCAGACCTTTATGAAGGTTATGGATATGAAAATATGTATAGAAAAGTGAGAGATATAGTAGAAAGTGGAGCTAAACTTATTTGTTTGACAGCACTTGATGATATAGACAAAGCTGGTATGTATGACAAAGTAGCAGCTAAAAAAATAGCAAACTTAGGTGCAGATGTAGCAGCAACTACACCAGGGAGGGTAGCAAATTGGGTTTCAGAGATAATATCTTAGAAGAGATAGGATACTATACAGATGAGTATTTGATAGGTTTAGGTAATAAAGGTTTATTTAAAAGAGCAATGAAAGATTATGAAAATATAGAAAAGTTAGATTATAAATTTGGAGAAGATAATATAGAATTTGCTATTGATGATAATAAAGTAGTAATAAAAGAAGGGGATAGTAGCTGTACTTGTATAAGTAGAACTATGTGTAAACATATTATTCTTGGGAAAATCTATCTTAAAAATAGGCAAGAAGAGATATTTGGGAAAGAAGTAGAAGTGGTAAAAAAAGAAGATATAACTTTTGATTTGTTAGATAATTTTGATTATGAAAAACTTCCTACTTCCAAAAAAAATATCTATAAAAAAACTATTAGAAAAATTGAACTTAATTATGAAGTGGAAATAAATATAGGAGATATAGTTGATATATATATAAATCCAAATAGAATAAGATTTTTTCCAAATAAAGAACTTAGTGAAGGGAATTGTACTTGTAAATCTAAGGAACTATGTAGTCACAAAGTAGAAGCTATTGCTTTTTATAGAAATCATATAGGAAAAAAAGAAAATATAGTAGAACTTATTAACTATAAAAAAAGAGAGATTGAAGAATTTTTCATAGTTACAAATGAAATTAAAGATTTTGTAGGGGAATTATTAAAGATGGGATTAACTCACTTTAATTCTATTTATTTAATTGAGCAATTAGGGATAAAATCTAGAAATGCTAATATGCCTCAATTTGAACGTGAATTGAAAAAATTAGTTAAAAATATCAATTTATTTTTTAATAAGAGTAGTAGATTTGATATGGATATTTATAAAAAAAACTTAAGAAGTTTATATGAAAATTGTTTTTTACTAGAAAAATTAGTAAAAGAAAAAGATTATAATAGTTTAAAAGAACTTTTGGGAACTTTTAGGAATGAATATATAGAAATGCATACAAATACCTATATTCCAATGGGAGTAGAGGGGGTAGAAGTAAATAATCGAAGAATGAAAAAATATTATTTTAATAGTGATAATGACATTTATACTTTTACTTTGTCTGAAGGAAGTGAAGTTAACTGGACAGGAGAGATAAGCGAATATAAATTGTCTAAATCTAAGATAAAATTACAAGGACCTCGTATAGATGAAAATAATAATATTTCTTCTACAAAAGAAACAAAAGCTTTTTTAATAGAAGATTTTGAACCTAGTTACGATACTCTAAGTGATTATATAAGTGGAGATTTTGATTTTTTATTAGAAAAGATATTACAGGATAATTTTACTGTAGCTTTATTAAAGATAGATAAATGGCTTGAAGGTGAGTATGATAATTTTTATCAAGTAAAAAATATTTACCTTAAAGAAGGAAATAAAGTACTAAGAGCTCATATAAAATATTATGATAGAAAAAAACATATGATAAGTACTATTGAAAGTATCGAAGCTTTGAATGATAGCAAAAGTTTATTACTTACAAAAGTATTTATAGAAAAAAATATGATATATTTTGAGCCAATATGTGTTTATAGAAAAAATAGAATTTATAACTTTTGAGGACAGGTGATAAATTGGCATTAGATAGATTAATAGAAGATTATAATGAGTTAATAGACAACCTTCTACTAGGAGGGCTTATTCACCTAAGTTTAGATAGAGAACTTGCTAATAGAGTGCTTTTAACAAGCAAAAAGTACAAATTAGACTATGGAGTAGAGTTATTAGAAGAATTATCTAATTTGTTCCATCAAGAAGAATACGGGATGGAAAAGGGAAAAGATGAAAAAACACAAGTATTTTTAAAGTTAGTGGCATATATAGATTATTTAAAAGATGACTTGAAAGAGATAAAAATACGAAAAAAATTGGATATCTATAATGGGGGAGAAGATGAATAGAGAGAAGATAATAAAAGAGATAATCAGAAGGTTGTCATATGATGTAACTTCTTTTGATAATTACTATAACTTTTTGAACAATCAAATAAGTTTAGAAGAGGTTTTGAATTATCAAAAGTCAGATAAATCCTTTGGGCTTTCTCATGAAGAAATAAAAAGTTTTTTAGATTCTTTAGATGAAGATGAAAAACTAAGAGGTTTAGTAATTTTATTAATTTCCAAACCAATGGAAGTTTTGAGATATATGGATATAACATATGAAAAAGATGATGAAATATATAAAGAATTAGATAAAAAAATAGATTTGGAAAAATTGATAACTAACATATTAAACTTTGAATCTATACATTATAGTTTTAAATTTATAATTAGTAATTATTTGAAAAAA
Source organism: uncultured Fusobacteriaceae bacterium (assembly GCA_964536535.1). Lineage (GTDB taxonomy): Bacteria > Fusobacteriota > Fusobacteriia > Fusobacteriales > Fusobacteriaceae > CAZFBB01. Next base: position 7,702 of record CAZHXU010000061.1, read on the forward strand.
ACTAATATGTATGATTATTTAGGTTTAGAAAATATAGATGATGATAAATTAAATGAAAACTCTAAATTAATTAAATATCTTTATTTATTAAAGTATTATCCAGGAATAGCTCTTAAATATATTAATCAAATTGAAAATACAATATTTGAATTTGGAAAAAAATATATAATAGAAAATGGAGTTAATAAAAACAAAACAAAAGAAAGAGACTTTTTAGTTGATTTTATAAATATAGATGATAATAGAAGTAAACTTCAAAAATTCTTAGAGGGAAATAGGGGAAAAAGAGAAGAGATAGAAAATGTGTATAAAAATATTTTTGAATATGGAATAAACAATGAAGATGATGATGAAGTTTTTAATAAAATAATTGAAATAGCTATTAATTATTCTACTGTAGCAAAAAAAATAATGATAGTATTAACAATTAATGATTATGTATATCAAACAGATTTTCGTCTTTTAGATACTTATTCTAAAATGAAAAAAAATATTAATAAAGCTGATTTGGTAATAAATTATTTCAATATTTTAAAGTTGCAAGCAATTTATTATTATGATTATTTCTGTAGTCAAATTCCAAAAGGAGATGTAAGGGAATTTTTATTAAAAATCATTAGAGAAAGAGTAGAGTTTGTAAAAGAGGGATCAACAGGGAAATTACAACCTACACCTCAAGGAAAACAAGATTTTGATTATCTAGAAAAAACTTTGGTACCACATAAATTTAGTTATTTTAATAGTCTTTATTTGGAAGTAACAGGTACTAGTTATAATAATAAAAATATTAAAGAATTTGAAGATACACTTAAAAATCATATGATTAAACAATTTATGATGGAAGAAAGTGAAGTAGATACAATTATAGACTATATAATAAGAGATATAGGTACATATGAAGAGATAGAAGTAAAAACTTATGACAGACCTAAGTATTATCAATTTTCGTATATATCAAGTCGAACAGTACTTTGTGAAGAAGTAGAAAAGGAAGATTTTGATGTGTTTTCTAGATATGCAAGAGTATTCGCAAATAAAATATTTAAAAGTATATTCCATACATTAAATTATCAAAAAGTAAGAACTATGAAATTTGATTCTTTAGACAAATATGGATTTACAGAAGCAGAAAAAGTTAGTTTAGCTCTTCCTATGGTAAATATGTATTATGGGGAAAATGCCCTTACATATATTAAAAGTAAAAAAATGGAGGATTTATATCCATATATAAATGAAAATTTATCTTTATATGAAATAGAATCAAAAGAAGTAATCTATAAAGAATTGTTTGATGGAAAAGAATACAAAGAATTTTTCTTGGAAAATATAGGGTCAAGTAAAAGATTAAGAGAGATTTTTATAGAAAAAATAAAAGATGAAGATATATATGAGTTTGCCAAAGAGAATTTTTCAAATAAAAAGTCCGAATGTAGAAGTAATTTGATAGATTTATTAATAAATTCTGGTAATGAAGAAAAAAATCTAGAAATTTTTAAAGAACATTTGAAAATTGAGAAAGCTAAAACTAATAAAGAAAAGATAGAAAATTATATAAAAAGTGTAAATGCTCTAAAAACAAAAAGAGAAGAAATAAAAGATTATCTGCATTTTTATAATGAAAATTTAAGTAATAAAATTGAAAAAGCATATGGGAAATTACCTTTATTAAAAGATAATGATGGTAAAGAATTAAGTCTTAAATATAGTGAAATTCTTATTAGTTTGTATATAGACTTTGATTTTTCTTTAGCTTATAAATTGAATACTGAGATGAATAAATTTTTAGATGAAAATTCTGTAGAAGATTTGGCATACTATATCTATTCTGTCTTTAAAAGCAGTAAATTTAATAATAAAATTTTTGACTATGCTAAAGGTTCTTTTGTAAATATAGGAAGTGTGGGGGTAGAAGAAATAAAAAAAGATATTATTACCCTTTCTAAAGGAACAAAAGGTTTATTAGCAAGTAAAATAGTAGAAGTAATTATATATAATAAAGATGAAACTATCTTGAGTTTTATTGATTATTTAATTAGAAAAGTAAAACATAAAACAGTAAATGACCAAGCAATAAGTTCTTTTGAAAAGATAGCTGAATTAGAGAATATTACCTTAGAAGATTTGCAGGATAAAATAATACCTAATTTTTCTTTGAATATTAGAGGGGAAAAAATATACTCATATGGAGAAAGAGAATTTAAAATCACTTTACTCCCAAATGGTATCTTTGAGATATTAAATCTAGATAGTGGAAAAGTAGTAAAATCTTTACCTAAAGAAAATGGAAGTGAAGATGTAGAAGTAGTTAAAAAAATAAAAGAAGAATTTAAAATCCTTAAAAAACAAATTAAAGAAACATATAAACTTCAAATTGAAAGATTAGAAAACACATTAGGAAAACCTAGATACTGGACAGGTGATAAATTTATAAAAACTTTTGTTAATAATCCTATTATGAGAGAGTTTAGCATAAGTCAAATTTGGGCTAGGTACGAAGAAGGGGAAGTAATAGAAACTTTTAGATACTCTGGTGATGGTAGTTTTATAAATCATAATGGAGATGAGATAGATATAAAGAACTATATAGATATAGGCTTACTTCATCCGGTAGAAGTAGAAGAAGATATACTTGAATACTGGAGAGAAGACCTTGAAGATTATGAAATTACTCAAGTATTTGAACAACTAAATAGAGAAGTATCTTTAGAAAAATTAAATGTAACTTTTGAAAAAGTAAAAGCAGAAAAACTTAATTATGGCTTGTTAAAAGAAGGGTGGAAAAGAGGAGAAGTCCTTGATGGAGGAGTATTCTACGGATTCTATCTAGAAGATAAAAGTACTAATATAGGAGTAGAGTTGTACCATGAAGGTATACCTGTTGGTTGGTATGAAAATGAAGAGGTAAAGTTAGAATCATTAAAATTCTATAACTTAGATAAAATTGGGAAAAATAATTATGGATATGACTCTATCAAAGAAAATATTACACTTGATTTAGATCAAATACCAAAAAGATTTTATAGTGAAGTAATAAGAAGTTTGAAAAGATACTTATAAAAAGATTGCATAAGAATAGGATGAATCTCTTTATGAAATTTTGATAAAGGAGTAAAGATGATAAAAATAAAATTATTATTTATAGTTTTTTTTATGAATTTTGGAGTATTTGCTAATGTAGCAAAAGAAGTAGAAGTAACATATAAAAAAGGTCTGAAAGAGTATAATGATGGGCTTCAACATGATTCTTATTACTTTTATGATGCTTTAGATACTTTTTCATGGCTTATACATCTTGATTCAAATTATGTAGATGCCTATTATTATAAGGGCCTTATCTACTACAACTTGGGAAAATATACTGATGCAAATTCATATTTTGAAAAAACTATAGATTTAGATCCTGAATATATAGATGCTTATTATTACAAGGGCTTAAGTAATTATAAAATGTGGAGATATCAAGAAGCTTTGGCTGATTTTGCTAGAGTAATAGATTTAAACTCCAAATATAAGGGAGTTTATTATAGTAGAGCATTAGTCAAATATGATTTGGAAGAATATCAAGAAGCAATAATAGACTTTGAAAAGAGTATAGAAATAAATCCTAAAAATGCTGAAAGCTACTTCTACTCTGCTTTTACAAAGTACACCCTAGGTGAATATAGTGAAGCGATAAAAGCTTTTGATAGAACATTAGAGGTAGATTCTAAAAATATACAAAGTCACTACTATAAAGGTTTTATAAAAAGTTATTACTTAGATGATAATAAAGGGGCAATAATAGATTTTACAAAAGCTATAGAGATAGAAAAAACCTATAGTGATGCAATCTACCAAAGAGCAGTTAGCAAATATAACATAGGCGATTATGAAGGTGCAGTAGAAGATACTACAAGAGTTTTAGAGCTAAATGGAGAAGATAACAAAGATTCGTCATTAGCTTTTGTTTATGGTAAGAGAGGTTTAGGCTATTATTCTCTGAAAAACTATGAAAAAGCCAAAAAGGATTTTGAAAAAGCAATAGAACTAAATCCTTATTATTATGAAGGGAAAAAAATGTTAGAAAAAATAAATAAAATTCTTAATGATTAAAAATGTAAATACTATTATTAGAATTAAAATTCTTGCAAGAGGCATTATGGATAAAAAAGGAGGAAATAATGAACTATGATAAATCATAAATTAGAGATTTCAAAGTATTTAGCAAAAGAAAAGTATTCATTATCTGGTGAAGAAAATTATAAACTAGGTATATTGTATTTTAATTTAAGCTTTTATGAAGAATCCCTCTCGTATTTTGATTTCTCCATTTCACACGGTTATGAAATTGAAAAGTCCAATAAATATAAAGAATTTTGTAAGAGTTTTTTGAGTTATATATCTGAAGAAAAAGAATCTTATCTTAGGAATGAGTTCTTTAACTTTATCCCAAATTCCCCAGACACTTATATAAAATGGGGAAACATGAGTTTTTCATTAGAATCTGGAAACTTGTTCAAATCAAAAATAGCATTATACTACTATAACCAATCAATTACTTTAGACTCAAGTAATGTAGAAGTTTATAATATGCGTGGTGATGCAAAAATTGTAATGGGTTTGTATTCTGATAGTTTAAATGACTACGAAGAAGCTTTAAAGATTGATTCAAATAACAAACATGCCCTCGTATGCAAAGAAATTTTGATATCTATAAAAGGTGAAATCACTAAAGTTAAAATTAGTAAAAAAGCATATAAAATAATGTCTGAAAAAGATTATTTGCCCAAATTCATGAATAATAGTGGTTTTAAATATCTGCACATGGAAGAATTAAATAAAATGGATAAAACAATTGAAAATGATTTGGATAAAGCTAAGTTGTATATTGAAGAGGGTCAATGGGAGTTAGCTATTTCAACAATAGATAAAGTTTTGAAATTAAAACCACGTAACAAACAAGCTAAAGAATTAAAAAATCTTGCTCAAGAATTGTCAGATGAAATTGGATATTAATTTGATATAACAATGAATAATCGCACACTTATAGGAAACTAAAGGACATAGATACTTTAAGAAGAGAATAAGTAAAAAAATATTAGAAAAAATAAATAAAATTCTTAATGATTAAGATATAAAAAAGAAAAAGAAAAGGGGAAAAAATGGAATTATATAGAAAACTAGAAGAAGGACAAATTAAAAAAAGTTCGATAATTGCAGGAGCCATTAATGTTACACTTACACTTGAAGAAATTAGAGATAGGCTAAAAAACTCGCCTTTAGCTCTTGGAAATATGGATATAGAAGAAGATACTCTTTACATAGGAGAAGATGGAAATGATCTAATAAGTATCTATATAGATGAAACATATTCAAATGAGTTATATAAATTAAATCATTATGTACCCCAAGAAACTATGGATTTGATGAAAGATAATAAATACAGTATTTTTATTGACTTAAAATTTGGTGAGAATCACCTTGAATCATATTTGTATCAACTAGAGCTACTAACTATTGCTGTACCAGAACTTATATTAGTAGTAGATTTAAGCAGTGAAAAATTCTTATCAAAAGAATGGGTATTTATGACTGTAAGGGAAAAACTTTTGCCATCACCAGCATATTTGTATTCTATACAAGGAGTTGTAGATGACAAGGATAATGTATGGTTACATACACATGGGCTTAATAGATGTGGTATGATAGAGTTAGAAATTTTGGGTGCAAATAGAGAAAATTCAAATACTCTTTATCAGTTATTAGAAGCTACAGCTCATAGATTCCTTAGTAGCGGAATGACTAAAGAAGATGAGATACTTTATTTAGGTAGAAATATAGTATTAACTTGGAAGCCGTGGGAAGTAGAAGTAGAAAGATATCAAGGAATTATTGGTGAAGGAAAAGATAGGGAAAATCATGATGATCCTTCGGGAGTTTTATACCTGTATCAAACACCAAATGATTATGAAAACAAGATACTTAGTCATGTAGAAGTAATTGTACCTGAGATAGAAGACAACCCTGTATTCTTTTATAGTAATGAAGAAAGTCTTCGTATGGCAACTATGGCAATAAGCAGATTTAATTATTTAAAAGATACTTTTGCTAACAAAGAAAATAACTATACATACTTTGTAAAACTTGGATTAGAAGTTGATGAAGATAAGGTAGAAGAAATCGGTGAAAAAGAGCATCTATGGTTTGGTATAAAAGATATTACAGATAAGAATGAAATAGTAGGAGAGTTAATTAACGAACCATATGGAATAAAAGATTTGAAAAGCGGAGATATAGTAACAAAACATAGCAGTTATTTGACAGATTGGTTAATAAGAACGGAACAAACAGATGTAAATCCAGATTCTGTATATATATTATTTTATCTATAGGAGGAAAAATGAGATACGAAAGAGATATATTAAAAAATCTTAGTAATGATGAGTATTACAAAGAAGTAGTAGATGATATGAAAAAAATATTTGTTAATTTGATTAATTTTATTGAAGAAAATGAAGAAGATATAAAAAGTGGAAAGATAGATATACAAGATGAGCTTGATAAAAGTGTAATAAAAATAAATGAATTAGATGAAGAAAAAAATGTAGATATAGACACTATAGGTAGAGAAGAGTTAGCTGATGAATACTATCTTGTATTAGATTTTTATAAGATTGATATAGATTTGGAAAAAGCAATTAGAATGAGAGAATGGTAAACTAAAGGAGTCTAAGGACTCCTTTTGA
>CAZHXU010000062.1:0-14047 GCA_964536535.1 uncultured Fusobacteriaceae bacterium
CTCCAAAGAATAATAGCTAAGTAGTAGATGACCCCCACTAACTCCCCCTTTTTGGAAGGGGGAGAATAAAAGAGGGGGTTGCTACAGTCCTTGTAACTTCTTGTCCACATGATACCCTGTTTATGGCCGTAAATTCTTCACTCCTTAAACTAGGGCAAACTTACTCTGCAGAGTTCGACTCCTTAGAGTATCGCAAATGTTCTTCGGAATTAAAAGTATTAGTACTTTAAAGTTCTGTAGTTTATCTTTTCCCTTACTGCTAATTACTAAGTCCTAAATACTAACTATCTTAGCCAAGTTCTCCTGCGTACTTTTTTACTCCAAGGTCAGCTTTGTCAACTAATTCAACATAACCTTCTGTCCCTTCTACTGCAAAAATAACTATCTCATTAACTCCCTCTTTTAATATAGGTCCTGGCAGGTATAGAGTTTTTTGTGGTCCTCTTTCCCAGAATCTCCCAAGGTTAAATCCATTTACATAAACCATACCTTTTTTAAACCCTTCTACCTTAACAAAAGTATCTCCTATTTTATCTATTTCAAAGTTCCCTTTGTAGTATCCACTTCTATCAAAGTTTTTGTTATCATATATAAGTTTAGGAAGTTTTGTCATAGGTAGAGGTTTCATCTTCCACCCAAACTGTATCTGTCTCTCTAACCTAACATGACCAGTTATCCCTTTATACTCTCCTACTTCAAATCCGTAGTTTATACGTCCAAGGTTTTCTACTAATATCTCTAGTTTATTTTCTGCTTCTACCAGCTCAAGCTCTATTTTACTATCTTTATTTCTCTCTTTTATTCCTACAAACTCACCATTAAAGTAGATTAATGCCCTATCTTTAAGTCCTTCTATAGTTAATTCACTCTTTTCAAATGGTCCCCTAAGGATAGTTTCATAGTGTACAAAACCATAATCTACATCAAGTTCTTCCATAGTAAGTGGTGTTGGGCTAGATACTTCAGCTGGGAACTTGTCAAAGTTAGTATATAAACTTGCTTTTTCTCTAAAGTCTACCCTTCCATATGCATATGTAACTATCTCTTCTGTAGGTATCTCTTCTACTTTCCCAAATCTATCTTCTATTACTTTTTTTACTCTCTCTAACTTTTCTGTAGATTTCCCATCTTCAGTAAGCAAAGCATCATAATCATAACTTGTAGCTGTAGGATGGTATACACCGTCATAGAAGTTTGCACCATTATACATAGCAAAGTTAGTTCCTCCATGGAACATATAGTAGTTTACACTTGCTCCTCTATTAAGCATTGCTTCAAACTCTTCTATTACCGAATCACAATCTCTTACTATGTGGTCGTTGCCCCAGTGGTCAAACCAACCTATCCAGTATTCCATAACCATCTCTGGTCTATCTTGTTGATGTTTTTTTAATAATTCAAAACTCTCATCTGTTCTACTACCATAGTTTATAGTTTTTAGTGTTCCATCTGGTATAGTTCCACCACCAAGCATATAATCAGTTGGTCCGTCACTAGTAAACCAGTATGTATCTATTCCAAGTTCTATCATCATAGCTTTTATAGCACGTAGATAATCTGTATCATTACCATAACTTCCATACTCGTTTTCTACTTGCATTGCTATTATTGGTCCACCATTTTTACCTAGGAATGGTATTACTCTAGGTAGAAGTTCTTCAAAATAACTTCTTACTTTCCCAAGGAATAATGGGTCATTACACCTTAACTTTATATTTTTATCCTTTAATAACCAATATGGTAATCCACCAAAATCCCATTCAGCACATATATATGGAGTAGCTCTAAAGATTACATATAAATCTAACTCTTTACATATTTCTAAGAACTTTTCAAAGTTAGCTAACCCTTCAAAGTTGAACTCACCCTCTTTTGGTTCATGTAGGTTCCAAGGTACATATGTTTCAACAGTGTTAAATCCTGCATTTTTTAACTTTATTAATCTATCTCTCCAATACTCTGGTACTACTCTAAAGTAGTGTATAGCACCAGATAAAATAATTATCTTTTCACCATTAATATAAAAATCTTTACCTTTTTCACTTAATAATATCTTTTCCATCTTCATCCACCTTTTCTACTCTATACTTATCTATATAAAATTCATCTTCTACTCTAAAAAAACTTGTTCCTTTTTGCATATCTTCCCTTACAAATACTAAGTAACTGTATCTATCAAATTCTATCTTAATTGCAAGAGCTATATTTTTTTCTACTTTAACACCTAATCTATCTCTAACTTCTACATACTCTATCTTCCTAACTTTATCATTATGTATACAAGTTACAAATACTTCATTACTTCCTTTTTTGCATAATTCTACCCTCTTACTCTTTATTCTCATGTTGTACTCAGGCGAATAAAAGGTATCTACTATTTTTGTATCCATATTATCCAAGTTCGTTAATCTATAGTTATCAAAGAATATTTTACCCTCTCTAAAATCTATATCCATAGGGGCAAAATTAAAGTTTAATTGGTACTTATGTTTTTTCCTTCCCTTTAGATAATCAACTAATACTACTATTCCTTCATCTTTTAGGTGTATTAATTTTCTCTTTCCTACAACTTGATCTTTTAACCTTGTAAAAGCAAGTGTAGATCCCTCTAAATAATCGATTTTGTCTCCAAAGTCTACTTCTTTTCCAAAAACCTGACTTTCAAAAGTATTTGACCAAGAATCATGGTATTCATTAAAACCATAGTTATCAACCATAAAACTATTGTGTTTTAGAGCTGACTTAAAATAGTTTCTCCCTTGACTATCGATATATGTATACCTTCCATTATCTACCAAATAATCTTTGTTATTTGCATAAAATGAAAAGTGTAATATATCATCATGGGAGTGTCCACCTCCAAGGGAGTTTAAGTAGAAGTTAATATGCGAATCTTTTCCTCTAGAAATACTTAATCCACAGTCCTTTAAATAATCACTATCTTCCCTCTTTATACCTTCAAAGTTTTCATACCACTCTATTTGTTCATTATCATATAATCTATCAAGGTCATAATCAACTTTATCACTTCCATAATATCTATACTCTTTTTTCCCAAATATTAATGTTGCCATAGCCATAATATCCCTAGTATCTAAGTTGTCTGAGTCGCCCATTAGTGGAAAATATCCATTTGGTTTTAGCCACTTCAAATTAGCTTCTACCATCATCTCTCCCTTATCTAATATAGTTTTGGGAATCTTTATATTATTCTTCTCACAAAGATATATGATATTTAATACTAATTTTAATAGTTCATTATGATAAAGGGGACTCTGTTCCCATTGACTTCCGTCACTAAGTATCTGATTTTCAAGACATTTTTTTATAACACCTAAAGAATCTTCTAAGAATTCTTTTGTTTCTTCAAATCCTTGCATATATATTGCCAAAGTAAATAAACCATGGTATTCAAGCACCCCCCAATTACTAGTATATGTAAAATAATTTTTCTTTTTATTAATAAATAAACCTTGTTCATATAATGAATCAAGTATCTTTTCAAACAAATCTAATCTAATATAGGGTGCCAGATATTCAAGGGTTCTAATCCAATTATCTATCCTTATTCCTACTTCTATAGACCGCCAAGTAAGATTTTTATTATGATTATCATCTATAAAAGACTCTATTAATTCTTCAAATTTATATAAGTATCTTTTGTCTTTTGTATAAAAATAACTAATGGCTAAGTGTTCAAAATACTTGTGTCTATTGAGCATATAACACCATTCCAAATCACCATTTGCTACCATATCCCACTTTACCCCTTGGTTAAAAGTATAAGATACATTTGTTTTTTCCATATCCCACTTGTTCCTAAATAAAAAAGTATCTTTAAGTATCCTATTTGAAACTTTTATACTCTCTTCTACTTTTTTACTATATTTTTCCAACAATTTTTCTTTGTTTTTTCCTATATCATATAGTTTTTCTTTCTGAACAAAATACTCTCTAAGTTCCTTTAAAAAAACTTCTTTTTCTTTTGTTTTCCCATATTTAATCCATAAGTTATCTACAAATCTATTCATAATCACCAACTATTTATTTTCTTTTTAATACTTTTATTTGAAAATTATCTAAACAAACCTTATTTTTTATATCTTTTTTATCTTCAATATCTATAAATTCTTTAGTTATATTATCTATTTCTACCTTATGATTATTAAAGTTCATTAAAAAGATATATTCGTTTTTTTCATCTTGCCTTTTAGTCATAGTTACTCCGTAGGGAATATCTATTCCAAGGGGATTTTTGATATTTAGTTCATCTAATATATCCCTATAAAAATCACCTAAAAACACTTCATCACTTCTACACCCAAGATAATATGCACTTCCTTTTTTATATGTGTTTTTTGACACACTTACATAATCTTTATAAAAATCTTCTTTATATACACCTAAACTTTCTGCTCCTTCAAGGTGGATTAAATCGCAAAACTCTATTGCTTCATACTCTTTACTTTTGTAACTAAACTTTTTCTTTTCACCATCACGAAGTCCGTCTATCTCTTCAGACCATATTCCAAGTATTTCCCTAAGTGGTCCAGGATACCCTCCCATAAAACACAAATCTGTTTCATCAGCTATACCACTCCAATAACTACTAACTAAAGTCCCACCCTTTGCTACAAAAGCTTCTACTCCCTTTGTGAATTTTTCCCTTAACATATATGTCATTGGTGCAATTAATAAGTCGTAATCAGATAAGTCTGAATCTTCAGAAACTATATCTACATCTATTCCATTAGTCCACATGATTTTATAGTGTTTAACCACTTCTTCGAGGTATTTTACACCTATATTCCTTGGACCTTGTGAATCATTTATAGCCCACCTATTTTCCCAGTCAAATACTATTGCTACTCTAGGTTTATTAATTGTACTAAGTAGTGGTTCAAAAGTTTTAAGCCTCTCACCTAATTTTCTTATTTCCCTAAAAACTCTAGTATTACCATGGTTTACATGGTCTATGACTGCACCATGAAATTTTTCCGATGCTCCTCTGCTTTTTCTAATTTGAAAAAACATTACCGACTGTGATCCATGAGCTATACTTTGTATACTAGCCAGTTCCAAAAGACCTGGTCTCTTTAATCTACTTATATCTTGCCAGTTTGTAGAACTAGGGCAACTTTCCATTAATAAAAATGGTTTTTTCAAAAGAGACCTTGTAAGACTGTGATCAAAACTAGCTTTTACTCCTACATCTATATCTGATTCTTCCATATGCCACTGGGGATATGCATCCCAAGAAACTATGTCCAAACCATCTTTTAATCTCCAGTAATCAAGGTGTTCAAAAGTTCCCATAAAGTTTGTTGTAACTGGTTTTTTATCTTCAAATTCCCTTATACTATCTATTTCTGCCAACATAAAATCCCTTGTTTGCCATGTTACAAATCTTTTCCAGTCAAGGTTAAGACCATGTAAACTAAAGGAACCTATAGGACTTGGTGATTGTATCTCTTCCCAAGTAGTAAAGGTACTATTCCAGAAAGCTGTATACCATTTTTTATTTAATTCATCTAAAGTTTTATACTTGTCCTTCAAAAAGGATCTAAAAGCATCTTGGCACAAGTCACAATGACATTCACCATTATATTCATTTGAAATATGCCACCCTAAAAGGTTTTTTTCATTTCCATATCTTTTAGCCAAAAGTCCATTTATGATTTTTACCTTTTTTCTATATAGAGGTGAAGTAAAACAATGATTATGCCTTTCACCAAAAAGCTCTTTTTCTCTTTTTTTATTTGTTCTTAATACTTCAGGATATTTTTTAGCCATCCATGCTGGTCTTGCTCCACTTGGAGTTGCTAGAAAAAAATAGATATTTTCTTTTGTAAGTCTAGTAATAATTTCATCTAACCACTCAAAAGTAAAATCACCTTCTACTTTTTCATATGTACTCCAAGAAAATATGCCTAAAGAAACTACATTTATATTTGCTTCTTTCATTAATTCAAAATCTTTATCGATTATATCTTTATCATCTAACCACTGGTCTGGATTATAATCTCCACCATAAAGTATCTTGTTTATCAAAATATACATCTCCTTTATATTTTTAGGGCGAATCTCTCCGCCCTAATTCATTCAGTATATATCTACCAGTATCTTTTCCAGTCTTTTTTTAGGATACGTACTAGGGCTTCTACATAAAAATAATCTCCCCATAATAGACATTCATCTATACCAACGTCGCCTTTCATGTAATAAACACCTTGTGTTAATATTCCATTACTCTCTTCTATATCTTTAGTTGTATAATGTTCCATTAAAGAAGCCATCATAGTAAGAGCTGCTTCTTTATGCTCTAATATCTCATCATCAACAAAGTGTTTTTCCATCTCAAGTATTCCACAAATAGCTATACTTGCTGCACTTGTATCTCTTTCTTGTCCTGAACCATCTGTAAAACAAAGATCCCAATATGGCACTCTGTCTTTTGGTAGGTGTTTCACAAAATAATTTGTTACTTTTTTATATGCTTTTAGATATTTTTCCTCTTTGGTAAAACTATATGCAAGGGCAAAACCATATATACCCCATGCTTGACCTCTAGCCCATGCTGAATCATCTGCATAACCTTGTCCTGTTTCTCCCCTATCTGGACTTCCATCTTCTAGATTAAAAAAGTACGTATGGTGTGTAGAACCATCTTCTCTAATAATAACATTAAGTGTTGTTTCTATATGTTTAAGTGCTTTTTCTCTATAGTCATTATTTCCAGTTACTTCACTAGCCCATATTAAAAGGGGAACATTCATAAGACAATCTATAATTAATCTATAGTTATCTTTTACTCCCAACTCTCCCCAAGCTTGTATAAAGTTACCATTATCAGTAAATCTGCCAACTAATATATCTGCTGCTTCAAGAGCTAGTCTTTTTGCTTCTTCTTGACCAGTTATTTTGTACTCAGCAACCATACTTGGGCTAAATAAGAATCCCATGTCATGGTGACCTATACACAACTCTTCTATAAGTCTTTCTCTAAAGGGTTTTTTATGGCTACTTGCCAGTTTTTTGTATCTCTTTTCACCAGTAAGTTCATAAGCAAGCCATAACATACCCGTCCAAAATCCACTTGACCAGTCACCCTCTCCATTTTTGATTCTAGGATAGATATAATTAACACTGGCATGGTCTGGAAATCTTTTTATAAATGTTCTTGAGTTTTTATCTATTTTTTTTAGTGTATTATAGAGAGCAGCATTAAGCTGCTCCCACTTTATAATATTATCCATATTACTCCTTGTTATACTAGTTTCCTAAGTATCTTCCATAAGCTGCATTGTTTATATCTAATGCTTCTTCTATACCAAGGTCTTTTAATCTCTTTTCAAATTTAGCAAAATCAGTATCTATATCTCCACTTCCAAGTATCCATTTTTGTACCATTTCATCAACGTAAGTTTTGATATCTGCTTGTAATTTGTAGATTTCTTTTCTTTCTTCATCATTATATTTTAATCTAGGCATTAATTCAGGTACATAACCATTAGCCATATATTCTTTTATCATATCTTTTGTATCTTGATCTTTTATCATCATATTTTCTACTTCTGCATCTCTTAGAGTACCAGTTAAGTATAATCCACCAGTTTGTACTTTTATAGCATCAAGTGGGTTAGATCCTGAGTTAAGTATCTCATCAGTAAGTTTTTTCTCTCCATTAACTACTTCATAAGTTACCCCTTCGATTCCCCAGTTAGTAAGAGTTCTTCCTCTTTCACTAAACCAGTAATCAAAGTATTTAATTGCTTCTACTGGATTTTTAGTAGTAGCTGATATAGACCATCCTGCTGTAAATGTAGGTCTTGCATCTGGTATTATTCTTTTTCCATTTACTTCAATTGGTGCCATTGGTTTAAATGCAAAATCTTTGTTATTATCGATTACTGCTTGGTTAGTATTGTATGAACTTGTACTTGCAAACCAATCTATTGTTGATCCACCTAAGTTATTCATTAATAAATAATCTCTAGCTTTAAATCCTCTTGTAAATAATTCTGGATCTACTAATCCTTCTTCATACCATTTTGCTGCTTCTTTTACTGCTTCTTTAAATGCTGGTTCTAGTGGTCCAAACTTTACATCTTTTCCTTCTGTATAGAATGAAATCTCTCCACCTAAAAGTCCTAATAACTCTTTTGCTGCAAGAACTGTAGTTCTGTCAAAGTATGGTATCTCATCTTTAAGACCATTTCCATTTGGATCTTGTTCTCTAAATGCTTTAAATACATTGTACATCTCTTCTACTGTATTTGGTCTTTCAAGTCCTAATTTGTCTAACCAATCTTGTCTTATAAATAATCCTTGTGCAGTTCTTAAGTTGTACCAGTCATAATAATCTGGAATGATGTAGATATTTCCATCTGCTGCTTTAGTATCTTTAAAGTATCTAGGGTATTTTTCAAAGAATGCTTTTAAATTTGGTGCATGTTTATCTATTAAATCATTAAGTGGTAATAATCCACCATCTAATCCTAATTTTTCTAATTCATCTGGAAATTGCATAGAGATAATATCTGGTAAATCTCCACTTGCAACCATTAAATTAAATGCTTGTAATTGATCTGTCATATTTTTTGATACAACATTATTAAGGGTAATATTAGTATCTTCTGCTGCTTGTTTGTATACTGGCCAAGTTGGATCAAGTATTTTTCCACTTGCCATAGAGAATATTGTTAATTCCATTGATTTTTTGCTGATTGTATACTCCCCTTGCATAGTTTCTTCAGCTGTTTTTTCCGTTTTGTCCTTTTTAAACCAATCAAATAAACCTGCTTGTGCTTCTCTTGCTGTAGTTAAGAAAGTTGCTGCAATAAACGCTCCTAATAAAATTTTCTTTTTCATCATTGCCTCCTATAGTTTTTTATGAAAAGTTAATTAAATTCAAATGGATCTTTTGTATCTTTCAAATACTCTTTAAGTATAGTTCTATGCTTTTCTCTTTCCAAATCTTCTTGGCCAGTTTTTAATGGACTTAGTTGATATGGGTCTATTGTTAAGTTGTAGAAGTACTCTTTTTCTTCTTCTAAAGGTTCATAACCTTTATTTACTACATACAAATAATCTTTACTTCTAACTCCCCTCCACCCATATGAAAGATTTGATTTTCCTGCTTTTTCAAATTCTTTTATTGCTTCTACCTTCCCCGGATAGGCACTTACTATTCCATAGTTATATAGTTTCTCTCCTTGCATAGTTTTTTCTATGCTAATCCCGTCTATATCTTTTGGAATATCTATACCTAATATGGACAAGATAGTAGGCATAATATCAACTCCATTAATTACTGTGTCGTTTTTACCCAAATATCTATTACCTAATCTTAGAATAAATGGCACTCCTATACTTTCTTCATACCAAACATGTTTGTTCCACAAACCATGTGACCCAAGCATCTCGCCGTGATCGGCTGTTAGTATAATAAGAGTATCATCATAGACTCCTTTTTCCTTTAACTCCTCTATTAACCTCTTAAAATTATCATCTATACCACTTATGGCACTATAATAATTTTTCTTGTGTTCTCTATATTTTTCTTTTCCTAACTTAAAAGCTACTTTATTTGTATGGTCCCTTACATATTCACAGTCAAGGTTTTCCCTATCTCGCAGTTCCTTATTCTCATATAGTTTCTGATACTTTTCAGGAACTTGGTCAAAGGGTGTATGAGGTGGGTTCCACGATAAAAATAGTGCCCATTTATCTTTTATATTATTTTTTATAAAAGATAAAGCTACATCTGTTTCATGCTCTACAGACCACTTATTTATCTTTATCATCTCATGACTATCTTGCCAGTAATGGGGGCTTAGGTGACTATCGTCAGCCCCATATGAATACCAAAAATCAAATCCTTGTCTGTAGGGACCAGGTGGTGTAAAAGAGTCCCAATCTTTTGCTCCTGATATTGGATTAGGACTTTTATTCATATCTGGTTCTTGTAGATGCCACTTACCTATATATCCTGTTTTATATCCGTTATTTTTCAAGATTTTCCCTATGGAATTTTCATCTTTATTAAGTTCTAAAGAAAGACCTTGTTTACAATTTGTCCACACACCTGTTTTTATAGGATATTTTCCTGTTAAGATTGCTGCTCTGTTTGGAGATGATAATGGATTTGCTGAGATAGCATTAGTAAACTCCATACTCTCTCTAACAAATTGGTCTATATTAGGAGTATATACATCTTCTACTCCCCTACTTCCTATTGCATCTCGTCTCCACTGATCACCAAATACAAATAATAAATTCATCTTTTACCCCTTTACTGAACCTACCATTACACCTTTTTTAAAGAATTTTTGTATAAATGGATATGCTATAAGCATAGGTATAATGGAGATTACTATTATTGCATAAATAATTGTTTGCTGTGATGTTGCACTTGCATTTGTTACTATTTGTGCTGCTTCTCCTGCCATGTCTTTTTCTACTATTAGTCTACGTAAGAATACTTGTAGTGGTGCTTTTTTCTCATCTGTTAAAAGTACCATAGTCCAAAAGTATCCATTCCATCTACTTACTGCATAGAATAAACCAACTGTTGTTAGAGCCGATTTAGATAGTGGCAAGTATATTTTTCTCATAATCTGCATCTCAGATGCACCATCTATTTTTGCACTTTCTTCAAGGCTACTAGGTATACTTTGGAAGAAAGTTCTTAGTATAATTACATTAAAAGTATTTACTGCAAAACCTACAATTACACTTGTATATGTATTTACAAGACCAAGATCTCTAAAGTTTAGGTATCTAGGTATTATCCCTGGATCAAACCACATAGTTACTATTACAAATAGTGTAATTGCTTTTCTGTATTTTAATCTTGGTTTACTTAGAACATAAGCTCCAGTTGCTGTAAATAACAAGTTTACTATAGTTCCTACTACTGTTATAAATATTGTATTTCCGTATGCTCTCCACAAACCTTCTATCTTAAATGCTTCTTTAAATGATTCAAATGAGAAACCTTTTGGCAACAGTGTTACTGCTCCTGTTTCTACAAAGATAGGTTTACTTACACTTGCAGAAAAAACATATATAATTGGATATATAAACATAACTGAAAGTATTAATAATAGGATTACATTTATAAATTGAAATACTTTTTCGTCCATTGTTTTTTGTATCTTAGCCATCTTTACCTCCCTACCACAAACTTGATTCAGTTAGTTTTTTACTTAGTTTATTTGCTCCATAAACTAGTATAAACCCAATAATTGCATTAAATAATCCAACTGCTGTACTAAGACCAAAGTTTTGTGATAACATACCTGTTCTATATACATATGTACTTATTACATCTGATGTTGAATAGGTAGCTGGTTGATAGAGTAGAAGTACTGATTCAAAAGCTACATTTAGCATTTGACCTATTCTAAGTACTAACATTACTACTATTGTTGGCATAATCGATGGTAACGTGATATACCATAGTTGTTGTAGTTTATTTGCACCATCTATCTTTCCTGCTTCATAAAGGTTCTGATCTACTCCTGCAAGAGCTGCAAGATAGATAACTGCATTAAATCCAGTATTTTTCCACATATTCATCCCAGTAAATATCCCTCTAAAAAACTCTGGTTTTGCAAGGAAGTATTGTTTCTCAAATCCTAGTTTTTCTAAGATTAAGTTTACTACTCCTGTACTTGGCGATAGTATATTTACTGTAATTCCTGCTACTACTACTATTGCTATAAAATATGGTATAAATGATACTGTTTGTACAAATCCCCTAAAAAACTTGTTTTTTATCTCATTTAGCATAAGTGCTAAGATGATTGCAAAAGGAAACTCAAATACTAAACCATACAAACTAAGCATCATAGTATTTTTAAATGTTGTATAAAAATACGGACTAGTTAAAAAGTCTTTAAAGTTTTCTAAACCTATCCATTCACTTCCACTTACTCCCCTAAAAACATTAAAGTCTTGGAAAGCAATTATTAAACCACTCATTGGTTTGTATTGGAATAACAAATACCAAATTATAAAGGGTGCTAATATGACATACAACTCATTTTTATCATAGATATTTTTTATTTTAGTCCACAGAGTAGATTTCTTTTTTACTTTTACCTCTACTTCTACTCCTTCTATTCCCCTATCTGACATATACCCCTCCTATCTAACTAGCCATCCACCATCAACAGCCAATATATGACCATTTAGGTAATCAGATGCTTTACTTCCAAGGAATACTACTGCTCCTTGAAGGTCTGTTGTTTCTCCCCATCTTCCAGCAGGGATTCTATCTAAAATACTCTTGTTTCTCTCTTTGTCTGCTCTTATAGGAGCAGTATTAGCTGTTTTTATATATCCTGGTGCTATTGCATTAATTTGGATATTTTTATCAGCAAGTTCATTTGCAAATGCTTTTGTTAACCCTGCAACACCATGTTTACTTGCTGTATATGATGGTACAAACTTTCCACCTTGGAATGAAAGCATACTTGCAATATTTATTATCTTTCCACTTCCATTTTTTACCATCTCTTTTGCTGCTTCTTTACTTAGGTAATATACAGCATTAAGATTAAGGTCTATTATATCTTTCCAACCTTTGTTTTCGCCCTCTAGTAACGGAGCTCTATATATACTTCCTGCATTATTAACAAGTATATCTAGCTTCCCAAATGCTCTTATACAGTGGCTTACACCTTGGCTTGCTTCTACTTCGTTCATTAGGTTGCCTGTTACATATGCAAACTTTCCACCTTTATCTTCTACAAATTCTCTTATCTCTTCCAAGTTTTCAGTAGAGTATGTATATAAAAATATATCTGCTCCTGCTATAGCAAGTGCTTTTGTAAGGGCCATACCGATACCGGTATTACCCCCTGTAATCATTGCTACTTTTCCTTCTAAATTAAAGAAATTCATATTAAAATCCATAATATCCTCCTATCTAAGATCTTCCATAGGTACATGATCCATATCAGTAAATGTTTGGTTTTCTCCAACCATTCCCCATATAAATGTATAGTTTCCTGTACCTACACCAGAATGTATAGACCATGATGGTGAGATTACACCTTGTTCATTATTAACTACTATATGTCTTGTTTCTTGTGGTTCTCCCATCAAATGGAATACTCTTGTTTCTTCTGCCATATCAAAGTAGAAGTATACTTCCATACGTCTTTCATGTGTATGACAAGGCATAGTGTTCCAGATACTAGGTTCATCTAACATAGTCATTCCCATTAATAATTGACATGATTTACATACATTTGGATGTACATATTGATAGATAGTTCTTTTATTTGAATTTTCTACAGTTCCAAGTCTTACAGGTTGAGCATTTGCAAACTCAATCTTTACTGTAGGGTACTCTTTGTGTGCAGGTGCAGAGTTAATATAGAATTTTGCAGGGTTTTCTTTGTTTGTACTCTCAAACTTTACTTCTTTTACACCCATTCCTACATATAATCCATCTCTACTTTTTACTTCGTATTCAACACCATCTAAAGTAACTTTACCGTCACCACCAATATTTATGATTCCAAGTTCTCTTCTTTCAAGGAAGTATTCAGAACCAAGTTCTTTACCACCTTTTAATTCCAAACTCTCTTCTACTGGTTTCACACCTCCAGCAATTATTCTGTCTACGTGTGAATAAGTAAGGTTTACTTTATCATCTTCAAACACTTTCTCAATAAGAAAATCTCTTCTTATTTCATCTGTAGTATATCTTTTTACATCTCTTGGATGATTTGCGTATCTGATATCCATCTCCAAACTCCTTATCTAATGTTTTTAATAAAATCATTTTGTTATTATTTCGAACTATTGGTCCAGCAATAGGAGTTTATCTCAAATTTATTTATCTGTAAATCATCCCTTTCCCTTCTACTCTTTTCAAATAAAAACTTCCCTTTTAATAGGTTATATAGAAGATACCGTATCTTTTTTTGATTTTATATGCAATTTTCTATATACAGTTTTCACTTAACTTTTTTAACTTTGGAAACTAATTTGGAAGGTATGTATATAAAGGGAGGTAGGGGGTAGAAGA
>CAZHXU010000063.1:0-13656 GCA_964536535.1 uncultured Fusobacteriaceae bacterium
TGAGAGTAGGCATAAAACCTACCCCTACATGGCGTATTTCGATACGCCCCTACGTGTTATTTTTATATGATTAACTATATGTTTTATAGAAAGCATACTCTTCCTCAAGAACTTTATTACTGTAAATAATAAAGTCTTACTTAATTTGGAAGCCAAATCTATTAATAACCATATCAACGGTTTTATCCTTAACAGAAAAAAGGTTTTCTAAAAATATAGCTAAGTCATAATGGAAGGAGTCGTAGTAATAATCTCCATTAGAATCCATAGAAGGTAATAAAATTTTTCCTCTGAAACCATCTATACAAACAATTACATAACTATCAACTTTTGTTGAGTTGTAGTAAAAGTCAACGTAATAACTAGAAGCTTTAGGGTCAGGCCATTCATTAGCCCAAGTTTCAATAAAATTTTTCTCATGAATTCTTCCATATTCAATTTTTATATCTAAGTCTTCATTTAAAATAGCAATATCTAAAAATAAATCATTAATTTTATCGTATTCATCATTGAAAGTCCAATTGTTTTTTTTAGAATGACTGAATAGAATATCAAAATATTTATTTTTAGTCATTTTTCCAGAGTCTTCTATAATATTTTTTATGCTTGTTTTAAATGGATTTGAACCTAAAACAGGTTTTTCAAGTGCTGGAGTCTCATGGATAGCTCTAATTAATTCTTCAAGTTTTTCACTGAAAAGCCTTTCATTATTGAAATCTAAATATAACTTAGTAGACAAAAACGTAGGAACTGAACAAGTCTTGTTATTTTTGATGATTGGAATTACTTTATTGGCATTTATATTTTTCATATAATTCGAAGTAACAATCATTTTTTCGTATCCAACGCCACCTTCACCACTATTTGCTTTGCTTACATAGTTATCAGAACAAATCATGAGAACTCTGTCAGCATCTTTTAGGTTAACTTCCATGAAGTGAGCTAAATCATCTCCAAGCCCTAAATCCCATTGGTCAAGAATGGCGTCAATACCTGACTCTCTTAATTTAGTTGCTAACATTAAAACCCACTCTTTGTGTTGAGGTGTATCATGTGAGTATGATAAAAAAACTTTTTTTATTTCCATATTTCCCCTTTACATTCACAGAAGGGTTTGTCACCGACAAACCCCTACATAAAATTATTAATTGTTTTTCTGCTAATTACTAAATCCTAATTACTAACTTATTTAAGCTTTACTTAAATATCGTGAGAAACTCTATCTCTTTGCTCAGCATGTTTACCTCTATTCCACTTATCAAGTGTTCCTACAAGGTATCCCGTGATTCTTTCTGTGATGTCAAGTTCAGTACTTCCACATATAGGGCACTCTGATGGTTGTCTATCATAGAAATGTGCTCCACAATCTAAACAATAGTTATCAAAGTGGTTTATTGATACATATCCAATGTTTAGGTCAAGCATATAATCAATTGCTCTATTTACTGCTTTTAGGTTATCAAGTGGATTACCATCCATCTCAACATAGAAGATATGCCCTGCTGATGTAAGTGCATGGTATGGTGCTTCTACTTCTGCTTTTTTAAGCACACTACACTTATAATATACAGGTACGTGATTTGAGTTAGTATAATATTCTCTATCTGTAACCCCTTCTATAGTTCCAAATATTCTCTTATCTGCATCTGTAAATTTGTGGCTAAGTCCTTCTGCTGGTGTAGCAAGTAGTCCAAAGTTTAAATCAAATTTATCTGCATAATCTTTACACTTTTTATCCATGTATTCTACTATTTCTAATCCAAGTTTTTGTGAATCTTCATTTTCACCATGATGAGTACCTTTTACATAATTTTCATTATCATCTTTTGTACTAGTAAGTGCTACAAGACACTCAGCAAGTCCAATAAATCCAATACTTAATGAGAAGTGTTTTATAATATCTTCTACTTTTGTATTAGGTTCTACTCCGTCATTAAATTCAGCAAGGTATTTCATAACATAAGGAAATTGTTTTGCTACTGCTGTTTTTTGCCAGTTCCATCTGTCTACTAGCTGACTTGCAGCAAGATCCATTACTCTGTCTAGTTCTTTATAGAAAAATTCTTTTCTCTCACCAAAATTCGCATAATTTTTCATAGCTTTAATTGCTATTCTAACTATATTTACAGAAGTAAATGACGCATTTCCTCTACCTACTGAACTATTATCAGCAAATCTATTTTCATACACTCTAGTTCTACAACCCATAGTACTTGGTTCATAGTACCATCTTCTTGGATCATTAATATCCCATTTTTCGTTTTGATTAAATGGTGCATCTAAGTTTATAAAGTTAGGGAAAAATCTTCTTGATGTAACTTCTTGTGCATACATAAACAAGTCATAGTTTCTATCTGATTCTAGTCTATTTATCCCTTTTTTTACTTTGAATATAGATATTGGGAATATTGCTGTTTTTCTCTCATTACCAACACCGTTATTTACAGCATCTAAGAAAGCTCTTATTACTATTCTTCCTTCTGCACTTGTATCTGTACCAAAGTTTATAGATGAAAATGGAACTTGGTTTCCACTTCTACTATTCATTATATTAAGGTCATGGATAAGTCCTTCCATAGCCTGTTTAGTTTCTCTTACAGTTTGATTTATTGCATATTGTTTTACTCTTGAAAGACCTTCAAGTCCATCAAGTTCTTTTTCTTCATAATCAGTTATTTCAAGATTAACTTCTTCTACTTCTTTATCCATAAAGAATCTATGAGCTTCTTTAAAATGTTCTTCAAAACTCATTTTTACATATGGAGCCATATAAAAGTCAAAAGCATGTATAGATTGTCCACCATGCATCTCATTTTGTGATGTTTGGATAGATATAGCTGCAAGTCCTGCTGCTGTTGATATTCTTTTTGGAGGTCTAACTCCACCATTTACTGTATTAAACCCATTTTTAAATGCTTTTGATAAATCTGTTTGGATACAAGTAAGTGATTTTGTAAGGTAGAAATCAAGATCATGTATATGTATCTCTTTTCTCTCATGAGCCATTCTATTATCATATGATAACAAACTATCAAGGGCAAATTCTTTTGCACTTTCAAATCCAACTTTACTAATCATTCCACTTGGTGTTTCCGAATTCATATTACCATTTTCATTAGTAAGGTCATTCTTTTTTGCTTGTATCATTTCATCTATTTGTTTGTAGATATTATTCCTTCTGATTCTATTTCTCTTGTTTCTATAAAGGATATATTCTTTTGCTACATCTTCATCTATATGCATAAGTTCTTTTTCAACAAGATCTTGTATCTTTTCTATCTCTATATTTTCACTATCATTTTTTAATAGGTTATTTTCTACTTTTGCTGCAATTGAAAGTATGCTATCGCAACTTTTTCTTCCAACTGTTCTACACGCTTTTAATACCGCATTTTCAATTTTAGTTCTATCAAAATTAACGATTTTACCATCTCTTTTTATTACTTGCATATTACCCGTTCCTTTCAATTTCAATTCTGTCGACATGATTAATTTTACAATATTTAGGGTTATAAATCAAGATTAAACACTATATATTGGGTCTTTATTTTTTGTTGTAAAGTAAAACTCCTTGATTATCAATGGCTAGAGATTGAAAAAAAATTATATTTTTTTGTCCGTTTATTTATGGAAGATTTCTGTTTTGTATAAGTATACTTACCAAAAAAAGTCAAGGTCTTTTTTTGAAACCAAATACAATTATTACTCTATATCATGTACACTTTTTGAAAAAAAGTATGAAAGAAATTGTGAATCTGAGTACAAAGTAGTATATACATATATTATTTTTCTTTCCAATTTTAAACACTATACACAAAAAAAACATAAAAAAGATTTAAAATTATTTATTCTTTAGAAACACTTTTAAATTTGAAAACTTTTCATTGTTTAAATTCACAATTTTAAATTTTCCTAGATTTATTTAATAGATTCAAAGAAGAAAATAAATACTTCTACCTCAACATACTCCTTTTAAATTTAGTTTTATCAAAAAATGAATTTAATAAATTTAAAAAGGTCTTGTTATAAAGAAGTTTTGCTTTATTATTAGTCAAAATTTAATTTGACTAATTCAATACTTGTGTTATAATCAAATGTCATTCTGTACAATGGCTAAGGAGGATATTATGTTAGAAAAAAGAATAAAAGACGCTTATGATATATTTAAAGACTATGCTAAAGTGAGTGTAAGTCAAAGAGAGATTTGGGATAATAGAATGTTTTATCTTGGCAGTGGAAGTATAGCTTTAGCTATTACTAATTCTGTTATAAATGACAATCATTATGTAAGTGGAATGATTGGTTTAATTGGTGTAGGTGGTTCACTTTTATGGTATATGAGAAACAAAATTAAGTTTGATGTACCTATTGAGTCTATGATAAAAGTATATAGAGCAAAAGTAAACGAAGTGTTTTTAGCTTGTGATAAAAACCTTAATAAAGGTCATGGTCTTATTAGTGGAATATACTTTAATAAAAAACTTGTTTTTGCTGAAACATTTGGTATACGTAGTAATAACAGAATGGTTTCAATAGAAAATGATTATTCATTTTATATGAGACTTGATAGAGGTGTTTATAGAGTTGGAGAAGTTGCTATAAATAACCATAGATATATAAATAAAAATGAAACAGAAGAAAGAATTACAATTACCAATAGAGGGATTTATATCTCTATTGAAAGTACAAAACTTGCTAAAAAAGACTTTCATTTAACAACTATCGATTTTGAAAGTAAAGAATTTATGGGTCTAAAGAGAAAAGGGAATTTTGGAAAATTCACTTTATTTACTAATGATGAAGATGTAGTAACTCTAAAAGTTTTGGAAACACTAGAAATAGATGATGAAGATATAAGAATTAGTTATAGTAATGGAAGTTTAAATCTTTATTATAAATACCTAAGTAATTATAAGATGGAAGAAAGTTTTAGAAATACTAAATTAGAATTAGGAAGACTTAATTCTATGGTAGAAGGTTACTATAAAGCCCTAAATCTTATTAATACTATTTATGATAACATGGATAAATTACCTAAAAACAACTAAAGTGTTATTTAAATATTTTAATTATGTTTAATTAGAGACTACAAAATTAGTCTCTTTTTTTCATTTATTTAAAAATCCTATTTGATACTAATAGTAAATAAGTGCTATACTATATATTAGTAAGACTATATTGTGGGGAGAAGTTTCAAATGAGAAAAATAGACAAAATTTACTTAACTTTAAAAGATATAGAAAATAAGAAAAAAGATGGTGTTTCTGCTGTAGAAATCTGTGATTTTTTAGGTGATGACAGACCTAATATTAGTAGATTATTAAATCAGTTACATAAAGAAAACAAAGTAAGTAAATACGGTACTAGACCTGTTTTTTATAATACTATTGAATTTAGAAAAGAGGATAAAAATAACTTATTAAATTTTGTTGCTTTTGAAGAGTTATTTGGATCAAAAAATGCTTTGAAAGAAGTTATAAAAAGTGCCAAAGCTTTACTTCAATATCCTCCCTATGGATTAAATACTATTTTGACTGGAGAAAGAGGGAGTGGTAAAAAAGATTTTTCAAAAGCTATGTATAGATATGCTCGGGAACTTGGCACATTTAATGACGATTCTGAATATATTTTTATTAATGCTTTTGAATACAAAGATAATATAGATAAATTACTTTTTTTACTAAAACCCTTTGAAGAAATTGAAGGTAAACTTATAAAAAAAACAGATAGATTTATTTATTTAACTAATTTAGATGATTTGACTCTAAAAGATCAAAATAAACTTTTAGTAGAAATTTTTATTGAAGGCTTAACTAAATCAAATGTTAACAAAACTCTTTTAATTATGGGTATAAAAAACTTTTCTTCTACCCTAAAAGACCTTTATAATCAATATATACAACACCAAATACAAATTCCAAATATTAACAAATGGACTTTTGAAGAACGTTTGTTTTTAATAGAAAAATTACTGGATAATGAAGTTATAAACTTAAATAAAAGTCTTTTTATGGAAAAAAAAGTTGTTGAAAGTTTATTGCTTTATAAACCCGAAGGAAATATTACTCAACTAAAAGCCGATATACAATGGATAGTTGCAAATGCTTATCTTGATTTTGTTAATGAACAAAAAGAATATTTACTTATTAAATACAGTCATTTAGCAAAACATATTGCCATAGGTATATTTTCTCTTGAAGAAAATCTTCTTGAAATAAAAAGCCTTTTAGCAAGTAAAGGTGAAGTAATAGAGTATTCGCACAAAGGAAATAGTCCTAGTAACTCCAATGAATTTTTGGAAAAAATAATTGAACAGAATATAGATATTAGTAGTTATTCTAAGAATAATATTGAACTTAGAAAAACTCTTTTGGATGACCTTGATAAGTACCTAAAAGATTTTTCCCTTGATAAAAGTGAAAAATTGGAAATTGATAGTTCACGTTTATTAAAGGAAGTTATGGAAGTGATAGAGAGTGATAGTGACTTTTCTCCTTATACTCACGGAGTAAGTAGAAGTAAACTTATAAAACATTTTGAAGGAATTATTTATCGTAAAGAAAAAAACATAAATATTACATATACAAAAAAGAAGTTTTTAGAACGTAATTACTCAGATGCTTTTGAAAAAAGTCAAAAATTAACAGATTTACTTTCTCACAAATTAGGTTTGTTATCTCAAGATGAAATTGCTATTTTATCTTTATTTTTCCTTGAAAATGAAGAATTTACTCAAAGTAAAAAAGTCAAAATTATTGTAGTTTGTCATGGAAAAGGAATAGCAACTAGTATGAGTGACTATGTTAATGAAAGATTTGGTGGAGAATTAGTTCTTGCTTTTGATTTGTATGATTTTCACAATTTTGAGAACTTATATGATACTTTAAAAAGTCAAATTACTATTTTTGACGAAGGTTTAGGTGTATTATTATTAGTTGATATGGGAGAATTAAAAAGTATACAAAGTTTACTCGAAAAAGAATTAGATAATAAAATTATGACTCTTTCACCTGTTAACTTACCTCTACTTTTAAAAGCAGTAAATATGTCTAATGAAGGTTATAAACTTAATACTATCTTCACAAGGTGTAATAGTGTAAAAAATACTTAGATAAATTAATTTGATTTACATAGATTATTTTTAAGATTTTATAAAATATATAATTTTTTTAAAAAAACAAGATTCTCTAGAGGTTGCTTTAGCAACTTCTTTTTTTATTACTATTTTCTTTATTTACACCCTTAAAAAAGAATTTTTTCTTTAAATTTTTTCTTATAAAAAATACTTTTTTTAATATTTTATAGAAAAATTTTGAAATTTATTTTATTTTTTTATTTACAAATAGAGTGTAATAGTGTAAACTAGTATCAAATAAGTTCTTATTGTTCGAAAACTAGTGTATTCATTCGCGATAAAGTACACTATTAAATTGTTTAGTTAGGAAAGGGAGAAAACGATGAAAAAATTTATGGATTGGATGGAAAAACATTTTGTTCCGTTAGCTGGAAGAGTTGGTACTCAAAAACATTTATCTGCAATTAGAGATGGTTTTGTAGTTGTTATGCCTCTTATTATTCTTGGGTCATTTGGAGTTTTAATTAACTATTTACAATTTACATCAGATGCAGCAACAGATCCTTATCAAACATTTATGGCTGGATTACTTGGACCAAATTGGCAAATGTTAGGTAATATCTTATCAAATGTATCATTTGGTGTATTATCATTACTAGTTTGTGCTTCTGTAGCGTATAACTTTGGTAAACAAAATGGAAAAGATCCTATTGCTACTGCAATAGTTGCACTTGCGTCTTTACT
This sequence comes from uncultured Fusobacteriaceae bacterium, assembly GCA_964536535.1. Classification (GTDB taxonomy): domain Bacteria; phylum Fusobacteriota; class Fusobacteriia; order Fusobacteriales; family Fusobacteriaceae; genus CAZFBB01. The sequence continues at coordinate 7,820 of CAZHXU010000063.1, forward strand.
TGCTGTTACTAATATGGTAAATGGTGGAATCCCACTTGCTTGGCTTGGTGCTAGAGGATTATTTGTTTCTATATTTGTTGCTCTTGGATCAGCAGATTTATTTAACAGATTACTTGGTAATGAAAAATTAATTATCAAAATGCCTGATGGTGTACCACCTGCTGTTGCTAGATCTTTTGCAGCTTTATTACCTTCATTTATTGTTGTAGTATTATTTGGATTAATAAAAGTTACTACTTTAAAATTTGGAATAGAAGATATACATTTATCAATATACAATATGATTCAAGGACCACTTGGAGGACTTAGTAATACTGTTGGAGCAGCTGTTTTATTAGTATTCCTTAACTCATTATTATGGTCATTTGGACTACATGGTTCAAATATCTTAGCACCAATAACTGGAAGTTTATTCTTACCTGCATCTGAAGCTAACCTTGCAGCTTTCCAAGCAGGACTTACTCCACCAAATGTAGTTACTCTACAATTCTTTGAAACATTTATATTTATGGGTGGAAGTGGAGCAACAATATGTTTAGTTCTTGCAATCTTAGCTTTCTCTAAGAAAAAAGAGCAAAAAATGATTGCCAAGTTAGGAAGTGCTCCTGGTATATTTAATATTAACGAACCAATAATGTTCGGATTACCAATAGTACTTAACCCTATATTCATTATTCCATTTGTATTAACACCAGTAGTACTTACATTTATAACTTATTTTGCAATCTCAACTGGTTTAGTACCTAAAACAATTGCAATAGTTCCTTGGACTATGCCACCTGTATTCTCTGGTTATTTAGCAACTGGTTCTATTAGAGGTTCATTACTTCAAATAGTTAACATTGCAACTGGTATCTTTATCTACTTACCATTTTTACTAATGAGTAAAAGTTCTGTAGAAGAAGGTACTGAGTCAGAATCAGAAACAGTAACATTATAGATTAGGAGGAGTTTATAATTGAGAAAATTAGGAATATCAGTTTATCCAGATCATACAAAAGAAGAAGAAGTAATTAGCTACATTAATAAAGCTGGAAAAAATGGATTTGACAGACTCTTTACATGTATGTTATCTGTAGAAGATAAAGTTGAAGCACTTTCAAAATATAAGAGAATTATTGCTTGTGCTAAAGAGAATAATATTGAAGTAATAATGGATGTAAATCCAAAAGTTTTTAAAGATTTAGGTGTTGATACTAAAGATTTGAAATTGTTTTATGAATTAGGTGTCAGTGGATTAAGAATAGATGAAGGTTTTTCTGGGAAAGAAGAAAGTGATATGACATTTAACCCTTATGGATTATTAATAGAGTTAAATATGAGTTGGGGTACAAAAATTTTAGAAAATATTTTATGTTATAGGCCAAATTTACCATCACTAATTGGTTGTCATAACTTTTACCCCCATGAAGGAACTGGATTATCTTGGAAGTTCTTTTTAGAGTGTACTAAACAATTTAAAGATAAAGGACTTAGAACTGCTGCATTTATCTCTTCTCAAGTAGGAACACTTGGTCCTTGGCCAGTAGAAGAAGGTATATGTACAGTTGAAAATCATAGATTTTTACCAGTTGATGTACAGTGTAAGGAGCTTTACCAAACTGGAATTATCGATGATGTAATCATTGGAAACTACCCTGCTTCAGATGAAGAGCTAGAAATTTTGGGACGTTTAGATAGAAATATATTAGAATTAAATATTAAATTAGATTCTAACATAGATGAAGTTTTTGAAGAGATTGTAAATTATAACAATCACTTTAGAAGAGGGGATATTTCAGATAGAGTTATAAGATCTACACATAGTAGAGAAATAGCTGCTGATAAAAAAGTCCCTTTGTACAATGAAACTTTTATCAAAAGAGGAGATGTTTTAGTAGACAGCTATTTATACGGTAGATATGCTGGTGAACTTCATATTGCTCTTGTTGATAGAAAAAACAATGGTAAAATTAGTGTTATTGGGCAAGTAGATGAAAAAGATTTGAACCTACTAGATACTATTTTACCTTGGGAGAGATTCAAATTAAAAGTAATTAAATAAATAGATTTTCCATGTTGTAATAAAAACCATTTTCATAATCGCTTAATATAAAGTTCTGTTATTGGAAAATCTTGTTAATTATGGCTTATTTCTAAATTTATTTGGAAATAAGCTTTTTCTATGGAAATCTTTTTGAAAATTTTGTAAACTAGTATAAAGAGTATTTTAGGAGGAGAAAAATGTATTACTTAGGTATAGAAAGTGGCGTTAGAAGTTCTGTTGCTTATCTTAGCAGATATATTGATAAGGTGGAGTTTGAGGTAGAAGTTGGACCTATGAACCATTATGTTTATGGCTTAGACTCTACAAAAGAAGAAATAAAAAAAGTTATCGATATATGTCTTAGTGAAGCTGAAATAAGTTTGGATCAGATAAGTGGTATATGTTTTTCTGGAAGTATAATTACTCCTTCTGAAAGAGTTTTGTATAAAGAAATTTTCCGTAGTTTAAATTATAGAAATAAATTAGTTGTATGTAACGATTCTGTTACTAGATTAGTTGCTTGTTACAAAGAAAAAAAAGGTGCAATATTACTTGCTGGAACTGGATCTATATTATATGGTTTTGATAGATTTAAAAATCTTCATAGAGTAGGTGGATGGGGTGCAAAACTTGGTGATAAAGGAAGTGGATATAATTTGGTAAAAGAAGCAATTATTGCTGTAGTTGATGCTTTTGATCAAAGAGGACCTGAAACAGAGTTATTAACTGCATTTAAGAGGAAGTTTCATGCTTCTAGTGTAGAAGAAATTATTACTTACTTCTACTCACCATCTGTTTCCAATGTAATACTTGCTTCTTCAGCACAGCTTGTTTGTCAAGTTGCAAACAAAGGAGATAAAGTTGCAATGGATATTGTAAACAACTCTTTTGAAGAGCACGTAAAATCAGTACGAGCTCTTTCAAAAAAACTCCAATCTGATGATTTTTCATTAGTATTAAATGGAAGTTTATTTGTAAATTCTCCAATGTATCTAGAAGGTTTAATGGATGTATTATCTAGAACTTTTCCAAAACTTAATATAGAGCATAAATTAACAAAAGGTTCAATGGGAGCTCTCATACTTGCAAGTGACAAAGAAGATTAGATAAAAAAATATGTAATATTTTTTTCTTAACCATATAAAAATCAAAAATATTTCGGAATAACTTTTGATTTTTTGTGGTTTTTTCTATTTTATCACAGATTAGGACTTTTTTTATTTGGGAAACTAGAAAGAGTAAAAGAAAAAAAGTATACTTTTAATAAGAAAATGTTAGATACAAACCCCTAACCCTCTTAAATGTCGTTCTAAAAAAGAGTCTGCTTAATTCAGACTCTTTTTAAATTTAAAGTAAAAAACTAATTTTATAAAAATTAGTCAAACAAATTTCATTTGTCTACAGCCTAAAGAGGCTTAGTAGTTAAAAACTTTTTTTAATATAATTTCTTCTATTTCACTAGTTTTATTAACTATATAACTAGGTTTAAATTCTTCAAATTCACCCTCTTGAGCATATCCAAATGTAACACCAATCGAGTCTAAACCAAAGTTTTTAGCTCCATTTATATCGAATTTCCTATCACCTATCATAATTATTTCTTCTTTTTTATAATCATCAAAAAATTCTAAATTTTTCTCAATAATATATTCTTTATGGACTTTTTTTCCTTTCAAATCTCCACCTTTTATAAAGTCAAAATATCCTTTCAGATTAAATTTTTCGAGTACTCTTAGAGCCATCACTTCTGGTTTACTTGTTGCAATACCAAGTTTTACTCCTCTATTTTTTAGGTTTTTAAGTAAATCTTCTACTCCATCATATGGTGTATTTTCAAATATTCCTATATCGTTATAGTACTCTCTAAATTTTGCTATAGCTTCTTCTACCCTATCACTTCCTATATAATCTAGGAAAGAATCTTGTAGAGGTGGACCTATAAAATATTCAAATTCATCAATATCATTTTTTTCTATTCCAAAATGTTTTAATGAATATTGTACTCCTTTACATATTCCTATTTTGGGATCAGTCAGTGTCCCATCCAAATCAAATAGTGCTACTTTGTAGTTCATATTTCCCCCTGTGTCTTAATCTATTTTTATCCCCTTATTCAACAAAGCTCCTTTAAAATCTTCATTATATCTTATAAGCGGATTCATATCTTCTACTATACTTTTGTCTATCTCTACCAGTTTTATGGCTAAATCTATATTATCTTTGTATTTTTCACTCAAAAATGATTCATTAAATCCATGGGGATTAGTTGTTAATATCTCTGCTACTACTTCGTCATCTTCACTATAAACACTGTCCATTCCAAGTATAAAAACTGATTTTTCTTTATATAACTCTTCAAAAATATCCTTATTTTTTCTATATTTTTCATCTAATTCTTTATTAGTCATTATACTTTTATCCATAGTATAAATCTTTTCAAAAATAGCTTCTTCATTTATAAACTCTTTATCCATGGCAAAATGAGAACTTTTTTCATAATTTTTAAGTAATATTTCATTAAGTTCCCTATTTCCCCTATGTAAATATAATACATACGAAGCCATTTTAGGATTTTTTTCTATTAGTTTTTTCATAAATTCTTTATCTTTTCTCAAACTAGGATGAATTATCTCCCAATAACTATAATAACCTCCACCAACATCTTGCCCTTTATCAGGAATTTTGTTTAATATCTCATCTTTATCTTTTATTGTTCCAGAAACTTGCATAATTCTAGCAAAAATTATAATAAATATTCCATATAAAAGAAATGAACCTAGAAAAAATATTCCTATAAATTTTAGTATTTTCATAATTCCTCCATTCTTTCGTATATTTTATCATATTAATAGAAAAGATTCTATATTGACAAATAAATTTACTTTCTTAATATAATTAGACTTTTTCCTTTTCTCATTTGATGTTATAATAATTAGTATTAAATAGGAGGCATTATGAAATTTAAAGTAGAAGATGAATATATAGATACTAGATTAGATAAATATCTGAGAAAAAAATTTGTTGTGAATATGAATGATTTATTTAAATATATTAGTAATGGAAAGATTCAAATTAATTTTGAAAAAGTAAAACAAAATTACAGACTAAAAAAAGATGATTTAATATATATCAAAGAAAGTCTCAATCTAGAAGAGAAAAAAAACTTTGAACTTTCTGAGAAAGAAAAAAAAATGATAGAAGATTCTATTGTTTTTCAAGATGAGAATATACTTATTTTTAATAAAAAATCAGATATTGTTATGCATAAAGGGAGTAGTCATGAATATGGTTTGAGTGAAATGCTAAAGTCTTATTTTGACAATGAAACTTTTGCTTTTGTTAATCGTATAGACAAAAGTACTTCTGGTCTTATTATTGGTTCAAAAAATATAGAAACTACTAGATTATTAAGTAAACTTATATCAGAAAGAAAAGTCATAAAAAAATATTATATCCTTGTAGAAGGTTGTATAGAAAAAGATTTTGATATTTCTTCATATCTTCTAAAAGATAACAGAGGTGTAAGGGAGTATTCTACATGGGTAGAAGGAAGTAAAGAGAGTAGAAGTTCTTTTAAAGTTTTAAAAACTTTTGATAACTATACCCTTTTGGAAGGTATTCTCGGTACAGGCAGAACACATCAACTACGTATTCAACTGAGTAGTATTGGGCACAGCATAGTTGGGGATGAAAAGTATGGTAGAAGTATAGATGGAAAGATGCATCTCTTTTCCCATGAAGTTATTATAGAAGCTTTAGGTATACATATAAACCTTGAAGTTCCAAATTGGTTTATAAAATCTTAAAAGAT
>CAZHXU010000064.1:0-13238 GCA_964536535.1 uncultured Fusobacteriaceae bacterium
GAAGTTCCATAAACTAGTTCTCCACTATCTACTTTAGCTTTTGCCATATTAACTGTATTTTCTACCCTTTGCCATAAGGTTGGGTAATCGAATTTTTTAAGTTGTTTCCCATCACACCATGTAAAGTCTTCTAAATTTGGTAAATCATCACAAAGAGTCAGAATGGGTTCTCCAATCAAGCTTTGATTAAACAATTCATTTTTCAACTCATCAAACATCATTTTTATAGATTTTTGTAAGGAGAACTTATTTCCATCACCATCTAGTATTTTATACTTATCCGATGAAGGATAGTTCATTACATTTCCTAGTCCAACTTGTTCTTTACTTACTCCATGAGGGTTGTCACTTTTACTTATATGTAACTCACTTTTATCATTTACTTCTTTTACTGCTTTAGCACTAGCCAAAATCTGACTATTCGATACATTTAACATATCTGTTTTATTAACAGATACTCCTCCACTTTCTACAATAATACTTGTATCTTTAGCTTTTACTCTGAGAGTTTTATCAGTAGTAAGGTCTCCACCACCTTCTAGTCCATTTCCTGCTATTACTTTTCTTCCCAAGAAAGTATTTCTTACATTTTTTACTCTATTGAACAAGTCTTGATATATACTGTTATAACCTTCTACCATAGTAGTTTTATTATCTTCAACAGCAATTATTTCATTTGACCATTCTCTATCTTCTGCGATTATTTTATTTTTTGTTTCATTCAGTGCCATCTTTCACCTCCTAGTTAATAAAAATTCTAAATTCAAATTCATATTGATGATTACTTTGTAATGGACCATATCCTTCAAAAGTTTCTATAAAGCACAAATCGTTATCTTCATCAAACAATCCCATCTCAGTAATATCTTTACCTACTAATTCTGTATTTATATTTGTGTTAATAATTAACCTATAGATATATTCATAATCATTAATCCTTATTATTTCATATATGTATCTATCCAATCCAACTTTTGCTCTTAATGAACTTGTATTTCCATTGCTTGAAACTAAAACTCCATTTATTTTACCACCTTCTCCTAATTGAAAATATTCATATTTAGATAGATTTAATATTTCCCCTCTCAATCTATCAGCTATTTTTTTTCTATGTATATTGCTTTTAATCAATCCCACTTATATACCTCCTGTAAAAGATAATATTAAATTATCTCTTGCTATATATTCTTTTGCTATTATTCCTTCATTTACTTTCCACATATCTCTTGCAAGGAATTTTTTAATATCATATTTTTTTATGACTTTGATAGGTTTTTCTTTTATATAATTATTTACTTCTACCCTTATTTCTCCCTTACTATATAGTGCTGTTACAAATCCTATCCCAGCTGCTCTACATAAATCTACATTTTCTTTAACTTCTACTCCCGACATTTCCCTAGTTAACATCAGTTTAAAGTTTCCATTTGTATAATCATATATTTCAAAATCTTCTTTGACACAATCAAAAATCACCATCAGAAGATTTTCTATACTTTCTATATTACCCATACTCATAAATGAATTGATTTTAGCAAGTAGATAACGTCTGTATCGTTCTTTTTCATAACCTTTATTATTTACACTATAGTTATTTCCTAACCTTTCCAAACTATATTCATCTAGATGTTCTAGATGCAAACTATTCTCTTCAGAATACTCTAAATTGATTATTTTCTTAATTTCTTCTTCTAATATCTTTTGTTGTTCATAAACTATTTTTATCAATTTGGCGACATTTGTGTTTTTTGCATCTTTTCCTCTTATTGACATGGGCAAATAATTTATTATTTCATCAAATGTTTTCATACATTACCCCACATAAACTATTTCTATTTTAATGTTTTCTTTGTTTATTGATCCAAACTCTCTAATACCAACTTTAATATCTTTTTTACCTAATATTTCTCCTAATTTCCCAAATATTAATAATGAGTTTACTATTCCATCTATGTTTTGATAAATTTTTGACAGAAGTTTATTATAGCTAATTACTCCTCCAATCTCTATGGAGTTTATATAATCATAAATATTATTTTTTACTATATTTGTGTACTCACTTGAATATTTAGTACTATCTACCTCTAATTGCACTTCTACTTTTAGTTCTATTACTGCTGGTCTAGTAAACCTAATCTCATTTCCATCAATAATAATTGCTTTGTTTTCATTTCCTAAAGAATCAAAACCACAAGATTTTACCCCTGCTGACTTTTTTTGGTATATAGTATTTGCAATATCATTGTCACTCCCACCTTTTACTATTAACTCTACAGAATGAGGTGGTAAGTTTGTAATTTCATTATGAGTATCCAAACTATTTTCCAAGCCAACTACTTTTTCAGCTCCTGTATTCTGTTTTACAGCTGCAACTATACTCTTTAGGTTAGCACCACCTGATTTACTCACGGAGTCGTAATACCTTTGCCTCAGCTCATAATCTTTTTCTACATCTTGCCCACCAATTATTGGATTATTATTTGTCACTTCTACTTCATAACTTCCTATTATATTTTTTATTCTGCCCTTTTCGAGGTTATACTTGTCTCCCAAATCAACACTTTTTACTTCTACTTCACAGGCAAAGTTATTAGTATTATCTAATACAATGCCCCCAAAATTAACACTTTCATATTTTGTCCCATATTCACTTTCGAATATTAATTTATTAGGAAGGTTTACAACTGCATTATTTTTACTAATTATATTCACTTTTCCCCTTGCTGGAGTTTTTCCACGTCTACTTATTCCTATAGTTTTACATAAAAAATCCAATGAAAATCCCTTTGCAGTAGAAACATATTTTGAGTTATAAACACTTTCAAGACTCTCCCATAACCTCGCTGCCTGCATTGCACTTACTTTCAAAAAGATTATTGCTGGATTATCATCTCTAGTATTTGCACTAGGAAAATCTTTTAAAAATTCTTCTTTCATCTCTTCAAATATGTCTTCATATAATTTAGTCCTAAATCCATTTTGAGTTAATCCATATATCATATATCTTCACCTACTTCTACCTCTAAAGTCCCTATTCCATATATTGACTTTATTATTATAGTTATAAAAACTTTTCTATTTTCTGCCTTTACTTCTATTTCCTTTATCTCTTTTATCTCTTCTCTTTTTTCCAAAATTTTATTTACTTCTTGTATAATTTGTTTTCTTATTTCTCTATTATCTCTTTTTCCAAGTATAGATTTTTCCCCTTGTAACCAAGGTATTCCATACTTAGTATTCAATTTCCATTCACCCAAATTAGTTTCTAACTCTAATTTTATATTTTGTAAAAGTTCTTCTCCATTATCTATTAATTTCAGATAGCCACTTTTATCAAAAGATATATCTCCTTTACTAAAATCCCAACTCTGCATCTATCCCTCCCTTATGGTAAAAAGACAAGTATCTTTTTGAGGTTTGTTTTGTGCTGATGCACTTTCTATAAATACACTAGACTCTCTATTTAGAGGAAGAGCATAAATGCCTTTACAGATGTCTTCAGCTAATTTCCCAATTGCTTCTCCCCTAGTTTTAGCACTAGAGAGACCTAAATTTATATTACTATTCATATAATTAGTTTCTGTCAAGATCCCCAAACTATTCAAATCTAGGGTAAGAAGTTCTGTTTTATTTATCTCTTCTTCAATAGCTTTCCCAAGTTTACCAAGAGCTTTTTTTGCATCATCACCTTCTTCATATAGTGTTTTTGCAAAAATATTATTTGGATCTATATTAATAAATACTTTATACTTATGTGACATACCATTAATTACACTCTTTCCAAAATACATTACTTCTCTATTTAAATAACTATTAATTCCAGCTACTAATCCTTTTATAGCATCTTCTCTATTTGTGATTCCCTCTTGCATATTCAAAAGGATTTCATCTGCTAATTGAGAACTATTCAAAGTCGTCATTGCTTCCATTTTTCACCTACTTTTGCACACTGTTTACTATGTGTGGAGCACCTGTAAATAAGCAACTAGTTATATTACAAAATCCTTCTACTCCTTTAAATGAGTTTAAATTTACAGTTCCAGTAAGATTAACTTCTCCACCATCTATATCTACTGTATTTTGACCCTTTATTGTTACCGAATTAGAAGAATCAATCGTACAATCTGCTGTTGTTATATTTACTCCTTCATCATTAGTTATATTGATGTTTTTACTTCCACTTATTTCTATATCTCCACTACTCTTAATTTTAATTGTTGTATTAGTTTCGATATTTTCAAGTATTATATCTTCTCCATTTGCACTTCCAAGATCTCCTTTTGATTCTATTTGTACTCCACCCAAAACTACTGCATCATCAAGAGAAAATCTCCTTTTTATTTCTACTGCTTCTGATTGCCCACTATCGAGCAAATTATCAAGAGCTACTTGACTAAATGCAACCATAACTACATCACCTTCTTTATAAGGCATACTTATAAAGAATCCCGAAACTTTTGGTAGGATTACTGGACAACTATACACACAACTTTGCTCTACAAACTCTCCATTTACTTCTACTTTATTAAGAAATATAATATCCGCTCGCATTTGAGATGGATAATACTTTTTGATTTTAGCTGGTAACAAGGTATTAATACTATTAATCTCTGTTTTTACATAATCTTTTATTAATCTATTAAAATCATTCACACTTTTCCACCTCTACTTTAGTAACAAAATCATTTCCTTCTCCACCTATATGTTTCCCTTTTTTTACCAGATAAAGTCCATTATATTTACTGTTTTTAATATTAATTTTACAATCTTCTTCTATATCAGGTGTTAAAAAAGCTTCTATTAAAAATAAATTATCTTCCTTATTTCCTATAGATATCAGACCACTTTCCGAATCTAAATCGATTATTTTATTTAAATTATCTGTATCTTTTTGGAGGTAGATAGCAGTAGAAGAATTAAATAATTTTGACTTTGTATCAATAGCAAGTTCTTCCAATGCTTTTTTTATGGTACAAACAAAAGTTTTCCCTTTTTCATATTTTATGTCTTCTGATAACTCCATTTTTCCCAAAGAAAAATCACTATATTCTATAAGTTCTTTTCCTATAGTAAAACTCCTAGTCCCTGGTGGCCAACTTCTATTTATCATCTTTCCATTCCAACTTTTGCTATTACTACTAATATAAACAGTAGTTACTTTATCACTTCCATCTACTTCAGTGACAAATCTATCTACTATACCTCTAAATAATACTCCTAACTTTTCCCCATAACCACCTATGACTTCTACTCCTAGTCCCTTTTTAATATAGTTAATACTTTCATTTTTTAAGTTGTAGATTTTGATTGTGCCCACATTACAATCAGATTCATTACTAAATTCTATTTCAAAATATATATCTAGTTCTTCATAATCAAATATTCTATTACCTATTTTTACCTGTCTTTTTTGATTAAATAAAATTCCCATCTATACCTCGCATACTATATAAAACTCTTTCATAATGTTATCTACATTCGGTTCAGATAATGTATTTTGATTTATACTTCTACACTCTATCCTCATATTTTCAGCCAGTCTTTCATCTATCAAACCATCTAAAATATCCATGTTTTTAACTATTTTTTTTCCTAATAATATCTCTTCATTATTAGTACCAAATATATTCATATACAGACTTTGATCTCTATGATTTTGATATAATTCAAACTTCAACTTTTTACCTAAAAACTCCTCTTCCACTACAGAACTACTCATTTTTATTTTTTTCCTATCAAACATTAATCTTTTCATATCTACCTCTGCCTTATACTCTCATCACCAATACTATTATCTTCTGCCACTTTCCCAACTCTTACTTCTTCAAGTGTGAGACTTGCACTAAAACCTTCAAATTGACTTACAGATTCACTAAATGAGAGAGAACTTATTACCAAATTTTCAAAAGTTTTATTATTTTTCAAATCATAAAAATCAAATAAACTTTTGCTATTTCTCATTCTTATTAATTCATTTCTTTCAGTAAGCCAATTTTCATTATTTGATTTTATACTAATACTGAGACTAAGAGGCATTTGTTTAATATGGTCAGTTAATTCATACCCTTCTTCTACTCTTCTTTTTGAAATAGAATTTTTATATGATACTTTCGTTTCTACTACTACTTCAAACTCCAAACTCCCAAGTCTACATCTAGCCATCTACTCACCTACCATTTGTGCATAACTTCTACTCATCATATTTCTCCATAATTCTTCCATTACTTTCCCTGCTTTTTCTCTAAATTCACTTTCATCACCACTAAATCCCTCTGGTAGATTTATTGGCATCTCTATTCCACTTATATTTACATTTGTTTCTTTTCTACTATTTGGTATATTCACTCTAGCTTCTTCTTGGACTTTTTCTTCATTTCCTAATCCAAAAAATCCCTTTACACTTTCAATCCCTTTAGAAATTGAAAACTTTTCTGCAAAATTAGATATACTCAAAAACTTATCTGTAAAATAGGATAATTTTTCTTCTAAAAATGAAAATGCACTTTTAAATGGTTTTAATATTGGCTCTAATAAGCTTGAAAATATTTCTAGAAAAATATTTTTAATATTTATAATTAATTCTTTAATATTTTCTATAATGTCTCTAAAAGAATCAAATACTCCTAATAGTCCCTCTAATATTAACTCTTTATCAAGGGTAAATATTCCTATGAATATATCTTTTATAGATTTAAGATAGAGTGATATGCTTTCAAATACTCCACCAACTATATCTAATACAGCTTCTGCTGATTCTCCCATTTTTAACCTTATATATGCTGAAAAATCATTAAAAAGATTAAAAACTATATTTTTTATATTTTCTAAACTAGCTAAAATCCCTTCAAATCCTTTATTTATAAGTTCTTTATCAAAAGTAAATATTCCTATTATTAAATCTTTAAAACTTAATATATAATTGAAGAGATTATTTATTAAGGGTTTAAGACCTTCAAATAAACTATTAAATTTATCCTTTAACCCTTCAATTACTTCTATAAAGTTTTTGTTTATTCCCACAAAAGCTAAAAACTTGTCTATTAAAGGCATTAAAAAACTATTACCACCTTTAAACCCCTTCCACAAATCATATATAGCTAAAGTAAGTAGTGTTATCCCAGTTGCAATTAAAAAAATAGGATTACTCATTAATGACATAGTTGCTTTAGAAAATGAACTAAGTACTGGAACTAAACTAGTCATATATGAACTTAATTTCCCAACTACTTTTGTACCCAAGATACTCATTTGATTTCTAAGAGGTCCCATTATCTTACTTCCAAAAGATTTTACATTATTTTCTAGGGGGCCCATTACTTTTGACTTTATACTTCCTAAGATAACTTGACTTTCTTTCAAAAGATTAGCTTTCAAACTCCCAAATCTCTCTCCTATTTTGCTTACAACTTTATCACCAATAGTATTCAATCTGTCTCTAATTGGGTCTAAAACTTTTCCTCCAAGCCCCTTTAAATCATCTTCCATTTGATTTATAAAACTTCCTTTTATACTATTAAATCCATCTTCAATAGGACCTATTATTTTATTTCCAATATCTTTTCCAAAATCACCAAAGAGGTTTTTTCCGATATCATTTAATTTATCTTCACTACTTTTAAATATGCTAGAACTAAATCTATTTATATTTTCCTCTAATTTATTTGATAGATTATTTATACTATTATCAAATCCTTTTTCTAAAGGATCTACTAATTTATTGCCAACTCCTTCTAACTGAGTCAATATAGGTTTAATTAAGGTATCAGAAATATTATTTAATCCACCTTCTACTCCTATTAATATCTCCCTATTAATATTGTTTATTTTATTTTCAACAAGCTCTAAACCCTCATCTAATTTATCATTTATACTTACTTCTACTGGTAACAAATATTCTTTATCCATATTTTTCAGAGTATTATTTAAAGAATCTTCAACTAGATTTATTCCCTTATAAAAATCTTCTGTTTCTATATTTATTAGTTTAAACTCTCCTCTAATTGATTCTAAAACTCTATTTATACCTTCAAATCCTTCAACTTTTAAATTCTCCATATATCCACCTTTTGTAGATATAGGCATAGCAAACTATGCCTATCGACTAAAAAAATCTCAATTTTTTCCTTCTTTATCTATAACTAATAATGCTGCATATGCTTCATACAACTGATCTATATCCAGTTTATCTACTTCTTCCATAGTCCCATATTCTTTTTTGACTATATAAGAGATTAATTTTATGCCTTTTATATCTTCTTTATACCTTTCTATATTTGGAAAGATACTATAAACTTCCAAAGAATATTTAGCACTAACGAAATGTTCTATACTCTTCTATTAACCTCTCTATCATCGCAACTTTAGTATGTTTCCCAAATTTCCCAATTAACTCCTCAATCTCTCTAAAACTATCAAAATCTTCATCAATATCAAGTTTAGGGTTTGTAAAAACTAATATCCCATCTATCATCTTTTCAGAAGATACCCTTCCATTTTTTTCATTAACAGAACTTTGTAACTCAAGAAGTTTTTCAAGAGTTAGTCCCTCAAACTTAATCTCTTTTCCACTAGAAAGTGTTAATATAAAGTCTTTTTCAAACTCTCTAAACTCTTCTATATTTGGTCTTTCTGGAGTATTTTCAAGTATTCCTTTAAGGTATTTTAATGTATCTATACTTCCATCTTTTTTTGTACAACTATCAACCAATTGAAACAACCATCTATTATTTGGTTTAATAAGAGTCAGTTCTAAACTTCCAAATTTTACTTTTTTGATTTTTTTATTAGTCATATCTACTCCTTATCTATTTAATTCCTATTATTTCTTTACTTTCTTTTCCTATAATTACCCATTCTCTTGTTCCAATATTTGAACCAAATGATTTATTAGGTACTTTTGTTACTCTTGCTTCAGTGATAATAGTTTCATCTACTTCACTACCTTCATTTATATTTACTACTCCCACAGTAAACTCTTCACCTAAATCAAAGAATTTTTGTAAAGAAGTATTTGTCATACTATTTCCTTGTAGTTTTACTGTGATTTGGCAAGTTTTGTTACAAGATTCATTAAAGGTAACATTTCCATCTGCACCTACACTTGTTGTTACTCCTTCGCCTAGATTCTCAATTGCAACTACATCATCACCTTCTGCAAATCCCACTACAGGAACTCCACCTATATTTACTTTTACATTTTCAAAACTATATCTTTTTGCCATCTTCTACTCCTTATAATGTTAATATAATATTTAAATTTACTACTTCTATTGCTCCTGCTAAAACTGCTGTTACTTCTACTCCATCTAAAACCCTACTTGCTACTGTATTTGATAAAATATCTTTATAAAGTGGTACCCTACACTTTGTTTCTTTTGATCCTCCATCTGTACTTTGTAACATTCCTTTAGTTATCCCAACTTGCAGTACTTTGTCTATGGCTGTTTTAACCATATATATTCCTTCATCTGTATATGGAACTTTATCATTATTAACTAATAACATAAATAACTCTTCTTTAATTCTGTGTTTTAACCAAGCTTTAGTTCTAGTAATATCAATATAAGAACCTCCAGTTGTTCTACCACCTTTTGTCACACTTCTACCTAATTCTTCTTCATAATAATTTACATTTGCTTGGGCTAATTTATTTTCATCACCACTTAAATACTCATTTACCCCTACACCATTTAGTTCTTGCAGTGCCCAAGTAACACTTCCTTCATCTTTGGGAGCTATTTTCCCACATATGGCTGCATCTAAAAATACATCTTTTTCTACCAAATCATCTACACCTTTATATCCCTTATGGGCATAGATTGCTGCACTATCTGTTTTCATCCCTTCTGCCAAAGCTACTATACTAGCTATATCAGATGTAATAGCTGGTTGATAGATAAATATTTTGTCATTAGCTCCTGCAAAACTTGCTATTTGCTCAGCTAACAAATTATCCCTAGTTGAAGTTAATATAAAATAATAATCTCCTTCATTTTCTTTAAGTGCTTTTTCAACTGTAACTTCTGGCATTGTACAATCTTTACCAAATACAACTACACTTTGAGGTGTTTGTTCCCAAATCTTTCCTAACATAGCATAAATCACATCAGTAGTTACTATTCCTTTGTAATCTTCAATAGCTGTATTTGGATTAAGCTCTTGATATGGTATTTCTTTTGTTCCATCAAATATTGCTATTTTTTTTAGCCCTTTTTGACTTACTGGTTTTGTTCTGTCTTCCATGGTAATTTTAATTGTTTCCGACATTCCTTCACTCTCCTTAAACTTCTATATTTTCTTTTGTATCTAAAGTATCCAAAGTAGCTTTTACTTTTTCTATAATTTCTTCTTCTCTACTTAAGACATCTTCTACCTCAATTAATACCTTCAAGGTATAGAGTGACTCATTTGAATCAACTCTATCCTCATAAGTAATATCTCTTAGACTACCTACAAAACTTTTCTCTTCCAATACCTTTTCCAAATTTTCATTCCATTTAAAATAGTCTTCAATTTGGAAAAAAGAGATTATATCCGTGGGATTTTTACTATATAGTTTTAAACTTAACTCAAGCATAGGAGTAAATATTCTTTTTTTAACTATATTAACTCCAGAATAAAATTGCCTATCCTCTCTAAGTCCCAAATTTAATCTTTTAATCCCAGCTGTTATATTTGGTTTTGTATTAGTCTCTTCTATAATCAAATCTTTCTCCCTTTTTACTGTTAATAAGGGATAAAGTTCCTTTATTTTATCTACAAATACTCCTTCTAACTCATATAGATTCAACATATTTTTCTCCTATATACTTTTTTTAAAACCCATCTCTCCTATTAACTCTCTCTTATCTGAAAAATTTGTATTATATTTTACTTTCCCATAAATCATATCTGCTTCTTCATTGATTTTTTTTAGTTGTTCATTACTAACAAGGTTTTTATTACCTTTATAATCTAAAGATATCGCTTTTTTTATTGTTTCATTTACAGAAGCTAATGCTATATTTTTTAGCTTCTCTTCTACCCCTTTACTTCCCTTCAAATATGTTTTCAATTTTTCATACTCTTTTTGAATATAATTAGATAGTTGTTCTACAGTAAAAAATATCTTTAGATATTTTGGAATAGTGTTGTAGATACTATGTAAAACTTTATCAAATTTTTCTCTTCCTGATAGTTCTACATAATGTTCACCCACAGACAATATCAACTCCACTATGATTTTTTTAACTTTTTCTTTTTCTCCCTTATACCACCAATACCCACATAAAATTAGGGATATTAGTAGGGGTAGAAGCCATAAATTGTTTTTCAAACTTTCCATCTTCCCTCCTATTTATTCATTAATTGAAAAAACTGACTAAGTATTAATAAAGTTACTCCTGATAAAACACCGTATAACAAAGAGTTAACTCCCTTTAAAATATCTTTTACATTTCTTAAATCAGCTTCTACTATAACTGCTACTTCCCTTGTTTCTTTTATCTCTTTGCTAAGTTCTTCTACTTTCTCTTCCAATTTTTCAATATTGATTCTATTTGATTTTATTTGCCCCTTTAAAGCTACTAACTCTTTTTCTATTTCTTCCATATTTTCTCCTACCTAAATATTCCCAATAACAATCTCTACTTTTTCTCCTAAATCTAATTTATCCCTAATTAATGGATATAGTTTTTTATAGTTAACTACAGAGTTTTCTATATAACCTTTTTCATTATTGATATTTACTTTTGAACCAACAAGTATACATCCTTTGCTATCTTTAGCTTCATTACCACAGTGGATAAGTATCCATTTTCTATCTTTTACATTTTTTATTTCTAACATACCCTTATGAATCTTTTCAAATTTTTCACTGTATCTATTATGAAAGCCTCCTACTTTTCGATATCCAATTTCATATGTTCCTTTTGGAATTAAATATTTACTATTTTCCAAAGTATAAGAAATTAATTTGTTATTTATTTTAATCATTCCAATTGTGCTTTCTTTTTCTTGGCTAAATCTAAATAATTCTATTTTCATTTTTACCTCCTTTCTTATACTTTTATTAAAGGGATTTTTTTTGTTTTTTTTCCATTTTTTATTTTATTTTTCAAAATATAGATTTTTTATTTTTTTATAGATTCTAATTTTATAAAAAATCAAAGAAAAAAGTGCCACGGTGGCACTTTCTTATTTTTCATATTTTAAATTTTAGTATCCTTTTATACTTTTTTCATTTTCAAAAGCTCTTAAATTCAAAATAAGCATATCCTCTCTTTAAACCCTTTGTTTTATTGGGCTAAAATAGCTAACTTTTTACTTTCAAGATCTTTTCTGTATATATAGTAATTATTTTAGTTCCGCAACTTGGACATTTTCTGTATTTAAGATTTTCACTTTTTTTATTTCCATATACTTTTGTTTTTTCTCTACATTTGGGACATAACATAAATCCCCTCCTCATTCAGAAAACATCTCATTTTTATAAGAGCTTTTTTTTCTATTTTAGAAATATTACTCAAACTTATATTTAATATATTTCCAATTTCTTTCAGAGTTTTTTTTTCATTACCTAATCCATACCTATAAAAAATTATCATTTTTTCATTATCAGTAAGTTTATTTAAAGAATAATATAATTTTTCTTTTTGTTCGGTTTTATAAATATCTAAATTTTCCTCATCAAATGACCCTATTTTTTCCTCCAAATTTTCTCCGTCTATCTCAAAACTAACTCTTTCACTTTTTCTCTTTTCCTTAAATAATTTAATTCCCTTATTTTTTAAGATACTATCTGCTATTTTAAATTTAACCCAATAATACGCATATGTAGTAAAATCCGAATTTTTTCTATTTTCCCATTTATGTAAAGATATTAAAAAACCTAATATCCCCTCTTGAACTATATCTTCAAAATCCCCTTTATTTTTACTATAAATATTTGCAACTTTATATATCATATTCATATTTTCTCTCAAAAGTATTTCTTTTGATATTTCACACCCTTTTTTTGCTCTTATTGCTAATTTATTATTTTTATACATATCTCTTCACCTCTTCCTCAACTTTTGCTTCTATAACAGTATATAACATCTCAAAAGTTTTTTCCATGTTTTTGTGATATTTTTTCCGAAAAAAAAAGGAAATTTTATAAAAAAGTTAAGCTTATAAGTACTTTTAAGAGAAGAAAAAAATCCACATATTGAATGTGGATTTTCATTATTTGAATTTATTTAATAAATTCATTAATTCTT
>CAZHXU010000065.1:0-13202 GCA_964536535.1 uncultured Fusobacteriaceae bacterium
ATTATTCTTTGGAGAACTTTTTGCTTACTTTTTGGTTAGTTGCTAAAAAGTAAGTGGACGTTAGTTCAAAATAAAAAAATACTTACTTTAAATAAAATATAGAATTTAATGAATATTTATATAAAAATATAAGATTTGAAATTTAGTTAGATTTTAAACCATTGATTTTGACCAATTACTATGATAACATAGTAATAAACAATTATATTTGGAGGGATAGAGTGGAAAAAAGATGGTATAAACTTGATAATGCTGGGAAATTATACCCATCTATTACTCGTACAAGAATATCTACTGTATTTAGACTTTCAGCAACATTATTTGAAGAAATTGATATAAAAAAACTTCAAAATGCTCTTGATAAAAGTATAAAAAGATTTCCTTACTTTAATGTAACTTTGAAAAGAGGATTTTTTTGGTATTACTTTGAAGAAAATCATAAGAAGTTAGAAATAGAAAAAGAAACATATTATCCATGTATGTTTTTATCATATAAAAAAAGTGGAACATTCCCTTTGAGAGTGCTTTATTATAAAAATAGAATAAGTGTAGAATTTAGTCATAGTATTACAGATGGTACTGGTGCTATGGCATTTCTTCAATATTTGATAGAAGAGTATCTTATAGAAAAGGGACTAGAGATAAAAGAACGAATATTGGATGATATAATTGATGAAGAAGAATGGCAAGATAGTTTTAAAGAAAACTATAAAAAAGAAGTGCCTCCAGTTGTACCACCAAAAAAAGCAGAAAAATTTAGGATGCCTCTTATTAATAAAGGTGAATACTATATTATTAATGGAAGTTGTAAAGTAGAAGATTTGAAGAAGTTTAGCAAAAAATATGATAGTACTATTACAGAAATGTTGATTGCTATATATTTTGAAACTTTAACTGATTACTTTTCTGGAAAAAAAGTAAAAAATCCCATAGTACTTAATGTTCCAGTTAATTTAAGAAAAATATTTAATTCAAAAACAATGAAAAACTTTTTTATAAGTCTTACTCCTCAAATAGATATGAGATTAGGGAAATATACTAGAGAAGAATTAATTGAGTATATAAAATCTTATTTTAAACTAAGAGTAAAAGAAAAGAATTTTTTGAAATATATAAAAAGAAATGTCAAAGGTGAACATGTTTTTATAGTTAAAATTGTTCCTTTATTTATAAAAAATTTGGCAATATCTATGGCTTATAATAAACTTGGAGAATCCTCATATACTAGCGGTATTTCTAATATGGGTTTGGTTAAATTTAGAGATAAAAAAATTGATGATTATATAAAGTCCATACATTTTTATCCTCCACCTAGTAGAGAGAATAAAATCAAATTGGGTATTGTAAGTTATAAAGACAAAGTTCAAATTACTTTTGGGAAATTGACTACTAATACAGAGATTGAAAAAATATTTTTTAGAAAATTAAGAAAAGAAGATATTAGAGTAAAAATAGCTACTAATATAAAGGAGGAATAATGCCTTATTGTCCAAAATGTGGAGTAGAAGTAGATAAAAAAAGAAAAACTTGTCCATTATGTAATTTTAATATACCGCCTATTAATGAGGAAGAAATAAATGAAGAAAAAGAGACTTTTCCTCATGCAGAAAATATCTATAGAGAAGAACTTATTAGAAGAAAAAACATAGCTTTTTATACAGTAGAAATAATACTTTTGAGTATGTTAGGAATATTTATGGTTATATCTGAAGTATATAATGTATCTTTTATGTCATATTTTATAGCTTCTACCCTTTCCCTCATATTTTATGTATTCTTCTTTTTTAACTATTTGAAGAAAAAATATAATTATTTGGGAATATTTATAACAACAATTTTATTGACATATACATTAAGTAGATTTACAGAAAGTTCATTGTGGTTTTTAAAATATTCTCTTCCAATTATATTAGTAACATTTGGGGATATATTATTTGTAGGATATTTATATAACAAGTTTAAGAGTAAAAATGCTTTTATATATAATCCAGTTTTATTTTTAATTTTTGTATCAATAATATCTTTAGGTATAGATTTTATTGTTTCATTAGCACTAAATTTTGATAGATTATTAAGTTGGTCTCTTATTGTTTGTGTTTCAACACTTCCTATTGTAGTTATTATGCTAGGGATATATCACAAAACATCAGAAAAAGTAAAAGAAACATTAAAGAAAAGATTCCACATATGAGGAGAGCAGATGAAAAAATTACTTGTATTTATTATGACTATAGTGTCTATTTATAGCCTATCGTTAGAAGGATTATTATCAAAATATCCTATAGGAATGGAACTAAACTTTTTGGAAGAAGGAAAAGTTGAAGGGAACTATTATTATTTGAAGTATAAAACTCCTATAAAATTAATAGGGACATATAATGAGGAAAAAATAGAACTAGAATATGTAAAAGATGGAAATATTGAAGAAGAATTTGATCTTTATTTTACAAAAGATTTTGATGGAAGAAAAAGACTTATTGGCTACTGGACTATGGGAAATAGGAAGTTGGAAGTAGAAGTTCGTCAGGGAGAGATAGATTTTGATAATATTAATCCTTTAGATGATATGTACATAGAAGAAATAGAAATGAAATTGTTTCCACATTTAGTTTTTAACAATGAAAATATAGATCTTGGTAGTGGTTATGGTTCACCAACAGAAGTAGAATATTATGGAAATGACTCTTTAGTTACACTTTTATATAATCTTGGAGTAGATGAAAGTGTAGAAGAAATAAGAAGTGATGGAAGTAGTTTTCATAGTGGTACAATTATTCATGCTCAAAGAAGATTTTATTTATTTAATTTATTAAATTTGACATATAATCCTCAGAATTTTGATTTTCAAATGTATCATTCATTAGAAGAAGTGAAAAATTGGTTATTAAAATGGTCTTTTGATAGTATATATAATAGAAATCTTTATAAAAAATTTGAAGAAAATTTAACGTTAGTTAATGAGGAAGTTTTTAAATTTTATAAAAAAAATTATAATGAAAAAGAAGCAAAAGAATATACAGAAAAAGTTATCAAAGTTTTAATAGAAAGAGCTGGAGGGACATTTTCATCTTATTATAAAGAAGATTATACAAAAATTAGTCCATTATTAAATGCTATAATTATAGGGAAAAGTAATGAGGAAATAATCTCTAATGGAAAAAAAGTAAATAAAGATGAGTTGATAGAAGGTATAAAAGCCGCTATTTTGTTAAATAAAGATTATGAACTTGTAAAAGAATTAATAAAAATTGATATAAATACAATAAATGATGTATTTCATGTGGCATTAGATAACTCAAATTTAACTGAAAATTTGTTAAATGACTTTGAAATTAATTTGGAACTTGAAAATGCATTTGGAAAAACAGCTATATTTTATGGAGTACAATATAATAATTTGGATGCAGTAAAGATACTGGTTGAAAATGGAGCAAACATCAATAAACAGTATAAAAATACAGAAGATATAAGTTGGGAATTTGAAATATATAGAGGTGAAAGAAGTGTGTTTATGCATGCTGTAATGCATAGTGATATTGAAATTTTATATTATTTAGTTGAGAATAATATTGATATTCACACAAAAGATGAATTGGGAGAAAATGCTCTCTCATATACTTTAGATGAAAAAAAGTTAGAATATTTAAAAAAGCTAAAGATAAGATTAGAATAGGAGTATTTTTTGAAAATTATTTAAATTATATTAGTTTAGATTTAAAGATTAGTTTTTTATAAACTAATCTTTTTTTATAGTTAGATTTGATAAAAAAAATATAAATATTCATTAATAAAGATACCTAAAGATTTCGAATAATAAAAATAATAATAATTTATATTATTATTATTTGTTAAAAAAATTAAACAATTTATAAAATAAACAAATGTTTGCTTAACTTTTATATAAAACATTAGATTAAAATAAATAAGTGATGATATTACCAACAAATATTTATATAAGTAGTAACATATAATTTTAATCAATAATATTTTTATTGTCAAAAAACCAAAAAACCATTGATTTTTCTAGCTTTTAACAGTATACTGTGTAGGTAAACTGTGGGAGGTGCAACATGAAATTTTATCAAAAATTAATTGGGATTGGAATATTACTGAGTCTTGTAAATGTAATTTTATTAATAGTAGAGGGAAATATTTTTCTAAAAGGATTTTTAGCTTTAATAATTCCTTTGGCAGTAACTATTATTTTTAGTTATAAATATAAAAAACGGCTTGATAAGATAAATGAAGTAATATACAAATTATCAAACGGAAAAGGTGATTTAACAATAAAATTACCTATTACTCAAAAAGATGAATTGGGAGAAATCTCAAAAAACTTTAATAAATTCATCGAAGAAATGGAACAAATTGTAGCAAAAGTTAATATGACAAGTAAATTAGTTGCTGAATCAAGTATATCTTTATCTGAAAATTTGATTAGTATATTAGATAATGATAAAGATGAAAATAACATAAGATCTATTAAGGAAAAAATGGAGTTTATTGGTGACAGTGTAAATAAGCAAACAGCTTATTCAGAAGAAGTAGCAGCATCAACAACTGAAATTTCTCAAACAATAAATACAATTTATGGTAGAACAGAAAATGCAAAAGAACTTGCAGATGCGACAAATAAATTAGCTAAAGAAAGTGAAAACAACTTAGTTAAAAATTTGAATGAATTAAAAGAAATAGAAGAAAGTGTTGAAGATATTGAAAATAGAGTATTATCTTTAGAAGATTCATCAAAAAAAATCTACGGAATAGTAGAAATGATTAATAAAATAACTGAACAAACTAATTTGTTAGCACTTAATGCTGCTATAGAAGCAGCAAGAGCTGGAGAAGCAGGTAAAGGATTTGCGGTAGTAGCTGATGAAGTAAGAAAATTAGCAACTAATTCTACAGCAGCAACTAGTCAAATTGAATCATTAGTAAGTAGTATTCAAACTGAAGTAAAAGATTTGGTTAATATAACAAAAGAAAGTTATACTAAAGTTCAAAGAGGAAGAAAAACTAGTGAAGGTACAAATAAAAAGATACTTGATATTATAGATAAAATAAATATAACTTCAAAAGAAGTAGAAGATATATCTATATCTATTAGGGAACAAAAACTTGGAGTAGAAGAAATTGATGTAGCAATAGATCAAGTGTCAAATAACAGTGTAGAAATTAGTAATTTATCTAATGATCAAATTGATGCAAATAATGTAATAGCAGATAAACTAACTGAAGCAACGGGACATTCAGCAAAATTATCTGAGATTGCAGAAGCACTTAAAAATATTGCAATAAGTTATAAAATATCTGAAAATGTTCAAATAAAAAGAAATAAAGCAGTAGAATGGTCAGATGATTTTAGTGTAAAAGTAAGTTTGATGGATGATGAACATAAACAATTATTTGATTTGATAAATGACTTGAACGAAGCAATGTTGGATGGACAAAGTGGAAGTAAAATTAGTGATATCTTAGATTCATTAATCGACTATACAAAATATCATTTTGGTCATGAAGAAGAAATGTTGAAAAAAATTAATTATCCACATATAAAAGAGCAAGAAATGAGCCATAGAGCTTTTGTAAACAAAATGATAGAATTTAAAAATGAATTAAATTCAGGTAAAATGTTGTTATCAGTAAAAATGATAGATTTCCTAAAAGATTGGTTAGTAAGTCACATAATAAATACTGATTCGAAATATACAGGTTTTGCTCATAAACATGGAATTAAATAGTATAAGTATAAAAAATAGGCTCATGCCTATTTTTTATTGACTTCAAATAAAAAAGTGACAAGTTCTTGACAAAAGTGAACTAAAAACGTAAAAAAATCATAATTTATACAATAATGTCATAGAAATATTGACACCAACTATACTTGGTGCTATAATCTCCTCTGTGATTATTTCTTTATGAGGAGGATTTGATGAAATTAGGAAAAAAAGTTGGAAGTATGTATGCATTAATTTTATTAGTAATGTTTATTGGCTTTATAGTTATTCAAAGAACAGTGAGAATGACTGTTGAAGAATTAAGTGTAAATGAGAGTGAAAATGTGGTACACACTATAAAAGCTGATATATATGATGTTTTGGCAAATGTAAAACATGATATAACTGTACTATCACAAGTAATAGTAGAAGATGGACCAGAAAAAGCCATAAATCTTGGAAGTTCTTTGGTAGAAGGGAAAAACCTGTATTCTTTAGTATTTTTTGGTACAGAAGATGAAGGTGAATTTATAAGTTATCCAAAAGCTGATTTAGGTAGTGATTATGATCCTAGACAAAGAGGATGGTATAAAGAAGCAATAAAAAATAAAGATACAGTAATAAGTAATCCATATATGGGAAAAGCAGAAAAAGCTTATGTATTTTCAGTAGCAAAAGAAGTAAAAGATAAAAATGGTAATAGATTAGGTGTAATTGCAATTAGTATAAATTTAGAAGGTTTAAGTAGAAAAATTAATAGCTTTAAAATAGGAGAAGAAGGATATGCTATGATTTTTGATAAAACTCAAAAATCAATCTTATCATACCCAGATGTTAATTATATTAGTAAAAGTTATTTAGAATTAAGTGAAGATTTTGCTTTTTTTGATAATTTAAAAAGTAATCAAGGAACATTTGATTATACGTATGATAGAGACAGAAAATTTTTGTATTATGAAACAATAGATGAATTTGACTGGATTTTAACTGGTGGGACAACTTATAAAGAATTTGAAGTGAGATATGCAAAAATCAAAAATATAGTTTATATTATTGGATTTTTATCTTTCTTAACTTTAGGTGGATCATTATTATTTTTACAGAAAAAATTAATCAATAATATAAAAATAATATCAAAATCATTTAAAGAACTTGCAAAAGGAAGATTTGATATTAGACTTGATGTTCAAAATAGTAAAGATGAAATAGAAGAGATGCAAGTGGAATTTAATAATTTTACTGAAGAAATCTCTAAAATGCTGAAAACTATATCAACTAGGATGAGGGTTACAGTAGAAGAAAATGAAAAAATTATTGAAGAATTATCTGAAAGTATAAATGGTGGAGAAGAAAAAGGAATAATTCAACTTAAAAGTGCCATAGAAGAAACAATGGATAATGTAAGAAATCAAACAGCAAGTA
Source organism: uncultured Fusobacteriaceae bacterium (assembly GCA_964536535.1). Classification (GTDB taxonomy): domain Bacteria; phylum Fusobacteriota; class Fusobacteriia; order Fusobacteriales; family Fusobacteriaceae; genus CAZFBB01. The sequence goes on from CAZHXU010000065.1 coordinate 7,140, forward strand.
CAGAAGAAAGTCTGGCAGGAGTAGAAGAGGTTTCAGCAAGTGCAGATTCGATGTTATACAATGTAAATGAGACACTTGAAGTTTCTAGAATGTCTAGAAGAAAAGTAGAAGAGAGTATTAGAAGTATAGTAACTATGTCTGAATCTATAAATAAAGTAAGTAAAAATGTAATTAGCGCAGATACGCAGATTATGGAATTAATTAAATTATCTGAAAATATTGGTGGAATTTCACTTGCTATTACAAATCTTGCAGAACAAACAAACTTACTTGCATTAAATGCAGCAATTGAGTCAGCAAGAGCTGGAGAAGCTGGAAGAGGATTTGCAGTAGTTGCACAAGAAATAAAAAAATTAGCAGAACGTACAAATACAGAAACAAATAAAATAGATGAATTAATTATTAATATTCATAATGAAATAGGAAAAGTAAGAGATGCTAATAACTTAGTAATGGAAGATGTAAAAGAAACACTGCATAATAGAGATATAGTAAATGAAAATATTGAAGAAATAGTAGAAGCTACAAGAGTAAGTGACGAAAAAGTAAATGAAGTAGTTACTATTGTAAATGAGCAAAAAATCGCAACAGAAGAGATTAGTAGAGCTATTAGTAACATAAGTGATATGTCTACAGAAATAGAATCAAAAGAAACAGATAACTACGAGATAATAGAGAGAATAACAAATGTTTTAGTTGAAAAACTTGAAAAAATAGAAGAATTATCAAGTGAGTTAAATGATTTAGATCAAGATTTTAAAAAATTTACGTTATAAAAATAAAAATAGGCAAACTCTTTTGAGTTTGCCTTTGTTTATTTTAGGAATGGAAAAGGTAAGTGACGAATTCACCTTCTCCAGGGTTAGCGGTTATCAACTCATGGTTGATTTATACACTGTTAGTATATTATTATAATACAATAGAGGTAAGAAAAAATCAATAGTAAAAATAAACTTTTTTTAATCTATATTTCATCGATTAAAGAAAGTATCTCACTACTTACAGTTATTTGTTTCCCATCTCTCATTAATAAACCTTCTTCTTCTAATTCTTCTAAAACTCTTCTTAAATGTCTTGGAGAAACACCAAGAAATTCAGCAATATTTTTATAATTAACTTTAATTTTTTTAATTTTTCCCTTATCAGATATTTCATAAAGATATTGGGCTAAACGATTTTTTAATGGGCTTAAAAGATAAGTATAATATCTTTTTCCAGAAAACTTTAGTTTTCTAGCCATAGTATCAAGCATAAATCTGTACATTTCTTCATTTTTATCTAAAACTTTTGCCATATTCCTTTTTGGAATAGCTATTAACATAGTATCTTTTAGAGCCATTACGTTATTATTTATTTTTTCTTTGGTAATATACTCAATATCTCCCATGATATCTAAAGGTTCACCTAAACATAGGAGTATTTCTTTACCAGTAGAAGAAATAGGAAATATTCTTAGTTTTCCAGAAACAATTATATAAATATATTTTAATTCATCTCCACTAAAAAAGACCATTTCACCTTCTTTAAATTCATGTAGTTGCAAATATTCAAATTTATCATTTAATGCACTTTCAAGTCTCCATTTTTTAATATAAGAATTTAAAAGTACATCATTTTTTATAATTTTCATTATTCTCTCCAAAAGAGGACAAATGTCCTTGGTATATTTTATTTAATATTATACTATAAATATAGAAAAAGAGAAACTTTTTCTTGTAAATATATCGAGCATAAAAAAAGTAGCTTTCTAAGCTACTTTTTTTCTATATAGAATTATCTAAAGATTTTTTATTAAGATAAAAATTATTTTTAATTATAACTAAAAACCAAATAACCATAATAGTTCCTTTGAAAACAGAACTAATACTAATAGCCCACCAAACTCCATTAAGTCCAAACAACATTTTTTTTCCGAGTAGAAGTGCCGCTGGAATTCTAAGAGCATTAAAAAGTATACTAATTATTGATGGAGGCATAGTTTTCCCAATACCATTAAAGGCTCCAGCAGTAGTAATCTCTAAACACATAAATATTTGAGATAAACTAATTATTCTCAAATATTCTTTTCCAATCATAATACTTTCTTGTTCAGGAATAAATACCGAAAAAATTTCTTCTGCAAAAAAGAATAAAGCAATATTTGCAACAAGTCCTATTATACCCATTATCAGAACAGATGAATAATAACCTTTTTTAATTCTGTCATATTTATGTGCACCATAGTTTTGGCCTGTAAAAGCACTGAGAGCTCCTTGAAAGCCTCCAGCAGTCATCCAAGAAATAGATTCAATTTGAGCCCCTACTTTTTGTGCTGCAATAGCTACAGGACCCCAAAATGCTATTATTCTTGCAATGTACATAGAGAAAAAAGTAAATAAACCACTTTGAACAGCTACAGGAAAACCTAATTTTGTCATTTCTTTTATTTTAGATAATTCAGCTTTTTGGAAAAGTTTAATAGAACCTAAGATACTTCTACCACTTTTTATATATAATAAAAATACTCCAAAAACAATGAATTGGGAGAATACAGTAGCGATTGCTGCACCCTTAATACCCATATTAAAATTAAGAATTAATAGGGGGTCTAAAATCATATTGGCTATTAGCCCAATCGTATTAAAGATAAAAGGTTTTTTACTGTCACCATAACCATTAAAAATTCCAGTCAAAACGGGATTTGTAAATGAAAATACCATTCCAAAAGAAACAATAGTTAAATAACTTATTGCATCAAAGTTTACTTTAGGGTTATCTATATTAAAGAAATCAATTAAACTATTTCTAAAAAGAAGCATTATAATAGAATAAATAACAGCTAATACAAGGTTAAATTGGAAAGCACTAACAGAGTATTTTTCTGCTTCTACTTCATCTTTCTTCCCAATAGACATAGCTACTTTAATTTCAGAACCTACTTTACTTATAACAATAAAAGCAAAACTAAACCACATATAAAATCCTGCAGTTCCTGCAGAAGCAACAGCATCACTTCCAATACGACCAAGCCAGATCATATCAGTCATATTATATGCCATTTGCAAAAAAGAAGTTCCCATTATGGGCAAAGCCAATTTGACCAAAGTGTCAAAAATCCTTCCTTTTGTTAAGTCTTTTTTCATAAATATCCTTCTTTCAGTTGAATTAGTTGTGTAATCTTCTTATTTTGTCAAAATTCTTATTAAAAGTCAAGAATTTTAACCTGATTTAATTAGAAAAAATCCAAATTTTATACTAAAAACTTACATTTATATCATAAAATAATAATTATTATTTAAAGGAGTATCTAATGAAGAAAATAATTCAAATTATTATCATATTAGCAATTCTTATTAGCACATTATATTATTTTAGTCCCGAAAAAAACAATCTATTATTTTACCTTATCTTAATATTATGCACAGAACGTTTATATAGTTTATTCAAATAAGTTTACATAAAAGACACATAAACATTATAATATAAAAGAAAAAAGGAGTGTTTTTATGAAATATCTAATCGATTTTTATCAAGGTAGTAATAAAGTCTTTTCGCAAGAAGTAATAACAGACAATATACTTAAATTGACGCAATATGTTAGAAACACTAGGGCATTTTTAGAAACAAAACATAGAACAATATATATAAACTACGAAATCAAAAAAGTATTAATTTAAAAAAATGAGGTTTGACCTCATTTTCTTTTTTTGTACATGTATTTTAAGGTGAAAACTTAATTACAAATTTCCTATTATATCTTTTAATTCTTCTCGAATAATCTCTCTAAACTGATTAACTTTTAGTTTTTTTACTTTTGTATTTTCTTCTTCAATGTTTAATTCTTTAATTTCAACTTGAGTATTAGTTTTTTCAAAATTAGCAATATTTGTTGTTAAGTTGATTTCTTCTTGAAGAGGAATAGGTCTACAAAGATTCTCATCAGAATTGGCTAATCTACCACATTTACCACACATAAATTTTGGTTTATCCAAATATGATATATATTTTGAATTGTCTTTTCCTAGATACATTTTACTAAGTTGACACATAGTAGCCATAAAAAACACCTCTTTTGCCTTTCGATTATTTTGATATACAAAATTTTAGCAATTTTTATTAAATTAGTCAAGAATTAAATAAAATTGATTAATATGGATTTTGATAATATAATAAATGTAAAGGTAATAAAAAATAGCTATATCAAAGATAAATACTAAAGGAGTGATTACTATGAAAAAAGATTTAGTATCAGTTATAAGTGTTATTTTTGAAAGAGAGTTAGTTATTAAATGTAAAGATGAAAATGAGTATTATGAAGAAGTAAGAGATACTTTTATTTCAAATGGTTACAAAGAGATTCCAGAGTTTTTCATATCTTTAATTACCTTTGAAAAACTTAAAAAAGATGGTTTGATAGATAATCAAGGTGTCTTCTACATGCTAGAAAATCTTAATGAAATTCAAAAAAATTTTTTAAGAAGAAATAATATTAGTTATTATTTTGGTGATTTTGAGCAGTTTGATAAAGAAGTTTATATTAATGATTTTTCAAATCACTGTTATTTTCTATATTTTGATTTTAAAAGAAAGTTTTTATATGGAAAAGTAAAAGAATTTCATGTTGTAGGAGATTTTGAAAGAAATGATTATCAGTATGAAAGAGAATATTTAAGTTAAATGAATATTATTATTAAAAAAGACTGATTAAAAATCAGTCTTTTAAATTAGTTTATTTTGGATAAAATGGTATTCCAAGAAGAATAATTCCTATAGATATTAGCATATACATAGGATTGCTAATTGTTGCGTAAATAGCAATAGAAATACCTCCTATAGCTGATAAAATAGGTATAATAGGATATAAAGGTACTTTATATGGTCTCTCTAAATTAGGTTCTTTTTTTCTAAGGATAATAACTCCAATGAATAAAAAAGAATAGAAAAACCAAAATATTGCAACAGGAATATCACCAAAAACATCAACTTTTTTTGTAATAAACATTGCAATTAATATCAAAATAGTAACAAAAAATGTTAGAAAAGCTGAATTAATTGCTTGTTTAGTTCTTTTTTCCACTCTTCCGAAAAAACTACCAAATGGAAATAAATCCATAATTGCAAGACTATAAGGTACTTTATTTGAAGATAATACCATTCCATTTAGTCCTCCAAAAGCAGACACAACAATACCACCAAAAATCAACTTTGATCCAACAGGTCCAAAAAGTATATTAGCAACTTTGTCTACTGCACCATTTGGAGCATTTATTAGTTCTTCTACAGGTAAAACTTTGATTAAAGCTATATTTAATAAGATATAAACAAAAGTAATAATAGATAAACCTAAAATAATTGCTCTAGGCAAATCTTTTTTTACATTTTTTAATTCACCTGAAATATACCCAACTTGAAGCCAACCATCAAAAGTAAACATAACAGGTACAAGTGCCATTCCTAATAATAAAAATGGTGACTTATTATTTATGACTTCGTTTGTAACAGGTAATGCAAAAATATCTTGATTAGTTCCTTTTGATAAACCAAAAATAATTATCATAACTAAAGGTATCAATTTTGCAATTGTTACGATAGTTTGTAAAAAACCACCACTTTTAGATGTAAAAGTGTTTAGTGCAAAAACAAAAATATAAACAACAAAAGCTAAAATGATATGTTGACTATTATTTATATACTCTGCTTTTCCAAGAAAAATCATTGTAAAATAAGATAAATAATAAACAATAATCGCAGTAATTGCAGGACCGTAAACTATAGCTTGTGTCCAACCAAAAATATAAGCTACTTTCCTACCATAAATTCGTTTAAGATATGTTATTAGACCTCCAGTTTCTGTTACAGAAGCTGCAATTTCTGCTGCTGTAAGTCCTGATAAGATAGTAATAAATCCTCCTAAAATCCATGCACCAATGGCAATTTTAAAATTTAAATTACTAACTATTAAAATTTGTTCGGCTTTAAAGAATATCCCAATACCTATAACTATACCAACAACCATAGATAGAGCTACCGAAAAGCCATATTTTTTTTCTAATGTGTCCTTCATGCTACTTTCCTCCATAAAAA
>CAZHXU010000066.1:0-13097 GCA_964536535.1 uncultured Fusobacteriaceae bacterium
ATTTGAGAACCAAATCTAGGTGCCGCCACCGCTGCTAATATAGCAATAATAGCTACAACTATCATAAGTTCAATTAAAGTAAATCCTTTTTCTAGCCTTTTCATATTTATCTCCTCCTTTATTACTATTTTTTTGGCTAACATAATTATACTTTATTTTTTTATATATTACAAGGTTTATATGCCTTTTTTTCTTACATTTGTTCTTTATGTGCACATATCGAACTCCTTACGATTTTGGTATATTATTTGCTTTGAATTTTATATTTATTGTAATATTCCAAGACTTTTTAGTTTATCTTCTACCCTCTCTTGATACCTAGAATCATTTATATTATAAAGCATTATCAGATACTCAACCAACTTTTTCTTGTCTTCTACTCTACCTTCTTTTTCATACCTATTTTCATATAGGTTTATCAAAACATTAATAAGTTGTGGATCTTTATATTTTCCAATTATAGCTTCAAAATTTTTTATAACTTCTTCACTATCTCCCTTGCTACTGGCACCTATTCCTCCATAATAACTTTTCATGTATATATCGCTAGGATTATACTCCATTCCTAGCTCAAGTATATTAAGGGCTTTATCATAATGATTATAAACTTTTATCAAACCTAAAACAACTGAACTAGAGTAGTAGTTTTCTTTAAAGTAAGGATTTATACTCGCTATTTCAAGTGCTGTTTTTTCTATATCTTCACTAGCATCTCTTTCTAAAGTTTCACCAAAATTCAAAGTCTGTTTTACCCATAAAAGAGCTATTCCCACTCTTTTTGCTCCCAAAAGCTCTAGTGTTTTACTTCTGTCAGTCGAATATTTTAATGGTTTAGAGTAATTATACTTTTCCTCTTCTACCTCCAACTTCCCAATCAAAAGAAGATATATAAAACACGCACTTATTAAAAATATAATTTTAATGTTTTTATATTTTTTCATTACAATTTCCTCTTTTCAAATATTAAAGCTGTAATTTGAGTAACTATAACTGTGTATACTAATGAATACATTAAAAGTAATTTGTAATTTATATCAACAGGTACTATTATATCTTTCAAGTTAAGTAAATTGAACCTTGGTAAAATATAATAAAATAGATTTAGTATGCCTTTTACTAAAAAATTACTACTTTTATCTGCTATAACTAATAAATCTTTTGTAAAATGACTTATTATATACACTGAAAAAGTAAATATATTAGCAGTCACATAAGAATCTGCAATTATAGCAAAAAATATCCCTATACTAGCAAGAATTGAAATTTTTATAAAAATAAAAATTAAACTAATAATATCCATTAAATTAAAAGATGTCCCTGTAACCAATAAAGCTCCTTGTAAAAGAATAGTCATTATTATTGTGTATATACCTATAAGCAAAATATTTCCTATTAGATTTCCATATATATATTCTGTTCTACTAACTGGTTTTGTCAAAACTAAATATATTGATTTTTCCTTATGATCTCTTATTATATAAGTACTGCTACTCAGAACTGTTACTAAAAAAATAAAAAATTCTATTAAAAAAATTCCTGAATCTTTAACAACCATATCACTTTTATATATTGATAAATCTTTTAAAACCATAGTACCTAAAATTAATAATCCTGCAAAAAGAACAAACCCATTTAATATCTTATTTGATAAATTTTCTTTAACTATATATTTTCCTATACTAAATGCTTTTTTCATTCTTTTCCACCTCTGATATCTTCTTTCTAAAGTATTCTTCCAAAGAAAATACTTCTACCTCTACATCCAATATTCCTTCATTTATATTGATTTTTTCCAAATTTACTTTTTCTATTTTTTCACCATTCTCTAGTATAAATTTCACTTTTTTTTCCGACTTAATATCTTCAATTGTAAATTTATCTATAACTTTTCCTTTGTGAACTATTATTCCCGAATCCCCTACTTTTTCTATATCATCAAGTATATGAGTATTCAGAAAAACAGTTGTACCATTTTCTTTAAGCTCTTTAATAAGCTCTATCACTTGAGTTCTTGCAAGAGGGTCAAGACCCGACATAGGTTCATCTAAAAAGAGTAATTTAGGTTTTGATAATATAGATTGAGCTATCCCTACTTTTTGCAGCATTCCTTTAGAAAAATCTTCTAGTCTATTTTCTAATCTATCTAATAAACCTACTTTTTCCAAAACTTCTTCTACTCTTTCTTTTTTCTCTTTTATCCCAAGTAAATCAGAATAATAATACATTAAATCCTTTAATTTAATTGATTTGGGATAATAAGAAATTTCAGGTAAATAACCTATTTTTGCCAAATCTTTCTTTTTCAATTTTCCATTATCAAAAATATTTATTTTTCCGCTATCTATATCTAACAAACCTAACAAAGATTTCATTATTGTTGTTTTTCCAGCTCCATTAAGACCAATAATCGAAAAAACATCTCCACTTTTTACAGAAAAATTTATATCAAATATTCCTTTATTATTCTTATTTTTCAGTTTTTTAAATATGTCACGCTCTTTATATATTTTATTTAATCCTTCTACTTCTACTATATTCATATTCTTACTTCCTTAATAATGTATTCAAAAATAAAAAAGCAGAAATAATCTGCTTTTATCTATGCTGCCAAATCACTTAAGCTTAACATTGGTAGGAATAAAGCTATAACTATTCCTCCTACAACAATCGCCATAAAAACAATTGCTAAAGGTTCCATTGCTGCTACTAACTGGCCTAAACCTTCTCTTATTTCTTGTTCGATAAAATCAGATAATTTATTTAGCATTTCTGTTATTGTTCCCGACTCTTCTCCAACTTCTATCATCTGAGTTACCATTACTGGAAATTCTCCACTTTCAGAAAGAGGTTTTGCTATCGTATTTCCCTCTTTAATACTATTTCTAGCACTAATAACTGCATTTGATATTACTGCATTACCAGAAGTATCAGAAGCTATATCAAAAGCAACTAAAATAGGTACCCCACTATTAAGTAATGTTGCCATAGTTCTAGTAAATCTTGCAACAGCTACTTTTCTTAGAAGTTTTCCTGCTAAAGGAGTTTTAAGTATAAACGTATCAAATCTCTCTTTTCCTTTAGGAGTTTTAACCCATTTTACAAATAAATATGTTCCAAAAATTAAAGCTAATAATAAAACTAATCCTATCCAAGAAGCTAGTACATTACTTACACCTATTACAAACAAAGTAAATCCTGGCATCTTAACTCCTGCTCCGTCAAACATTTCGACGAATCTAGGAACTATACCAACCATCAATCCTATTACAATAACTATAGACACACTAATAACTATAATAGGATACATCATTGCACCTTTTACTTTTCCTTTTAATTCTTGAGATGCTTCCATACTTTCAGCAAGCCTATTTAGTACAACGTCTAGAGAACCAGAAGCTTCCCCTGCTTTTACCATACTCAAATATAATTTATCAAAGTATTTTGGATACTTAGCCAAAGCATTTGACAAAGCCATACCAGAACTAACATCTGCTTTAACAGAAGAAAATATCTCTTGTAATTTAGGTTTTTCAACTTGCTTTTCTATGATTCCTATTGCTCTAAGAAGAGCTATACCAGAATCTAGCATAGTTGCAAACTGTCTCGTAATTATAGATATATCTTTTGAATTAACAGGATTGAAAAAAGAACTTTTTGGTTTTTCTCCTCCTTTTCCTCCTGTTTTTTTACTACTTACTAAAACTAAACCATCTTTCCTCAAGAGTCTTTTTACTTCTCTCTCATCTGCTGCTTCAAGGGTACCCTTTTGTTTTTTCCCTTTTTTATCCACAGCAACATAATTAAACTTGGCCATCTAGACACCTCCATTTATCCCATAGTAACTCTCATTACTTCTTCTAATGTTATCTCGCCTTTTTCAGCTTTTTTAAGAGCTTGAATCCTTAGTGTATTCATACCATTTTCAACTGCCTTATTTGTAAGGTGAGCTGTATTAACACCTTTTGAGATTAAGTCTCTTAAATCATCATCAACTTCCATTATTTCATATAAACCAGTTCTACCTTTATATCCTGTACCATTACATTTTGAACATCCTTTACCTGCATAATATGTTTTATGACTATGAAGTTCATAATCTAAACCTAATGCTTGGAAAGTTTTTCTATCATACTCTTTCTCTGCTTTACAATGAGGACAAATCCTTCTTGCTAGCCTTTGAGCTATAACCATCACTAGAGAAGCCGATATCATAAATGGCTCTATTCCCATATTAAGCATTCTATGTATAGCACTTGGTGCATCATTAGTATGTAATGTAGATAATACCAAATGACCTGTTAAAGCTGCTTTGATAGAAATTTCTGCAGTTTCTTTATCCCTTATCTCCCCAACCATTATTATATCCGGATCTTGTCTTAAAAAAGATCTTAGAGCAGAAGCAAAATCAAGACCTATCTCACTTTTACAATGAACCTGATTAATTCCATGTAGTTCATACTCAACAGGATCTTCTGCTGTAGATATATTTTTATCAGGAGTATTTATTTTATTAAGGCAAGAATATAGAGTAGTTGATTTACCTGAACCTGTAGGTCCTGTAACCAATATCATTCCATAAGGAACATTAATACATCTCTCTATTTTTTCAAGTTCTTCCTTTTCATAACCTAATTCTTCTAAGTTTACTCTAAGATTTCCTTTATCAAGTATCCTCATAACTATCTTTTCACCATAAACTGTCGGCAATGTAGATATACGAAAATCTATGTCTCTTCCTCCTGATTTTATTCTAAATCTACCATCTTGAGGAAGTCTTTTTTCGGCTATATCAAGGTCTGACATTATCTTAACCCTTGATACTATTGCATTCAAGACACTTTTAGGTATTTCTTTTATTTCTGTTAAAACACCATCAACTCTTACTCTTACCCTTACAATTTTTTGATAAGGTTCGATATGTATATCTGATGCTCCCATTCTAACAGCTTTACTTATAATTGCATTTACTATTCTGATTATAGGTGCACTTTCAGAAGATAGTCCACTTTCTAAATCTTCTACTCCAGCTTCTTCTATATCATGTTCAACATCTTCTAATTCTGCCAAGATATTCTCAACATTTTGAGCTGTTTCATTTGATTTACTTTCTTCTACTGTTTCTATCGCCTCTTCAATTTCGCTTTTCATCGCAAGAGCAGGTTTAATAACTTGTTTTGTCCTAAGTTGTATTTCATCTATAAGAAAAACATTTGTAGGATTTGCCATTGCTACCAATAATTTGTTATTTTCTTTTCTTACAGGTATTACCAAATTCTTTCTCATAAAGTCTTCAGGTAATAACTCAACTAATTTTTCATCTAAATCTCCTCTACTAATCCTAACACTACCAACACCAATGTGGTTTGCTAAAATTGGTAAAATATCATCATTAGTTATATAACCTAACCTAACTAAAGTTTCTCCAAGTTTTTCTTTTATTCTTTTTTGTTCAACCAAAGCAGCTTCTAATTGGCTCTGAGTAATCAAACCTTCTTTTAAAAGTTTATCCCCTAACATTATCTGCTTTCTAACTATAACCATCTAAATCCTCCTAATCCATGAAGCAAAATAATCTTTTTTACCCATATTATATATTAACCTTTCTTAAACGAATTTTCAAGAGTTTTATGTAACATTTCTATACTATAAATTTATTTTTTTATAAAACTGTCTAATTTCAGTACTGTTTTCTTAATAAACGCAGTTTTTTTATAAAAAAATATGAAACTGATAGGAAATCAATCTCAAGCTATGAACAAATGATATTTATTTAATAATACTTTAAAAATTTTTATTTTGACATATACTTAAATTAACTACCATCATTTTGAGTTAAATTTATAATTTTTTTCTATCTTATTGATACCTCCTTTTTTATCAAGACAAAAGTGATAAAGAACCGAAAAAACTTCTAATTCACAAAAAAAAGGACTAAATTCTCACAAATTAGTCCTTTGTCTTCAATCTGAAACTAATTTATTTAAATTAGTCTCTTAAGTCAAAATCTTTTATTCTTTTATCTACTTACAAAATTTAATCTTAAAATCTTCTCTTTATTTGTTTCATCTAACTCTCTTATTGCATCAAATTGATGTCTAGCAACTTTCAACTCATGTGTTTTCTGAAGTTGATCTTCTACTTTAAATAAAGTTATATTAATATTTTTCATATCTCTATTTTTCCAAAATGCTTTTTCTATTGAAGCATACAAATCATCATAAAAATCTTCTTTAACCATTACAAATCCCATTATCAACGTATCATCTGTACTTTTAAACAAAGTAGGTTTTATACTTTCTAACTCATTTGTATATTCTTCTTTTAGAGAACCTATATAAACATCTCTAGCTTCTTTTTTCTCTTCTTCTAGCTCTGCTTCAAGTATAGTTAATTTCTCTTCTACTTTACTTGTATCTTTTCCTTCATTTACATAGTCTTTCATTTTTTTTCTAAAATAAGCTAATTGTTCTATCGGGCTTAATTCTTCAACTGTTTCATCATTTATCTCAGCAAGAGGAAGTTCTTCAACTCTGTTATTTGCTTCTACTACCCTCTCTACTTTACCTCCATCTTCAACATGAGCTGTTGTATCTCTAAGTAAAAAGAAGATTAAAATGAATGTTAAAAGTACTGTTGAACCAAAACCAATTAATATTTTAAATCTATTTTTCATAATAAAATACTTCACATCAAAATCAGGTAATTTTATTTTTTTACCTTTTTTCTCTTTCGATTTTTCTTCTACAACTTCTTCTTCTTCTTCACCATCATCTAACAAAAAGTTTTCATCTAAGAATTTTAACTCTTCTAAAACTTCTTCTTCATCTGGAATATCAAGGATATCATTTTCTTCATCTATACCAATAATTAAGCTTTCTAATTCATCTTCCGACAATAAATCATCTTCTTCGTTTTCCTCTTGATTCCCTTCAAACAACTCATCATCCATAGACAAATCTAGTTCATCATCTTCCAAATCTAGGGAAAAGTCAGGTTTTTCTAATTCTAAATCTCTCTTTTCAATATCTTTATCACTCATGACTAATCTCCTTTTATAATTTATTAATTGAATTTTTTATGTTATACTTTCATAGATATATTATCACATTATTGATTTAATAGGGAGAATTCTATGAAAAAAATCTTTGTTTTACTTTTATTATTAAATTTAAATATCTATTCAGAGGGACATTATAGCTCAATTAATAAAATAATACCTCTTATAGACAACAATTCTATTATTAGTATCGGTAAAGATGAGCAAATAATTACATGGAATTTAAAAAATTATAAAATTACTAGAAATATAGACTTTAATAGAGGTACTCTTACAAATGGAACTTTAATGAAAGAAAGAGGTTATCTTGTTCTAAGTAATAAAGAAGGTTATTTGTTTTTTATAAGTTTATCTACTTGGACTCTTGTAGATATAAAAGATCCTTCTATGGGTCAACTAGAAAATATCTACTCACTTGGGAATAACGTTTTGTTATTGATAGGTAGAAAAGGTGAAGTACGTATCTACAATTATAATACAGATAGAATAATAAAATCTGTAGTTCTTTCTGAATACATAACTGCTTCTACCCTTGAAAATAAAATTTTATATATAGGAAATAAAGAAGGAAAATTATTAGAAATAAATTTGAATAATTTAAAAATAAACAATTTAACAGATAAAATTTTCGAAAATCAAATAAACAAAATTATAAAAAAAGAAACTGATTTGTTTTTCAGTACTTTTGATGGTTATATTTATCTAATAAGAAATAACAATTTATATCTAATTGATAAAAAAAATAATTCTTATCCAACAGATATAATCTCAACAAAAAAAGGATTATTAGTGGCATTTTCAAATGGAGATATTAGTATATACAAAGAGAAAGAATTAATTGATGAAATAAAATTAGATTACAAAATTAATACTATCTATGTACAGAACGACACTATTGTAATCGGAGATGATTTTGGTTTTATTTACTTCTACTCCTTAAACTCCCTAGATTTAATTGAGTCTTCTACAGATTATTAATAACATATAAGTTCTCAAAACTAAGTAAATATTGCTTAGTTTAACTTTTATCAAATTTTTATTATTGTTCGTGTACATGTATAAATAAATTTTTATTTTAGATATTTATAAAACTTATATAAAAAAGACTGATTCATTCTACAATCAGTCTTTTTTTCTCTATATTATACTTTATAGTATTTCGCTAATCCACCTTGAGATGTTTCTTTGTAGGCACAGTTCAAATCTCTTCCTGTTTCCATCATAGTTTCAACTACTTGGTCAAAAGTTATTCTGTGTGTACCATCTGTAAATAATATATAATTTGCTGCATTAAGAGCTCTTTCAGCCGCTACTGCATTTCTTTCTATACACGGAACTTGTACATAACCTCCAATTGGGTCACAAGTCATTCCCAAATGATGTTCAAGAGCCATCTCTGCTGCATATTCAATTTGGCTTAAACTTCCACCATAAATGTATGTTGCTATAGCCGCTGCCATAGAACAAGCTGAACCAACTTCACCTTGACAGCCTACTTCTGCACCTGATATAGACGCATTTTCTTTAATTAAATTTCCTATTAGACCCCCTATAGCTAATGCTTTTAGTATTTCATCTTTACTAAGGTCTAATTCTTCCTTTAAAGTATGTAAAACTCCTGGTATAACTCCTGAAGCTCCACAGGTAGGTGCTGTTACTACTACTCCACCTGCTCCATTCTCTTCACTAACAGCAAGTGCATAAGCGAATGTAAGACCTGTATTTTTAAGTCTTAATCCTTCTCTTCTAGCTTTTTTATAAAACATCTGAGCTTTTCTAGGATATTTTAATGTTCCTGGTAAAACTCCAGTTTTACTTAAACCTCTTTTTATTGCATCTTCCATTGTTAACCATATTTTTTCAAGATAATCCCAAATATCTTCATTTTCATATTCTGCAACATATTCCCAAAGTTCTTTATTATTTTCTCTACACCAAACCATTATTTCATCAAGAGTAGTTAAAGGGTAAAGGCTTTTGTTCCCTTTTCGTTTTGCTGTAGATTCCATAATACTTCCACCACCAACGCTAAAAACTTCCCATTCTTCTAAAACTTCTCCTTTTTCATTCAAAGCTTCAAAAAGCATACCATTAGTATGAAATTCTTTAACTATATCTTTTCTCCAAATAACTTCTGTTTCAAGAGGTTTCAAAGTTTCTATTATAATCCAATCTGTTAAATGTCCTTTTCCTGTTGCTGCTAGACTTCCATAAAGAGTTACTCTGTAACTACTCGCATTTTTTGTTCTGTTTCCAAATTCTTCTGCAGCTCTTTGTGGTCCCATAGTATGACTACTTGAGGGTCCATTACCAATTTTATATAATTCCTTTAAACTGTCCATTTTTCCTCCTTATTGATTTCTTTATTATATTATATTTCAATCAAAATAGGAATATTTCTTTTTTATTTTTTAGTACATTTCTCTATTTTATACGATTTTCATGAACAATTATAATTGGTATGTTAATTGAAAGTATGCCCAAAACATATCAAACTCTTTTATATTTCCAGTTGGTTCTCTTCTATCTTGCCAATCATAAGCTATTCCCCAGAAACTACTCAAATCTTCTGTAAATACTGTTGTTCCGAGCATCTCCATTCTTATACGTCCACTAGCATTATAAGCATCAATAAAATCTTCTTCATAGACAGAATAATTATCTTGGCTTTTATAGAAAGAATATCTTATTCTAGGAATAAGAGTTGTAGTAGAAGTAACTCTGTATTTCAATTTTAATCTTAATTGATAATCTACCATCTCATATCCATATATACCGTCATAAAACTCTCCATTCAAATATAACGTAGGAACTACAGTTAATTTGTTAGTTATTTCAAAATTAGGTCCTACATCACCTTCAAAATACATTCCATTTACAACATTTCCATTTTCTTTTTTATCTTTATCAAATCCATAAATAAAAAATCCTTCAGTATTGAATACAGAGTACCAATCTGAACCAAATTCAATTCTAGTTCTAATATTATTATCTTGCCAATACTCATCTAGCCTTGGCTCCATTTTATTTCTTGTTTCATACCTTAATTTCAAATGAAGTCCTATTTTATCTAGAATACTATATCTAATTTTATAATCAAATCTTTCTCCATCCCACCCTTTCTTTATCAAAGGAATAGTTCCACCATTTCTTGTTTCCAAAGTAAAATCATGACTAATTTTATTTTTCTTCAAGTTTAAACTATAACTCCAATAAGCTATATCTTCTGCTTCTTCTCCATAGTCACCTGTATAATCTTCTACTTCCAAATGAGTTCTCAAACTCTTTTGCCAATCTTCCCAAGCAGAATATAGATTTGTTGAAACTAACAGTATTAACATCAATATGATTTTTCTCATTTTTTCCTCCTATAATATACCTTACTATTATATATTATATTTAAAAGAAATCAAATAAAAAAAGACACCATTTGGTGTCTTTAAATCAATTTCTAGAATGCATGTGTTAATTGGAAGTAAGCCCAGAACATTTCTGCGTCTTCACCTTTAACTCCTTCTGATTCTTGAGGTGCTATATCATATGCAACTCCCCAGAAAGCTGATGTTTGAGGGTTAATTATATTATTCCCCATTAACTCAAATCTTGTTCTACCATGACCTTCCCAGTTATCTGTAACTGGTCTATCTCTTAATACAGAATATCTGATTCTTGGCATTAATGTAAATGTGTCTGTTACTTTATATGATGCCATTAATCTTAATTGATGATCTTGAATATTCCATCCAGCATTATCTTCTGTATAATCTTCATATGTTGTATAGAATGTAGGTGTAATTGTTAATTTATCATTGATAGCAAATGAAGGTCCAAAATCTCCTTCCCAGTACCATCCTCTTCCAGTTTCTTCACGAGAATTTGTATCTGCGTCCATTCCAACTACAAACCATCCGCTTGTTCCTAATACGTTAGCCCAATCAGATCCTACTTCCCATCTATCTCTCATATTATTTCTAGTTCCTGCTGTATTTTCTGATCTATATTTTACATGAAATCCTGCATTATCAAATAATTGATATCTTACTTTATAATCTGTTCTTGTAGCTTCCCATCCTTCAGCTTGCGTAGGAATATTTCCTCCACCTCTTTTTTCTACATTTAAATCATAACTCCATTTTCCTTTAGAAGCATTAACTCCAACTCCCCAGAATGCAGCTGTGTCTCCATCAAAAGCTTCATTAAAATTTTCCACTTCTAAATAAGATCTTACTGAATGATTCCATTCTGACTTTTCCCCTGTAGTTTGCTCAATGATGTTTCCAATCGTCTCTTTTTCTTCTACTGTAGAAACTTCATCTGCAAATGCATTCACTGTCAATAAAGCTGCTAATCCTAAAGTAAATAAATTCTTTTTCATTTTTTCTCCTCCTAGATTGTTTCATTCATTCATTAAAAATTTTCTCTTTAAAAATTAATTTTGTATTAATTTCTTTTAATTAATAAGATTATAGAACATAACGTTCATAAAATCAAGATTAATTTTTAATTTTTTTTAATCTTATATTAATTTTAATTAAAGTATTAAAATAATTTTATGTATTGATTTTAAAGAGTTTATACAGAATTAGCTTTTTATGTTTTTAATAATAAAGAAAATTTATCTTTTATTTTACATATAAATTGAATAAATTTTAGTAAATTAAAAAACCTCGTATTTCTACGAGGTTTTCATTTTAAAGAGAGTTCGAAACAAAAGTTTCTATATTACTATTTTTTTATAGTTAATCTAAATTTTTGCCATGCTTGAATTTGATCAATAAATCTCATGTTAGTTTCAGAAACTCTTCCAATAACATTAGAGTTTCCTTCGTTTTCATAATCAACTAAAGCTACATGTAATTCACCTTTATATCTAGTATAATTAGAGTTTTCAACAATTACGTCTCCTCTTCTAATATTTCTTGTATTTTGAGGTTTGATTTCATGATCTTTGAATTTTACCCTAGGCATAGTTGATCTAACAGTGTATATACCTCTATCTCCCCTGAAGAAGTGTAACTCTTCAAAAGCGATTTTTCTTTCTACTTCGCTTATTTCTACTTCTAATTCTACGTCTAATGTTACTAACCCTTTGTGAAGCTCTCCAAGAGCTTTCATTTCTTCTTCGCTTGCAAAACAATTTGCAATTATTACATCATCTACTAAGTTTGAATAAAACAAATCTTTAGCTTGTGTAACTATATCTAAATCTCTATGTTCTTCAAGAGTACAAAGTCCTTCAGCTACAGGCCATGGACCAAATGTTGCTGCTTGAGAATTAACAAAAGCTGCTACTCTAATACCATTCTTTTTATATATTTCTGATGATTTTACAAAATGCTCTCTTGATAAACCTGATCTTCTTTTAGGATAAAAATTATGGCATCCAAGTAATTTATGCATATCTGGATGGAAAGAAATTATATTATCCAAGTACCCAGTACAAACACTTACATTAAGTTCTACCATTAATCCTTCTGGATTAAATGTCATTAAAGCTTCTGTATTTCCATCAAAACCTTCATCAAGTCTGAATCCATCTACACCCATTTTTTTGAAGAATGATAAATCATCATAACTGATTCCTAACTCTTTAAAAATATGTGGAGCTACGTCAGCTATTACTTCAAAACCATGCTTTTTAGCATGTTCAATCATGTCTTTAAATTCTGCAATAATTTGTTCTTTATCCCCTTCTGCTGATAAAAGACAAGTAAATATTCTACTAAATCCATACTTAGCTGCTGTTTCAATATATTTTTTATTATCTTCCAAACTAGCATGTTCTGGATATACCGAAATTCCTAATTTTCTCATTGTTCACTCCTTTTTTTATGGCTCTCTTTTTTAGTGGCTAGTTAAAAAAGAGAGCTGAGGTATGGATAAGTTTCAAATTTAATTTGAAATCTAAATCAATTTTCATTAAAAACTCATTTAAACTCCAAATTTTATATAAAAATAAAAATAATCTCCATTTTTCTTTTATAATTTGGCAGCCACTAGGACTGCCAAATAAATATATTTAAAAGAACGTTATGTGACT
>CAZHXU010000067.1:0-13007 GCA_964536535.1 uncultured Fusobacteriaceae bacterium
ATTTTTTTATACTATCTTTTTAATTCTTTTCCATTACTTTCTATGATTTTTTTATACCAATAAAAACTTTTTTTTCTGTACCTGTTAAGAGTCCCGCTTCCATCATCATTTCTATCTACATATATGTAACCATAACGTTTTCTAAGTTCAGCAGTAGACATACTAACAAGGTCTATACACCCCCAAGAAGTATAACCCATAACTTCTACTCCATCTTCCATAGCTTCATAAACCTGAACTAAATGGTCATTTAAATATTTTATTCTATAATCATCTTCAACAGTTTTGTTTCCAAATTGGTCAGTTATAAGCTCATCTACTGCACCAAGTCCATTTTCTACTATAAATAGAGGCTTTTGATATCTGTCATAAAGAAGGTTTAACATATATCTAAGACCTTCTGGATCTATTTGCCATCCCCAATCAGAAGCTTCAAGATAAGGGTTTTGAATACCTCCAATTATATTCCCTTCACCTTTTAAATCTTTTTCAGAATCTGAAGTAGCACAAGCACTCATATAATAACTAAATGATATAAAATCTACAGTATGCTTAAGAATTTCTTCATCACCATCTTCCATAATTATTTTTATATCATTTTCTCTAAAGAATCTATTCATATATTTTGGATAAGTACCTCTTGCATGAATATCAGCAAAAAAAAGATTTTGTCTATCTTGTTCCATAGCTTTTAGAACATCACTTGGTTTTGGTCTTAGAGGATATGTAGGAACTCCTAAAATCATACATCCTATTTGGAAGTTTGGATTGACTTCATGTCCTATTTTTACTGCTAATGCACTAGCTACAAGTTCATGGTGCATAGCTTGGTACAAGTCTTGTTTAGTAAGTTTTTCTGATGGAGTCCAAATTCCTGCACTTGTATAAGGTATATGTGTTGCAGAATTTATTTCATTAAAAGTAAGCCAGTATTTTACTTTGTTTTGATATCTTTCATAAACTGTTCTTACATATCTCTCAAAAAATCCTATTAACTTTCTATCTGTCCAACCATTATATTTTTTTGCCAGATTGAGTGGAGTTTCATAATGAGAAAGAGTAACTAAAGGTTCTATATTATACTTAGCCAGTTCATCAAATACTTTGTCATAAAACTCTAGACCCTTTTCATTAGGCTCTAAGTCATCTCCATTTGGAAATATTCTTGACCAAGCAATAGAAAGTCTAAAGACTTTAAAGCCCATTTCGGCAAAAAGGGCAATATCTTCTTTGTATCTATGATAAAAATCTATGCCAATTAATTTTAAATTGTCTTCAGTAGGTTCTTCTGTAACAGTGTCCATTATTCCTTTTGGCAATATGTCCTGAGTAGAAAGCCCTTTTCCGTCTTTATTATAAGCACCTTCACATTGGTTTGCAGCAGTTGCTCCTCCCCATAAAAAATCTTTCGGAAATAATATATCTTTCATATTTAATCATCCTTTCTTCTACTTCCTAATAAAACTTCAAATATAAATGTTAATATTCTTCTTAATTTAATAATAAGATGTAATACTTAATATGTCAAAAGGACATAATTTTTAAAATAATAGTTGATAAGTGATTTGATTTTTCCCTTAATCTATAATAAAATAAAGAGTTAATAAAAATAATTTTTAAAAAAGTAGTCAAACTAAGTAAAAAAAAAGTTTTTTTAGACGGAGGAAAAAATGAGTTATTTTTTTAGAAGTAACAACTTTGATCTTGATAAATATGATTTTGATATAGAAATAATTCCTAGATTTACCAAAAAGGAGCAAGAGATACTTGTATTATTATTGGAGAATTATGAAGTAGAAGATGAATACTCAAGGATAAAAAAGAAACTAATAGATTTAGACAATAAAGAATTGAAAAAAACAATTATGAACCTTATGAAAAAAACAGTGTATTGCACTATTTTTATGGAAAAGGAAAAAAAATCTCAGTTGTTTTTCACAATTTTTGATTTTATAATTAACGAAAATGATGAATTGATTTATAAATTTTCTAGAGAAGTAGAAAGTGGTAATAAATTAGGAAATTTTTACACAAGAATTAATCTTTTAGGTATATTTAAGTTTAAACATGAACATACTAAAAAAATATATAAATTAATTGTGAAAAAAACTGAAAAACGTGGAAGTATAGAATATACTCTAGACCAGTTTAAAAAGATTTTAGATATAAAAGAAGAGAGTTATAAAAGGTATTTTAACTTAGAAGCAAAAGTTTTAAAGCCTCTAATTAAAGATATTGAATCAGCAGAAGTTACACTTTGGTTTGAGAAAATAAAGAGTAATTCTACTAAAACATCAAGAATAACAGGAATACGTATACATTATGTAAATGGACTTATTTCTCAAATTCATAAAGAAACAAATGAACTTATGAAGATGTATAGCAGTCACATTCTAGATTTTGCAAGAACATATAAGTTGATTTATAATTATAAAAAGTTTAATACCATTGAAGATACGATAAAATACATAAATGATAATTTTGATTATATTTTTAGTGAAGAATAGAAATTTTTATTTGAATGAATATTAGATTTTAAGATAAATGTTTTTCATTATTCTATGTTATTTTTGTTTTGATACAAAATTAACTAGTGTTCAAAAGAGAAATCTACACTAGATAAATATTCCTTATTTAGTAAATATCAAGTATTATTAGAAGAAATAAGTTAAGTAATTACTACATTCAATAGATTTCAAAATTCCTTCTTAGGAGGTTAAATACTTACTAATTTTTAATGATTATTTCTTTAACTTAATCTAAAATTTTTATAAATATTATATTAAATACATAAAAATTAGCGGAATTATTTCTTTAATATATTCTGCAGAGTTTATCTTAGTATATAATCTAACTGATCTTCACTATCTCCTACAATTTTTATTAATAATTTATCAGGGACACCAATTAAAGTTTGACCTGCTTTATTAATAAACCCTTGTTTAACAACAAGCTTTTTTGGAGAATTAGAACTAATAACTTCTACTCCCTTGTCGTAGAACAAGACGTCAACACCTCCAATATCAGTTTGGACAAAATGTTCACGACGTTCAGCTGATAATTTATGTACTTCTCGTAATTTATTATTTACATATATCTCCACTTTACTTCCTTGTACATTTGGCATATTAACAAAAACAAATGTCAAAGAAATAATTATAGATGAGATTACAAAGTATAAAAGAATATCTCCTTTTTTAAACATTTAATTCTCCTTAAAACTTGATTATTCTATTTCTTCCTTTTTCTTTACCTACATAAAGAGCTCTATCAGCGTTTCTAAAGAAATCATCTAAATTAAGTGTTTCATTTGGAATAATAATACTTAGTCCTATAGTCAGAGTTAAGTGACTATTTGGTACTGCTGGATTAGGAAGATGTAAATTATTTAAATCTGCCATAATTTTTTCTGCAACTTTTTCTACTTCAAGAGCCATCTCTTTGGTAAAGAGACCAATAAATTCATCTCCGCCATATCTTCCAAAAGTAACAACTTTATTTTGGTATTTTTTAAGTATAGTAGCTACGTGTAAAAGGTAGTTATCCCCTTCTAAGTGACCAAAAGTATCATTAACTTGTTTGAAATAATCTAAATCTATAATAAGAAGGGAAATATGTTCATTTTTATCCCTAGCTTTAAGCCAAACTTTTTCCAAACTTTTTTCAAAGTATCTTCTATTATACAAACCTGTTAAAGAATCTTCATTTGATAATTTCTCCAAAATAATATTAGCTTTTCTCAATTTTTCTTCGATTTTTGTTCTTTCAATAATTTCATTTGATAATTTTTTTGATTCGATAGCATTATTAAGAGCAATAGCCAAAAAATTACTAATATGACTTAAAACTTCAATGGTATAATTATCCATATAGTTTTTTTCTTCTCTTTGGAAAGTAAAAACACCTATTAATTTTGACCTAATAAAAAGAGGTATATAAATCAATGATTTTGTATAAGATATACCTAAAAAAGAAGTAGAATCAATATATTTATCTCTTTCTTTTTCTTCATTATTAATAACTAACATCTTTCTATTTTTTATAGTCCAAGATGTATAACTAGGTTTTTCATTTATATGAAAAGGTTCATCTTCTAATAATTTTCCATAGTCTATCCAAAATTCATAATAAACTTCTTCTTTTTTTTCATTATAACTAGCTAAACCTATTGTACAATCTCCTTCAAATATGTTTTTTATGTTTTTATAAATCTGCATTCCAATTTGGTGGAGGTCTAGGGTAGAAGTAACTTCTTCTCCTATTTTGTTTATAGTTTGTAGATTTTCATATGATTGTTTCAAAGCACTTGTTAAAGCTCTTTTTTCTTCTATTTCCATTTCTAATTTTAGACTTTCTAAAATGTTAGAAAGAGCTAAAGCTATAAGGTTAGTAAAAGCAGGATGTACTTTTTCAAAAGAAAAATTTTCAGCTTCAATATGAATATGACCAATATTTATATTGTTGTATTGCAAAGAGCAATTTTTATCATCATTAATTCTTTTTGCTTCTTCAAAACATTCATCTTCTAAATATTCTAAATAATCATTAGTAACATTACCTATAAAAATATCTTTTTTCTTTAACCAAGGTTTATATAGAGTTAAAGTTATTCTATCTATATCGTATAATTCTTTGAAGGAAGTAATAATTTTATTAACTACAGATTCTAAAGAGTCTAGGTTCATTACTTCGTAAACAAAGCTATTTACATATTCAAGTATTTCATTTGTTTCAGTCATTTCTTTTTTTAATCTTTTTTCATTTGCAAGTTGACTATTTAATTCTTTTTCTTTTTCCAAATTAGTCAAAATAAGAGCCATATATTTAGCAATTTCTTTTAGGAAAAGAATTTTTGTTTTATCAAAAGTATTTATAGATTCATCTTGAATAGTCATAAAACCTAATGTTTTATCTTTATTAAATAAAGGTATAAAAATCAATGATTTAGTATTATAAATACCTTTTTCTAACTTTCTTTTTTTTATATATTTTTTATATTCATTATCTATATTATTAATAACAACAACTTCTTTATTTGATACGCAGTAGTATGCTAAACTACTTTCTTTTTCAAGAGGAAATAATAGTTTATCGAGAGCTTTTCCTTTTACAATTAAAAAGTTGTATAAAATTTCTTCTTTTTCTTCATCTATCATTCCTATTGCGAGAGTATCTATTTTAGTCAAAGTATTAATTTTTTCAAACAAAATCAAACCTAAATCCTCTTGATCCAGGTTGGAACTCAAATCATGCACAATTTTATTTATTTCAAGTAATAATTTAACTAAATTCATATATCACACTCCCGTATATTAAATAATATCCCACTTTTAAATATGCGTCAACATTAAATATTTAAAATAGTATTCTTTAAAATAATATAGTTTTAGAAATGAAATTTTGAATAAAAAAAAATCAGCAATAAGCTGATTAAAATCATATTTGGTAGGGCGTAGGGGAATCGAACCCCTGTTGCCAGGATGAAAACCTGGAGTCCTAACCACTAAACGAACGCCCCGTAAAATGGTGCGCTATACAGGATTTGAACCTGTGACAACTCGATTAAAAGTCGAGTGCTCTACCAACTGAGCTAATAGCGCATACCTGTTGCTCACACAACAGGATAGATTATATCAAAAGAAATAAAATCTGTCAATTATTTTTTAGCAAAATTAACTAATGTTCTTACCATTTGTCCAGTTCCACCATATGTATAATAATCATAAGGTGCGTCAGCCCATGAAGAACCAGCAATATCAAGGTGTATCCAAGGTTTTTCTTGAACAAATTTTTCTATGAACATTCCAGCAGTTATTGTACCTGCCCATCTTCCACCTATATTTTTAAGGTCAGCTACTTTTGATTCGATTAATTTTCCATATTCAGGGAAAGTTGGTAATCTCCATAATCTTTCATCACTTTCACTTGCAGCAGCTTCGATTTGAGCATAAAACTCATCATTATTTGATAAACAAGCTGTAGTAGTAGTACCTAAACAAACTAAAGCAGCTCCCGTTAAAGTAGCGATATCTAATACTTTATCAGCTTTTTCTATATCTAAAATATAGTGTACAGCATCTACAAGAGTTAATCTTCCTTCAGCATCTGTATTTAATACTTCAATTGTTTTTCCAGCCATAGATCCAATAATATCACCTGGTCTATAAGCGTTTCCACCAATTGAGTTTTCACACGCTGCAACTACTGCAATTACGTTTTTCTTGATACCTAATCTAGCAATAGCTGTCATTGCACCAATAACAGTAGCAGCTCCACCCATATCAGATTTCATAGTATCCATAGATGTGCTTGGTTTTAATGAAAGTCCTCCAGTATCATAAGTAAGACCTTTTCCAACTAATCCTAAGATTTCGTCTCCTTCATTTCCACCCATGTATCTCATTACAATAACTCTAGGTCTAGCAGCAGCAGCTCTAGCAACTTCAGCAAAAGCTGTCATTCCTAATTCTTCGATTTTTTCATCTCCAAATACTTCTACTTCAAACCCATATTCCTTACCGTATTCAGTAGCTTTGTCAGCAAGTGTTTCTGGATAGATAACATTAGCAGGTTCATTTACTAAATCTCTAGTGATTTTCATTCCATCTACTAAAGCTTTTGCTTCATCTAAATCTGCTTCTGTATAATTTCCTAAAACATCAATAGTTCCTTCTTTTTCTTCTTTAGCATCTTCTTTTTTACTTTTGTACTTGTCAAATTTGTAATCAGCAATTAATAAAGTTTCTAATAAAGCTTTAGAAAACTCTATACCTTCTGCAAAAACTACTAAAGATTTATTAGTTAATTCTTTAACTGCTGGGAAAATAGCTTTTCTTAATGAGAAACCATCTAATTTTTCTTTTTTCCCAAGACCAATTATAGTTAATTCAAAAACTTCATCATTAACATTTAAAGTTACTTTAAGGTTTTTTCCACTTTTACCTTCAAATTCTTCTTTTGCAGCAGCTTTTTGTACAAAAGCTAATTGGTTACCAAGTTTTGCTGGTAAAACAATTTCTCCACCTTCAAATAAAAATGCAACTGCGCCATCATAAGATTTATCTAAATCTTTTACAATATTTACTAACATCATTACCTCCCGTATTAATAATCCTGTTTACAATTATACTATATTAATCTACTTTTGGCAATTGCCTCTAATAATCAAGTTATTTTTGATTAAATTATAGATGATTTTTCTACTATTTTTAAAGAAAAAGAAAATAGAATAAAATATTTATAAAAAATATTAAGCTAAAGTTATATTTATTCCATAGAAACAGTATCATTAAAGTTTGAAGTAGAGAAGTTGTTAGAAACAATCATATGATTAATTAGTATATTAGCATATAGTCCCTTAAAAGCTATCATTGACTAAGAAATAAAGCTATAGTATAATCCATATCAGTTTATATATGAACAATTTTACGAAATTACGAAAACGTTTTCTTTTGAGGTGTCTTATGAAAAAAATTAGTTTAATTTTATTTTTGTTTTTAGTTTTATTTACTGCATGCACAACAGCAATTCCAAAGGGGCAAAATATAAAAGGAGTTGTAAAAAGCAAAGAGTTGTATAAATCTAACGACGAAGTTATTTTGGCAAGTGCATTTAGTTTAATGGGAGATTATCAGAATCACTTAGAATATATATGGTATATAAGAGATGAAGATGGTAATCTAGTTGATTATGAAAAATTAGAAAATGGGAAAAAAGTAAAAGTTCCACATAAAGAAGGAGCTTACAGTGTTTATTTTGTTGCTTCTCTTAGAGATAGAAAGATAGAATCGGAAAAGAAAGAATTTTATGTTTCTCAAGTAGAAGAATCATCATTAAAAATAACAATGAAAGTACCAGAAGATACTCCTTTACACAACTTTGTTTTTGTAACATACAAAGAATTGGGGAAAAAGGAAGAATATACAGAATTTAAGGAACAAGAACCTGCAATAAAAATAGGTGAAAACTTATGGGAAGTAACTTTAAAAAATATTGAAACAGGAACAAAACTTCAAATTCTTCCAACTATGGGAAACTGGTATGTTAATAGAGCTAAAACAGAGCATGGAGGATTTTTCGATTTGAAATATTTGGCATATAGAGATACAGAAATCTATATGGAAATTCCTACATGGACAAACAAAGTAGTTGCAGATTATGAAATGTATAGGGAACCTATGGTTCTTATTAATGATGGAAGTGAAAATATAGATAGTATATCTATTTCATGGCAAGATAATAAAGAGCTAGAGCCTATATATTTTGGTAAAAAAGGAGAAGAATTAACAAAATATACTCCAATAGAAACAAAAGCTGGAAAAGTTTTTAAAATTGATGGTTTAGAAAAAGATACTGAGTATGAATATGTAATAAATGAAAAATCATATGTATTTAGAAGTGCTAATCCAGATAATATAAACTTTGCAGTTTTTAGTGATACACAAAATTTTCCTGATTTAATCAAAAAAGGTGGAGAACTTATAAAAGATTATAAACCTGATTTTGTTTTGGATACAGGAGATTTGATGGATAATGGATACCATAGTAAGGACTGGGAACTGACATTTTTTGAACCTCTAGCAGGTATCTTTAGTGAAATTCCTTTTATTTATACTCCTGGTAACCACGGAATGGCAAGTCCACTTCAACAAGAGTATTTTGCAAAGGAACATATGTGGAGTTCTATAAAAATAGGGGATATGAGATTTGTTATTATAGATGCTTATTCTACATTTTCTCCAGGTAGTGAACAATACAACTTTATAGAAAAAGAGTTAGCAAAAGATGATGTAAAATGGAAAGTATTATTATCTCATGAAAGTCCATATTCAGATGTGCCTAGACATTTTTCAAATCTTGATATGAGAAAATATTTAGTGCCATTAATAGAAAAATATAAAGTAGATTTGTATCTTAGTGGACATAATCATACATATGGAAGACATACAGTAAATGAAACTAAATATATTACTTTAACTTGTATGGGAGCTTATACAGCAGAAGAAAGCCCATTTGCAGGGAAAGAGATTCCTTTGGAAAAATTAATTTATGACCAAAATGGATTTTTGCTTTTTGATAAAGAAGAAAACAAATTAACAATTAGTTTATACAATATTGAAAATGAGATGTTAGATCAAATTACAATGGAAAAATAGGAGGAATTATGAAAAAAATTATTGGTTTATTATCAATATTAACATTGATGGTATTAACAGCATGTAGTAACTCAGATGTAAAAACTTTAAAAGCACAAGAAGGAGTAAGTTTGTTTGACGTGAGTATATCAAATGTATATCCTACAAGTGTTGTAGAAGGTACACTTATGTATATTGAAGGAGAAAACTTTGGAATAGCTCCTACTACATTAAAAATAGGAGATACAGTAGTAGAAGAATTTTTATCTTGGGATGAAAACCTGATTTTCTTTAGAGCTCCTAAAGGATTAACAAGTGGAAGAGTTCTTTTAGGAGATGATGAAGAGAACTTTGAAGTAAATGTACTAGAAGATGGAATCAAAGTAGTTTGGGAATTTGATAAAAAAGATATCGATTCTTATTTGGCAGAAAACTACATGGAATATGGGCTTTCATCTGCTCCAGAAGTAGAAGGGCAACTATATATTAAAGGGCAATGGGAGAAAGTAGAAGGAAACTTCTCAAGTAGCTGGGATAAAGGTAAAAAAGTAAGAATGTTCTTTGACGGAGAAAAATACACAAGTGAATTTATTATGACAGAAGAAAATTTTAAAACATATGAAAATGGATATATCTTATTTGCTTTTGAAGATGAAAATCAAAAAGATAAAAGTTTATCAAAATATGAAAGTAATGCTTCATACATAATAAAAAAATCATTGGCTAAAAAAGATAAAGTAGAAAATGTAGATTCAGATCCAGCATTAGTTTTATTAGAAGATACAAAAAATATTAAATTTGAAATAAATAAATAATTTGGAATAGGCTAGTTTTTACTAGCTTTCAGATTGAAGGCAAAGGACTATTTTGTGAAGATTTAGTCCTTTTTTTTATGAATTAGAAGTTTTTTCAATATTTTTTGTAGTTTGTTTTGATACAAAAATAACCAAAAACTTAAGTTATTTTTACTATTCAAATTCTATTTTTATTTTTAAATTTTATAATATTAGTCTTCTCTAAAACCTAATGAAATCAAAGAAATTATTTAAAAAATAAAATTAAAGAAAAAAAACCATTGACAATACTCCACTACTATTGTATACTAATTTTGTAATCGTTACAAAGTTGTAACTAAGATAAATTAAAAATTAAAATAAAAATAAATAAGGAGTGGTTAAATATGGCATTAATCGGTAAAAAAATTGAAGACTTTAAAGCAGAAGTATATCAAAATGGTGAGTTCAGAACAATTACTCAAGATGACGTAAAAGGAAAATGGTCAGTATTTTTCTTCTACCCAGCAGACTTTACATTTGTTTGCCCAACTGAATTAGGAGATGTAGCAGATAAATACGAAGAATTCAAAGCATTAGGTGTAGAAATATACGGAGTTTCAACAGATACTCACTTTGTACATAAAGCATGGGCAGATACATCAGAAACTATTGGAAAAGTTAAATATCCATTAGTAGGAGACCCTACAGCTCAATTAGCAAAACAATTTGGAGTGTTAATTGAAGAAGAAGGATTAGCATTAAGAGGAACATTCGTATTAAATCCAGAAGGAGAAATCAAATTATACGAAATTCATGATTTAGGAATCGGTAGAAATGCTGAGGAATTATTAAGAAAAGTTCAAGCAGCTCAATTCGTAGCAGAACATGGAGATCAAGTGTGCCCTGCAAACTGGAAACCAGGTGCAGAAACATTAAAACCAGGATTAGACTTAATAGGTAAAATCTAATAAAAAGTGCCTATAAGGCACTTTTCTTTTAAACTAAAGTTAGAATTTGAAGAATATATAAGATATTGTTAGAGAAATGAGCACTTTGCTCCTTTCTTTTGGGAGATTATGTTAATTATATAACAATTGGAGGCAAAAATGGCATTATTAGACGCTAATTTATTAGCACAATTAAAAGAAGTATTTAAAAGATTAGAAAATGAAGTGAAGATAGTAAATTTCTTAGATGAAAATAATGAAAAAGCTAATGAATTAAAAGGTTTTTTAGATGAATTTTCTACTGTTTCAGATAAAGTAGTAATTGAAAATGTTTCAAAAGATGATGCAAAATTTGAAGAATATGGAATTGAAAGATTACCAGCTTTAGCATTTTTAGATTCAGAAGGAAATTTCACTGGTGGGAAATTTTATGGAATACCAGGTGGGCATGAAATTAATTCTTTCGTAATAACTTTACTTAACCTAGATGGAAAAGGTAAAAGTTTTGATCAGGAAGTGTTAGATAGAATATCTAGAGTAGAAGGGCAAGTAGACTTAAAAGTATTTGTTACTTTGGCTTGTCATCATTGTCCAGATGTTGTTGCTAATACTCAGCACTTAGCAATAAAAAATAAAAATATAAAAGCTGAGATGATTGATATTTCTTTATTCCCAGAAGTAGCGCAAGCACAAGGGGTAAAAAGTGTTCCAACAGTTGTATTTAATGATGGAAAAGGTCTTACAATTGGAGCTAAAAACATAAATGAAATATTAGATAAAATTGAAGAAATAATTTAATAGATAAAAAGACTGATAAAAAATAATCAGTCTTTTTTATTCTTTATAAATGTAAAATATAAATGAGAGTAAAAAAGCTTGTTAAAAAATTCTTTACTAATTTAGTAATAAATGCTAGAATGTGAAAAAAAGGAGGTAGTTAGATGAAAATTGCTTTTTTTGACTCAAAACAATATGATATAGATTCATTTACTAAACATAATGAAAAATATGGATTTAAGTTAAAGTTTTTTGAACCAAAATTAACGGAAGATTCTGTAATTTTGGCAAAAGGTTATGATGTAGTTTGTGTATTTGTTAATGATCAAATAAATAGAACGGTTTTAAATGCTCTAGTAGCTCTTGGGGTAAAGATGATTGCTCTAAGGTGTGCAGGTTATAATAATGTTGATTTTAAAGCTGTTGAAGATAGAATAAAAATAGTGAGAGTACCTGCTTATTCTCCTTATGCTGTTGCTGAATTTACAGTAAGTATGATGCTTAATCTCAATAGGAAAATTCATAAAGCTTATGCAAGAACTAGAGAAGCAAACTTTACTCTTAGAGGTTTATTAGGTTTTGATATGCATAAAAAAACTGTT
Source organism: uncultured Fusobacteriaceae bacterium (assembly GCA_964536535.1). Classification (GTDB taxonomy): domain Bacteria; phylum Fusobacteriota; class Fusobacteriia; order Fusobacteriales; family Fusobacteriaceae; genus CAZFBB01. Next base: position 12,237 of record CAZHXU010000067.1, read on the forward strand.
GGAATTATAGGAACAGGGAAAATTGCTCTAATTGTAATAAGAATACTAAAAGGATTTGGATGCAATGTTATTGCTTATTCACCAGTTAAAAATAATCAAGCAGCCAAAGAATTAGGATTTAAATATGTTGAATTAGACCAGCTGTATAATGATTCAGATATTATCTCACTTCATTGTCCATTAACAAAAGAAACAAAATATATGATAAATGAAGAAAGTATAGAAAAGATGAAAAATAGAGTAATGATAATCAATACAGGTAGAGGAGCCCTTATTAAAACTGATGATTTAATTGAAGGTTTAAAAAATAAAAAAGTTGGATATGCAGGATTAGATGTTTATGAAGAAGAAGGAGACTATTTCTTTGAAGATTTCTCAGATGAAGTTATAAGTGACGATACTTTAGCTAGATTATTATCATTTAATAATGTTTTAGTAACTTCACATCAAGCTTTCTTTACCGAAGAAGCTTTATCTAACATTGCTGAAACTACTTTTGAAAATATAAGAGAACTTTACGAAAAAAAGAAATTAACAAATGAAATTGCATATGTTTGTGATGAAAATGGGTGTTTTGTTAAAGAAGGATAATTAAAATAAAATTTATTTGATTTATGAAAAAGCAATATTAACCACGAATTCCTCAGATTACACAAATTAAACTTTTAGAAATTAAATGAATAATTATATCTTTTGTAGGGGTAGATTTTATATCTACCCGGGCAAGCACAGAGACTTGCCCCTACAGAAATTTAATATTAAAATTTATAA
>CAZHXU010000068.1:0-5667 GCA_964536535.1 uncultured Fusobacteriaceae bacterium
CCTATAGTTTGATTAGAAATATCAGTTGCTTGAAAGAATCTGTCGACCCCTAGGGGTTTTTACACTACCGGAGGTCGACAGAAAATATATACTTCTACATTATTTCTTTGGATTATTAGTATTTAGATAAATCTCCCCATATTTCATAATTTTCTTGATTCTGTTGATATACAAATGTTTTACCATTATTTGATAACTCTGCTCCAATTATTGCTGCTAATGAAACAGGACACATTAAAAATAAATGTTTAATTATAATTCCCTGTTCATCCATTTTTCTCAATTTTTCTTTTAATTTTCTTTTAATTTTCTCAATTTTTCTTTTTTCAATACTGTTTCCTTCATTCTCTAATAAAAAAATATGAATTTTTGATTCTTTAATTTTTTTTAATTTAGGGTTTTTAAGCAAATATTTTTTTACAGCTATTTCAGGATTTTTATTTTCATTTATTCCTATAATTAATACTCCTGTATCTTCAGTATTTTTTAAAGCATTTCTTTTTCTAAAAAATTTCTTGATTCTACTATAATTTAATCCCATTAAAAAAGTAACTATAGGCAGAATAAAACTTATTATTGTTAAGATAGAAGATAAATTACTGATTTTAGTCCAATCCATTTTTATCACTCAATTCTTCAGCTACTTCACTAGCTGTTTTTAATATATTTCTATTGCTAAATTCTTTTTTCTGCATATTCATATATCTTATTTTTTCCTTTTTTTCATTAGAAACTATTAAATGTTTAGAACACAAGTAACTTGATATTGTTTTATTATCTTCATAGTTTCCTGTTATTCCTTTTTGTATTGAATCTTTATATAATTCTTTAAATTTTTCCATATTTAATTGTTCAGGTTCTTTTATATCAAAAATTAAAAAACTCTTTCGTTTGTCCTCTTTATAAACTTTAACATTATCAAACTTTATTCTTCCATAACCATAAGATTTACCCATTCCAACACTTTCTTGTGTATCTTTATCATAGTTTAATGATAATAAAAGTAGACCTAATTCATCATCAGCTAAATTTTCAAAGTGAATCTTTCCTTTGAAATTAGCTCCTTTATCTATAGGTTTTATAAGAGATTTTCCCTCTGTACTACTTTCTATTTCTGTTTCTCTTAACCAATAGAATTTTTGTCCTCTTAGCTTAGCGTCTTTACTATTATATGTATTTAGTTTTTCAGAGTTATTCTCTTTTTGCTCTAAATACAATTGAAATGACGTTGGTTTAGGACTCATCAAAGCTAAAGTTACTTTTTTTCTTTCGTTTGCATCTTTTGGTCTTTCAACTTTTACATCTCCAAAGTTAACTCTACCTTTATAACTCACTTTTTTCTCATTAAATTCCTTATTGGTAAATCCAAAAATGGCTTCTGTGTAATCTATTTTTTCTTTTTGTACTTCAATTTTGTCAGTCATTAAGTCTTTAATAGAACAATCATAAAACATTCTTAAAAAAGGATTTCTTCCAAAATATTTGACATTGCTTTCATCATCTAGTTTATAAAAAATTACCTTCTCTTTTTCTCCTTCTTCTGGCAAGGAATAAAAATTTCGAATAGTCTCATTGTTATTTTTTCTTTCTTCTTTATCTTTTGTATAGTTATCAAAAATTTTATTACTTAATTCTTTTTGATACTCTTTAACTAATTTATCTGCGAGTATTTCGTACTCATTTCTATTATTTTTTATTTTTATATTGTTTTTATTATCATCTATTTCTTTACCAAAAATAAAGTAATGTTTCTTTTTACCATCGATATATTGAGAGTTTAGTAAAGTTCCTTTTAGATCTGAGTCAAGCTCCATCCCCAAAACATCAATTCCACCATTTGCTTTTAATAAATATCTTATATTCTCTTCTGTTTCATAACATAATATTTTTTCTTTTCTATTTACTTTTTCTTCTAGTACTTTTCTCCATTCGAGTTCTTTTTCACCTCTTTCTTTCAATTTCAATTTCAAATTTTCTTTAATTGGAATAAAACTGTCTTCATGTAATTTCTTATCTAATTCTTTACTAAATTCTAAATTGATATTATCAAATTCATTCTCTAATTTTTTATAAATTTCGTTTCTTTTTTCTTTAATCAAATTAAAATTTTTCTGAAATTGTTTTTTCAAATCTTTTAAGCTTTGATTAAGCTTATAATCTATTTTTTTGTTTTTTATACTCATTGTATACTCTGAATATAATTTTCCTAAATCTTTTTTTAAGCTTTTATAAATTTCTTTATTTTTTTCATCTTCAAATAAATCAATCCATATATTTCTTAAAATATCATTAATTCTTTCAATTTCATTATCAATATTCAATATTTTTCTTAATTCATCATTATACATAAATTTTATATTTCCTGACAAATTAAAACTTTTTAGCCTAAATTCATCAATTAGCCTAAACGTTTTCCCATTCTCTTCCCTAGCTTTATATATATAATAATTTCCATTCTCTTTTTTTATATATCCTGCTTTTACTTTATCACTTATATCAAATGCTCCTACCTCACTTAGTCTATCATTATATTGAATTTTTAATATACTCCTAGAACCAGCAATATCTCTATACATTAACCTTCTATCTTCTACAAACTCAGGATATGAAAAACTAAGTATTTCAGCATTTGACCTAACTACTCCACGCATAGTACTTCCAGGAATTATATGATTATCATTTACTTTAAAATGCTCACCATCAACACCACTTCCAATATATAGAGGGGTTTCATTGCTAAATTCATATTCTATATAACCTGTATTACATGGAATTTCTTTTCCGTTTTTATTAATGATTTTATCACAAAACACATCATGCTTTGGCAAATCATCAATATTATCATATTTATAAACTACCTTATCTGGAAACTCTATAAAGTTATATGGAGCATTTGCGTAAGGGTTTTCTTTTTTATTTGTTGACGCTTTTTTACTATTATTTTTATATTTAGTTTGATTTTTTTCTTTTGTAAAATCTTCTCCGTATTTCTTTTTTCCAAATTCATTGAAACTGGTTATTTTTTTATTATTTCCCATTCACTCTACCCTCCTTTATAGTATTTAGACACGTTGCTTTTACATAAGCTTGTCCATCTTCATCATAATCTATAAATTCAACAACTTGAATGTATTTTATATTTTCATTTTTAATGTAATTCTTATCTTGAAATTTAGAATCTAAAATATATTCTCTATTTAGAGTGTCTTTATCCCATTTAGTTTTATCTGTTTCTACTACTTTATACTCTTCTCCATCATAAAATACAAATAATTCCTTATCTGTATCAAAGAATCTAGCTTCTATAAAACTACTTTCATTTAAGCTACTTATTACTTCTTTTGCATCATCTAAAAAAATGCCATCTAGAGAAAATAATAAAGCACTTTCATATTTGCCATTTTCGTCTTTTATATAATCTATAATATCCTTTATATCCTTTGATTTTTTAATAACTTTCTGAAAATCTTCCATTTAGTTTTCACCCCATTTTAGGTTTTTAAATAACGTTTCTATTTCTTCCTTGTTATCAGATACTAAAGATAATTTTTTTTCTACCTTTTCAAAACCAAATCCTATGTCACCTATAGTTGTAGATATTCCTTCTACCCTTCCACTACCTATACTTGCATTGCTTCCTAATGTGATTTTTCCTAATCCTAAATCTCTAAAGTATAAAAATAGCAGTGCTTTTTCTTGAGGATTTAAAGGCTCTCTAATCCTAATATTTATCTCTAATTCTCCACCAGTTATTCTATTTTCAGTTAGTAAAGCCCCATTCATTACTCCGCCAGTAAATCTATCAATCTTTATCCTATGATATTTTGTTTCAGACTTAACATTTATTACCACATCATCAACTAAGAGTTTTCCCATTTGATATTTTCCATTATTTATATCTGGATTAGGATTATGACCTAATAACTCTATAATTTCTTTATACTCAACAGGTTTTTCTTCTTTTCTTTTAGTTTCATCAAAGTAGTTAAAATTATTCTTCACTTCACCATTTAAGGTATTTAATATTTTTCCAAAATAACTTCTCATGCTTCCTTTAATAGTTCCAGATGAAATAATATAATCATCATTTTCTTTATATGAACTTTCATTATCATTATTTTTAATTAACAAACTATCTGCAATTTTACCTTCAAAAGTTATATCATAAGATTTATTCTTTTGAGGAGTATTAACTTCCATTTTATTTTCATTATCTTCTGACCAATCTAAATAAGCTATTAAATTTTTGGGATTACTTAGATTAAACTCTCTTTTAAGATAATTAATTACTTCAAACTGACCAAATCCATTAGTTTTGTTACCACCAAAGCATATCTTTCCAATTTGAATATTTTTTATTATTTCTTCAAATATAGTATAAAATGCTTCTTTTTCTTCTTCATTTAACTCTCTAGCTTCTACCCTAAATTCAAACTTATTCCCTTTTGGAATCAATGAACTGTTATACAAACCTCCATTAACTGTAGATCCTAGTTTGTTATCTATTTTTATTCCAGCTCTTTTTTTAGTCTCAATCTCTATACCTTTTTCACTTTTCATATCTGAAATATAAACTTTACTTCCTATAGATTCTTTGTCACCATTTTCAAATGAACCAAATAGTTTCTTAGCTTTATAAGTTGATTCATTAATTTGACTTTTTATAGCTCCGTAAATAGAGCTTCCAAATATTTTTACTCTTTTTTCTTCATCAAAGATTACATCAGTATCTTTCCCTGACCAAAAAGGGGATGTATTTTCTAATTCAAGTTTGATTTTTATCATATATCTGTTTTCAGTATTACTCATTATCTTTCCCCCTTAAATAAAAGTATAAATATTCTTTTACATATTCTTTTACAAACTCTTCATGATTTAAAATATCAGCTTCTTCTTTCTTTTTAAAGTTTAATATTTTATTTAAATAACTATCAATATTTTTTTCTTTTACATTTTCAAAAAATTTCATTACAGTATCTCCAAATAAACTAATCTCTCTTCTGTTGTTGTATAACTTATCCTTTTTCAACCCATATTTTTCTTTGTAAACACCATTTGATAAATCTATTATAAAACTATTAATTTGAGATGTTCCCAGCTCACTGTTAATCTTTATAAGGTTTTGATTAGTATCAGTTATAATCTCATTAATAAAGTCTAATTCTCTATTCAGTTTAATAGAACCACTTAACAACTCAAACATCATTCCTTCAAACTCTTCAAAATATTCTGATTTTTCTTTATTTGGGTTGGCTTTAGGTTTACCGTCATATTTTTTTAGTTTTTCTTGCTCAAAGTTTGGATTAATTATTACTCTTCCAAACCCTCTTTCTCTAAAATATCCAATTCCTTTTTCTTCTATTTCTTTTATCTTTTCCTCAGTTAGTATTCCAACATTAATTTTATATCTAATAATACTACCTGCTTCAATAGCTGTATCCTTTGGTAAAGCTATCTTTTGGTGGCTATTGTAACCTCCAATAATTTTATTAGTTACAAATTGAGTATCAGATATTTCTACCTTGTCTAATTTAAACATTTTTTCAATCTCTTTTTTTGGAAGAATAGAGCAAGTATTTCCATTTTTATCTTTTAATATGGTATCTGTTAAAAAATAAATATCTAGCCTTTCTTTATCATCAATAACTGATTTTATCTTTAAATCTG
>CAZHXU010000068.1:5677-12980 GCA_964536535.1 uncultured Fusobacteriaceae bacterium
TATTGTAACCTCCGATAATCTTATTAGTTACAAATTGAGTATCAGATATTTCTACCTCTAAACCAAATATTTCTTTAATATCGTCTACTGGCAAAATTGAACAACTGTTTCCATATTGATCTTTTAATATAGCGTCTGTTAAAAAATAAATATCTAGCCTTTCTCTATCATCAATAACCGACTTTATCTTTAAATCTCTTTTGAAACTATCTAAGCTATCTAAATTTTCAACTTTAATTTCAACTTTTCCATAAGTTGCAGACCTTGATTTTCCTATATATTTTGTTTCGTTTATTTTTTCTAAATGGTTATTTGATATAACTTCATTATCTTTCAAGATAACTAATGAATAGAATTTTTGACCTTTATCTATTGCTTCATATCTGTAGAGTGAATCTGTCCCCTCTTTTATGTTTTTATTAATATGCATATTTTCTACTTTATTTACTTTATCTATCTCTAAAGAAACATCAGTTAATGAAACAAATCTACTACCTATTCCTTCTGTCATAGATTTATCTTCAAACTTCTCATCTAATCTAAATAAACAGTTGTTGATACTTATTGATACTTCTTTTTCTTTTTTTAGACTTTTCATATCATGTTTATCACATAAAAATGACTTTGGTGTAGGAACAAAGTGGTCGTTACCTTTTTTCAGATATGCATCTGTAAAGATAATATCCTTTGATAAAATTAAATCACCCTTTTTATCTATGAAATCTTTAAAATTTTCTTTAATAAATAAACCTCTTAAAGCTGTTCCACTTATAATGTCTCTGCTTTCATTACTACTATCATAACCAATAACTATAGGTTCTAAAGTTGTTATCTCTATTTTATAGAATTTCATTAATTTATCACCTCACTAGCTTTAACTTTTAATGGTTCTTCATTCTTTAATAGAGTCATTTCGACCTCTCCTCTACCTTTTGATACATTCATCCCTAAGTATCTAGTATTTTGAACTATCAAAGCCAATAGTTTTTCTTCATCTGTATTAATATCTAAATCTCCCAATTCACAAAAGAGAACCATCTTTTCTCTAATAGTTCTTATATTTCTTAATGCACCATTCTTAGCTACACCATTACCTTCTATTTTAATAAAATTTCGAATATGAGTCATAGAAGATAAAACTTCTGATGGAGTTGCCTTCAATTCTTCTGTCAATTTGTATTTCATTCCATCTGATACAGTCAGATTAGAAAAACGTAGTTTTCCTTCTTTATGCTCATTATCGTACTCCGCACCAAATAAACCTTCTATTCTATCTTTTTGATTTTTACAATGATTTGAGATTAATTCAGCTGTTTTTCTAAGCATACCTTTTAGAGTTTTTCCATTATAATAAATAAAGCCATCTTTATCGTATAAGCAGTCTTCATGGATTTGCCCCTTTGATTTACCACTGCCAAAAATAGCTTCTGACTTTATTACTACTTTGATTTTATACTTTGCCATTATTCATCACCAGCCTTTAAACTCTTGTAGTATTTATCATTGCATAGCTCTAGTATATCGTGTAGATGATACATATTATCTTTATAAGGTCTATCATATTCAGAATATCCTAGCTGATTATTAATGTTTTTTATATCTTCATTTAATCTATATTTATTAATAAAAATATCTGTTTTTGTTTTACCCTCATCAAATACACCTAGTAGTTCTCTAAGTTTTCCAACTCTAATGCCATTACTAGGGTCGTTAATATAATCAACTGTAGATAAAATTTGTGCTAGTGATAGCTTGTTATCGTCTTGTGACTTTAATTTAACAGGTCTGATAAACAACTCTTTCTCTTCTTTAATATCAGAATTTTTATTATGATTAGCTTTATCTCTTATATCATCTATATCATCAAATTCACCTTTTAAGATATGCCAATCAATAGTTGAAGATTTTCCGTCTACTAAAATTTTAGCATTTTTACATAAATCTTCTGCCATCTCATAGGCTTTGTTAAATGGAGCTTTTTTATTAACAAAAACTACTCCTGCACCAATAGTTAATTTTTTATTAAATTCTGGAAATTTATCTTTTAAATTCGCATTTTCAATACTCTCTGTAAAGATTCTTACTGATTCTAAAGCATATTTACTATCAACTATATAGGTAACATCATCTCCTGCTAAAACTAAGGGTCTTAAAGGGATTTTTTTCTCATTATTCTCTTTTAAAGAATCTTTTACTTTATTAAAAGCATTTTCATACGATTCTTTTATAAATTCACTAAAACTATCCAACTTGTTTTTCAAATCTTTTCCATCATATGATTTCAAAATAGCTCCTACCATATCACCCATCTTATTTCCATCTATACTTACAATGGCTATTTGGCTATTTTTATCCTCTCCAAATTCATCTAAATCCAAAGAAAATTCATCACTTGTAAATTGCTTATAATCAGAATCTTTATCTAGTTTATCGAAAAAGTTTATTTCTCTGTCATAATCATTTTTTTCTTTTGCTATTTTAAAATACTCACTATTTTTACCCTTATTCAAATGGTCAAAGAATGCGTTTTTTATCCAAGCTTCTTGTGATACTGCTCTATGATTAAATTCTTCTTTCTTTTCATTTTCATTTTTGAATTTTAATTCTTTTATTACTTTAATAGCAGGTGTAGAAGTACTTTTGCATATCTCTTCTACCCCAAAAGACACCTTCCTAAAACTATTCTGTCTTTTAAGCTTTTTAGAAGCTAATTTATTTTTTAATTCATCCATATTATCTTTATTAAATTCACCTTCAACTATTGCTGAATAAAACTCTAAACCTTCATAGTTTTTAAGTATGTGAAAGCTCATATCACTTATAAACTCCTTTGCTTTTTCTATGTCACTAAAACTAAGATAACTATTTCCACCACCAGAATATACTTTGTTTTTTATGTCTGTAAACTCTTCCCATAAATCTTCTGTAACATATTTGATGATTAGTGAAGCTCCAATATTTTCTTTTAACTTATTACTCTTGAATATATAGTTTTGCTTCTTTGATATTTCCATAGCTACCAAAACTTTTTCTGCCATCATATCCCCCTTTATCTATTAAGTAAATCTTGTGTTCTTAATGTATTTATTAAATTGCTATATAATGTAAATGGTGAATTAGAGAAATTCACATTTTTCAACCCTCTTTTTGTTGGAGTTCCTCCATAGTAGAAGAATAATGTATTTGGATTATCCTCCAGAATTTTATTTATATCCTCTATATCATAATGAGAGTTATTATTTATCAGAATCAAATCATAGTTATTGAAATTAATTTCTTCTTCTATTCCTATGTAGTCTTTCTCTTCAAACTCTTTTAGTATTTTGGTTATATCTCCTCTATTATCATTATCTATAGATAAGATACAAATCTTTTTTGTTCTTTTCAATTTTTCTTCAATGTCATGTTGTTTTACAATTTCTTCAATTTTTTTCTTTTCAGCCTCAACTATTTCAGATACCTCTAAATTGATTCTTTCTTTTACTTTTTTGTCTATATATTTCCACATTTTTATACTTTCAATGATTACACCAATTATTCCAGCTATTGAAACAACTCCTAAAATTCCAACAAACCACATTATTATGTTGAATTTGGTCTTTACTTCGTCTTTTTCTAATTTAATCTGCTCTTTTTCGTTTATAACTTCATCTAATTTTTTCTTTAATTCTATTTCCTTTTCTTGATACTTATTCTCTATTTCTTTTAAATCTACCGAGTATTGTTTTTTTATACTTTCAGTAGTTTCTTCTACCTTCTCAATTATTTTTTCAATTATGTTTATAATTTCAGTTCCTATTTTTTCTTCAATAACATCTTGTGCGATTAAAGAAGTAAATAGAGATAGATATACTAACAACTTCTTCATATTTTCCCCTTTCTAACAGATTATTATAATAATACCACAGATAAATTAATTATGTAAGATAGGAAGAGTAAGTTATAGATAAAAATTTGTAAAAGATAGATAAAGGCATTAAAAGCAGTGGAAATTTTGTGTATCTTGAATAAAAAGGTAATAAAAAAACTCCTCAATGAACCATATGATTCTTGGGAGTTTTATTTGTTATAAATATTAAAAAAGAATTAAATTTAGAAATCATTAATTATATCCAACATTCCAAATCCAGCAGAACTTTTACTACCAAATCCAGCTTTGTAAAAATAGTCTATAATGTGAGGATTTCCTTGGACAGTGAAAATACCCAAGGATCCAGGAAATTGAATAGAATAATTAGTGATAACTGTTTTTTTCATTTTACTAAAATCAAATATTAGCTTTTGAACTTCACTTTCAATATCAAATGGAAATTTCTCTTTTAGATGAGTGTAAATATTCATTTTTAACTTTTCTTCAAAACAATTATCTTCAAAGGTATAAAACCAATCTTTGTTTGTATCTCTATTATGCTCTCTTACAAGTAATGGTGATATCAATTTAAACTTTATTTTTTCTTCAAATATTAGTGATTCTTTTTTTATATCTACACCTAACAAGGTCATTTTATTCTCTTTTCCCAATTGAAAAGTAGAATTAATTTTTGAAAGGATAGCAGTGTATACATGAAGACCTTCATAAGTATTATAAAACGACAAATTTAAATATAATATATTACCTTTTGCAAGGATATGAGATTTATTAAAAGTTTGATTTGGGATAAAAACAGAAAAGGTAAAATCCTTTTCTATAGTTTCTCTGCCGTTATAAAAGCTGTTATAGATACTTTTGTCGTATGACTCTAAAGTAGCCTTTAAAAAAGATAAAAACTTTCTCCTATAATCTAAAGGAATTGTTATATTTTGTATTCTAAATTTTAATGAAAAACGCATGAATCCTCCTTTTATAATCAAAATAAATAAGATGGAAATTCTTTTTATAAAAAAAGGATAAATTCCACTTTGGTTAGATAAAAACGATATGAAATCTTCAAATCTATAATGATGTGTGAAAATTTACATTCCACTCTGGTTAGATAAAAATTAGAACTGTTAATTCTAAAAAAGTCAGCGATCATCAATTTACATTCCACTCTGGTTAGATAAAAATAGCTGAATATTATGATGTGTGTGGGTAAATAAATGTATTTACATTCCACTTTGGTTAGATAAAAACCGGCTCTAACGCGTATCTAACTGCGTCTACTGAATGGTTTACATTCCACTTTGGTTAGATAAAAACTTTTTGTACTCCTCATCTAAAGTCACGTTTAGAGAGTTTACATTCCACTTTGGTTAGATAAAAACAATAAGAGAGTAGCTTTTATCTTGTCTCCATTTAAGTTTACATTCCACTTTGGTTAGATAAAAACAATGCGTAAAAATACACAAGAAAATGTCCCTAGTGGTGTTTACATTCCACTTTGGTTAGATAAAAACCATTTAAACATAAAACTAAAAGGTCTCTGTAAGGTAGTTTACATTCCACTTTGGTTAGATAAAAACAGAACCATTTGTTTTAAATAAAAAGGTTAGAAAAGAGTTTACATTCCACTTTGGTTAGATAAAAACTAGATAAAGAACTTCACAATATAACTACAAGTAAAGGTTTACATTCCACTTTGGTTAGATAAAAACTTAGAAATGGTAAAGTAAACTTTGAAAGTTCTAAAGGTTTACATTCCACTTTGGTTAGATAAAAACGTGACAGTTGTTATATGAGCGTAAAAGAAGTAGAATTGTTTACATTCCACTTTGGTTAGATAAAAACATATTCCAACAGAAGAAGATGTAAGATTGTATAAATGTTTACATTCCACTTTGGTTAGATAAAAACTGTTGTTGACTTAGTTTTTTTTCATGACAAGAAAAGTTTACATTCCACTTTGGTTAGATAAAAACGTTAGAGTTAGAAGGTTCAAAGCCTTGTGCATTAAAGTTTACATTCCACTTTGGTTAGATAAAAACACTTTCATTTGTGTTTGTATAGACTTACTCATAATAGTTTACATTCCACTTTGGTTAGATAAAAACCAGAAGAAGAGGTATTGCTTGCAATTATGTTCTCATATAAGTTTACATTCCACTTTGGTTAGATAAAAACCCCAACACCTGTTTTATCTACATTACAGACTACTTCGTTTACATTCCACTTTGGTTAGATAAAAACGAAGGGATAGCAGATTGTTTATCTGGAACTGTATTGTTTACATTCCACTTTGGTTAGATAAAAACAAAGTTTATCCACTAGACAACTAATTTTTTCACTATGTTTACATTCCACTTTGGTTAGATAAAAACCAAATCTATTTTATCTATATACTCTACATCTCCCAGTTTACATTCCACTTTGGTTAGATAAAAACCTGAAGAAAAAAATAAACTTGAGGAAGACTTTAAGAGTTTACATTCCACTTTGGTTAGATAAAAACCTCTGTTATCTACCAAATTAAATTTTTTTTTAACTGTTTACATTCCACTTTGGTTAGATAAAAACTATACTATTAATAGATAAGAGAGCAACAGAAAAAAGTTTACATTCCACTTTGGTTAGATAAAAACAATTCATACTCTATAGCTAATCTTTTCATTTGCAAGTTTACATTCCACTTTGGTTAGATAAAAACCAGTTGATTTGGTCTTTAAGCATGTACTCTATTGATGTTTACATTCCACTTTGGTTAGATAAAAACTATAATAGTACTAGTTAGTACTAAAATATAAAAGGGTTTACATTCCACTTTGGTTAGATAAAAACTACAACTTTTCCTTCTTTGTCAAATATATCTCTAACACGTTTACATTCCACTTTGGTTAGATAAAAACTGGTTATCAATATTCACAGGCAGACGTTACTAGAGTTTACATTCCACTTTGGTTAGATAAAAACTTTGAATACATAGGAATCATGTCTGAAATTCTTTCGTTTACATTCCACTTTGGTTAGATAAAAACAACATAGAAAAAATTAATGATTTGAGAGAAGAATGGTTTACATTCCACTTTGGTTAGATAAAAACATAAACCAACCCGGATGCATAAGACACCACCTTTCGAAGTTTACATTCCACTTTGGTTAGATAAAAACCCCTTAGTTAGTCCAAAATTATTAGCAAACTCTTCTGTTTACATTCCACTTTGGTTAGATAAAAACACTACAGGTATACAGTGAAGATAGGAGATGAAGAGGTTTACATTCCACTTTGGTTAGATAAAAACTAAATAAAAAATTAAAAGAAAAGGGAGAGATGTAAAAGTTTACATTCCACTTTGGTTAGATAAAAACAGGTAGCAGTTTTTGGCTAGGTTTATCAAAGGATAAACATAGCATTTCTGTCGACCTCACTAATTTATACCATTTTCTCCT
>CAZHXU010000069.1:0-12968 GCA_964536535.1 uncultured Fusobacteriaceae bacterium
AAAAAAATCTTTTTTATTTTAAATTTTTTATTCTAATTTTTTCTATATCATAGAGTATCTCTAAATATTTCCCTTCTCTTTTTTATTTGTTTTGTTCCTTTTAAAATTTAAGTTAGCTAGTTAATTAATAAAATATTTAACTTAAAAGTGTTTTATTGTCCGTAATTTTCTTAACATAAAAAAAAGGAGTAAAAACTCCTTCTACATTTTAAATCCCCTATCTCTAAATATTTGTTTTGCATTTTCAACTCTTTCTCTTGTAGGTGATTCTACTTTATCAAGTTGATATTTAAGACCAAGTTCTTTCCATTTATATTCTCCCATTTTATGAAAAGGAAGAATTTCAACTTTTTCTATATTTTTCATATCTTTAACAAAATCTGCTAATTTTATTAAATATTCGTCTCTATCTGTTATCCCTGGAACCAAAACATGCCTTAACCAAACTGGTTTTCCTATTTCTTCCAAATACTTAGCAAACTTTAATGTCGGTGCTAATTCAACTCCAGTTAATTCTTTGTATTCTTTTTCATCCATACATTTTATATCTAAAAGTATCATATCTACCAAATCAAGAACTTCTTTTATTCTTTCATTAAAAACATATCCAGAAGTATCAATAGCTGTATGTATACCCTCTTTTTTACATTCTTTAAGCAAGTCTTCTACAAAATCAGGTTGCATCAAAGGTTCTCCACCTGTTATAGTAACTCCACCACCATTTAAGAAGAAGTTTTTATATTTTTTTATTTCATTCATTACAAATTCAGTTGTTCTTTCATATTTTGCGTCTTTCAATTTCCAAGTATCTGGATTATGGCAGTATTTACATCTCAAAGGGCAGCCTTGTGTAAAAACTATAAATCTTATCCCAGGTCCATCTACTGTTCCACAGCTTTCAAAAGAATGCAATTTTCCAGTAATCATATCTTTCACCTCAAATTTTTTTAAATATTCTTCATAGAAAAAAATTAATTTAATTTTCTTTTAAAAAAAATATTTTTACAAATTAAGGAGGGGAAACCCCTCCTTATATTTTACTACAAAATCAAATATTTTGTAAGTCTTAATTACATTTTGTCACTGATAGTTCTTTGGATAACATCTAATTGTTGTTCTCTAGTTAATCTAGTGAAGTTAACTGCATATCCAGAAACTCTTATTGTAAGTTGAGGATATTTTTCAGGATGTTCCATAGCATCTTCTAATAACGCTCTATCAAATACGTTAATGTTGATGTGTTGCCCACCATTAGGTGCAAAGTATCCATCCATTAATGTAACTAAATTACTTATTCTGTTATCTTCTTCTTTTCCTAATGCTCCTGGAGTAATAGCAAATGTGTATGAGATACCATCATTTGCATGTTCGAACGGAAGCTTAGCGATAGAGTTCATTGAAGCTAACGCTCCTCTTCTATCTCTACCGTGCATTGGGTTAGCACCTGGTCCGAATGGCTCTCCAGCTTTTCTTCCACAAGGAGTAGCTCCTGTTTTCTTACCATATACAACGTTAGATGTAATAGTTAAGATTGATTGAGTTGGAGTAGCTCCTCTGTACATTTGGTGTTTTCTTACTAAGTTCATGAACTTTTCTGTAATCCAACAAGCGATTCCGTCTGTTTCGTCATCTCCGTTACCAAATGGAATGTAGTCTCCTTCTATTTCATAGTCTACTGCTAGACCAGTTTCGTCTCTAATTACTTTTACTTTTGCATTTTTGATTGCTGCTAATGAATCGGCAATGATTGATAATCCAGCGATTCCGAACGCTTCTGTTCTTAATACATCTTTATCATGTAATGCAAGTTGTAATGCTTCATATGAGTATTTATCATGCATGTAGTGGATTATGTTAAGAGCTTCTACATAAACTCCTGCTAACCATTCTATAGTATTTTGGAATTTTTCTACTACTTCATCATATTCTAAGTACTCAGAAGTTACTGGAGCAAATTTAGGCATGATTTGTTCTCCAGATTTTTCATCTCTTCCACCATTTATTGCATATAATAATGCTTTTGGTAAGTTAACTCTAGCTCCGAAGAATTGCATTTGTTTACCGATTCTCATTGGAGAAACACAACAAGCGATTCCATAATCATCACCAAAGTCAGGTCTCATTAAATCATCATTTTCGTATTGAACAGCTGATGTATCAATTGAAACTTTCGCACAGAATTTTTTGAAGTTTTCTGGTAAGCTTCTTGACCATAATACTGTTAAGTTTGGCTCAGGAGCTGGTCCTAAGTTATATAATGTATTTAATATTCTGTATGAACTCTTAGTAACAAGTGTTCTACCATCTACACCTTGTCCACCTATTGACTCAGTTACCCATGTAGGATCTCCTGAGAATAACTCATCATAAGCTGGAGTTCTTAAGAATCTGATGATTCTTAACTTCATTACGAAATGATCAATAAATTCTTGAGCTTCTTTTTCAGTAATGATTCCTGCTTTTAAATCTCTCTCTATATATATATCTAAGAATGTTGATACTCTTCCTAGTGACATAGCTGCTCCATTTTGATCTTTTGTAGCTGCTAAGTAACCAAAATATGTCCATTGAACTGCTTCTTGAGCTGTTTCAGCTGGTCTTGAGATATCAAATCCATATGATTCTGCCATTCTAATTAATGCTTTTAAACTTGCAATTTGTAATGTAATTTCTTCTCTTAATCTAATTACATCTTCAGTCATTTCATTATATTCTAAGTTTGTTAATTGATTTATTTTATCTTCTATTAATCTTTTTACACCGTATAATGCAACTCTTCTGTAGTCTCCGATTATTCTTCCTCTACCGTATGCATCTGGTAATCCAGTTACGATTCCTGATTTTCTAGCTTTTCTTATATCAGGTGTGTATGCTGAGAATACACCATCATTATGAGTTCTTCTATATTTAGTAAAGATTTCTTCAGTAGTTTTATCTAACTCATAACCATATGCTTCTAATCCACCTTTTACCATTCTTAATCCACCATTAGGGAAGATTCCTCTTTTTAAAGGTGCATCTGTTTGAAGTCCAACTATAGTTTCTAAGTCTTTTTCAATGTACCCTGCCCCATAAGCATCTACTGCTGAAGGAGTTTTAGTTTCTGCGTCGTATACTCCTTTTGCTCTTTCTTCTTTAAACATATCACTAAGTTTTTCCCATAACTTAGTTGATGCTTCTGTTGCTCCTTCTAAGAAAGAATCATCTCCTTCATAAGGATTGTAGTTTTCTTGTATAAAGTTTCTGACATTGATGCTTTTTTTCCAAGCATCTCCTTTAAAGCTTTCCCATGCTTTAGTACCCATTTTTACCTCCTAAGATAAATCGTAGTTTAATTACGTTAAACCTGATTAAACATATATACGCTATCAATATAACACAAGCGTTAAACTCTGTCAACCTCATTTTAACTTTTAGTGTACATTTTAAAAACTGAATCACATTCGTATATTTTTACAAGGTTTGAAATTACTCATTCCATATATTTCGTACTACATCAAGACACTTATGTAAACATCAAACAGTGTTTAATCTTGCTTCACAAAAAAAGTATACTAAATAAGTAAGTAATTGTCAAGAAATATTGTTACTTTTTTCCTTAAGTAAAAAAGAGCCCTAAAGGCTCCCATAGTTTAATAAGATTTTCTCTCTTACTTCTTTGTGAATTTTATTTTTTTCTTCCTTTTTTATCCCTTCTGTAACATAACTTTTTCCTATGACTAATTCTACTTTTTTTCCTTTATGTATCTTAAAAGCATGTTTATTCATTACATCATAAGTTCCTTTTATTGTTACAGGTAAGATTCTAACTTCTGGTTCTATGGCTAATTTAAAACTTCCTTTCTTAAACTCACCTACTTGACCATCTTTTGTTCTTGTTCCTTCTGGAAAAATCGCCACTGATTTTCCACCTTTTACAAATTGCATTGCTTCTTTCATAGATGCTAGTGCTTTTTTAGGGTTTTTTCTATCTAAAAAAACACATTGAGCCCTATCCATCCAAAGATTAAATATCAACCAATTTCTTATTTCTTTTTTGGCTACAAACCCTATATTTTTGGGGAGGTAACCGAGTAGAAGCGGTATATCAACGAAACTCTGGTGATTCGATATTACCACTACAGGTTCGTTTCCTATTCCAAGAAACTCTTTTTCATCTTCAAATTTAACTTCTACTTCGCACTTCATTAACCATATAACAAATTGCCCAAACTGTTTTTTTAATCTACTTGTAATTTCTATTCCTTTTTTTTCTCCAACAATCAACAAAACTGGCAGATATACTAAAGTAACATATACAATATATAAAACCATAAGTGAAACTGCCAAATATGTATATAACACAATAAGCCTCCTATTTTTTTATAATTTCAAGTATGTCTTCTAAATTATAACCTCTCCTCATAAAGTATTCTACTTTTTTTCTATAGTCCTTACCTTCTACTTTATAAATCAACTTCCTAATCTCATCTTTTTCATCTCTTTCACAGTCTTCTTCATCAAATACTTTATCTACTATCTTTTTATCTATTCCCCTTTGACTCAATTCAAAATAGAATTTATTCTTCCCCATCTTTTTGCTATTTATAAACATTTTTGCATAATTATAGTCATCAATATAAGATTTTTCTTCAAAGTTTTTTATTACTTTATTTACTATATCTTTATCTCTATAAATAAGTATCAATTTATTATACAAAAGTTTTTTACTATATTCTCTTTGGCTAATAAGTTTATATCCTTTTAACAAACAAGACTCATATAAAAACTCTTTGAAAAGGTCAAAAGGAAGGTTTTCACCCTCCTCTAATTTATATATACTTATCAAATCATAGTTCACATCATAAGCCATATTGTTATCAAAATATACTTTATTTTTACTCTTTTTCACTACCTTCATTTTTCTCTTCTCCTTCTACACTTGTTGGAAAGAGTTTTTCTCTTACTTTTACTTCTAATTCATTTAACAGATCTTGATCTTCTTCTAATTTTGCTCTAACATTTTCTCTACCTTGACCAAGTCTTGTATCTCCATAACTAAACCATGCTCCTGATTTTGATACTATATCTTCTTTTATTGCAAGATCTAATATTTCTCCTACTCTTGAAATACCTTTTCCATACATAATTTCAAAATCTACTTCTTTAAATGGAGGTGCTACTTTATTTTTAGTAACTTTTACTCTTGTTTGGTTACCTATTACATCTTCACCTTGTTTAATAGATCCTATTCTCTTAACTTCCATTCTAACTGATGAATAGAATTTAAGTGCTCTTCCTCCAGTTGTTGTAGTTTGAGGTCCAAATCCAAAACCACCTATTTTTTCCCTTATTTGGTTAATAAATACCATAGTAGTTTTTGATTTATTAAGACTTCCTGTAAGTTTTCTAAGCGCTTTTGACATAAGTCTAGCTTGTAATCCCATTTGTTGATCTGACATTTCACCTTCAATTTCAGCTTTAGGTACAAGGGCTGCAACCGAATCTATTATAATACAGTCTACCGCTCCACTTCTAACTAACATATCTGCGATTTCAAGAGCTTGTTCACCTGTATCTGGTTGTGAGATTAAAAGTTCATCTATATCTACACCTAATGCTTTTGCATATTGAGGATCTAAAGCATGTTCAGCATCTATAAACGCAGCTATTCCTCCTGCTTTTTGAGCTTCTGCTACTATATGTAAAGTTAAAGTTGTTTTACCAGAACTTTCAGCCCCGTAAATTTCTACAACTCTACCTCTAGGTACACCACCTATACCAAG
This sequence comes from uncultured Fusobacteriaceae bacterium, assembly GCA_964536535.1. Taxonomy (GTDB): domain Bacteria; phylum Fusobacteriota; class Fusobacteriia; order Fusobacteriales; family Fusobacteriaceae; genus CAZFBB01. The sequence goes on from CAZHXU010000069.1 coordinate 5,766, forward strand.
TGCTATATCAAGATTTAGACTTCCTGTAGAAACACTTTCTACTTGCATTCTAGCATTTGCTCCCAGTTTCATTATTGAACCTTCTCCAAAATCTTTTTGTATTTGTTTCAGAGCTAATTCTAATGCTTTTTCTTTATTATCTTCTACCTTTTTTGCTGCCATTTTGCCCCCTTAACTGAATATTTCTTTTATTACTTTCATATCGTCTATAGCATATTTACCAGAAAAAACTATATATGGTTTTTTAGGTTTTAATCTTGCTTTTACTTCTTCTTCTATAGTATCTCCTACTATTAAAAAATCTATTTTTCTCAAAAATTCTTTTATATTATCATATGATTTCAGTTCTTTTCCACCATATTTTATAAATTCTTTTACTTTCATTCTTTGGAATTGTCTTTGCATAACTACTTCTTCATCATAATTAGCTCCGATTATTCCTACAACTTTATTTTTCATTTTTTTTCCAAAATTAAGTAGTTTTAAACTTTGATTAATTCCAAAAGTAAATACTTCTATATTGAGTTTTTCTAATTCTTTATCTACTTCATGATAGTGGATATATGGAATAGCTACAAACTCTATTCCTTCAAGTTCTTTTTCTACTTTTTTCTTATTATTAAGTATATCTTCTATTAAAATTCCCTTTATATTAACTTCTGGCAATTCTTTTTTTACAAGATTTACAAAATCTTCTATAGAACCTTTATTACATTCTATAATAGCCATATTATTAATTTTTCCTTTTAAAGATAAAAATCTCAAATGATGACTTTTGAAATAAACCATTCCCATAATTTCTTCATAGTTTATTCCAGATTCTATTCCTTCTCTCAAAACACCTTCTATTTCTTCCAAAAATGAAATTTTCTTTTTGTCCTTTTTATAACTTACAAAAGTACCTTTACCTTTTAATGATTGTACATAACCTTCATCTTCCAAGTCTTTATATACTTTTGAAACAGTATTTTTATTTATCTGTAAAAATTCACCTAATTGTCTTACTGTTGGCAATTGAGCTTCGTAAACTAGTACTTCATCTAATATAAGTCCTTTTATTTGTTCCTTTAATTGTACATGAATAGTTAGTGTACTATTTTTTGATACTTTTAATTCCATTTTTACTCCTTAAAATACAAAATATAATAAATTTTACTATATAGGTTATTTTTTTTCAAGAAGCTAATGTTTTTTTTGAATAATTTTACTATCCTCTACAAATATTCTCTTCCATAAAATAATTTTATTTTTTCCATTAAATTTCGGACACTAAAATTATACTACCTTTTTTTTCCAAAGTAAAGGTTTATTTTTTTAATATTCTTTTCTAAAAAAGCTATAAGTTTCAGCAGTTGTTCTTTATACTTTTTTAATTATTTTAGATAAGTCATTTTTTATATATACAAAAGAAAAAGATTGAATCCAATCAATCTTTTTCTTATAAATAAATTATTTCTATCAATTTAATAAGGGATAAAGTAGAATTTTATTTTAGTATTTTTATTATAAATTCACTTCCATTTCCTTCATCACTAATTACTTTTATATCTCCTGAATACAAATCTATAATTTCTTTTACTAGTGACAAACCTAGTCCTGTCCCTGCTACATTTGTTGTTCTTGCTTTATCTACACGATAAAACCTATTAAATATATTTTTTTCTTCTTGCTCAGGAATACCTATTCCATTGTCTTTTATGGAAAAACGCAGATGACTTCTACTCTCTTCTACTCCTACTTCAATATATTTATCTTTTTTATCATTGTATATAATCGCATTTTCAATCAGATTTTTAAGTACTATTTTTATCTTTTCTTTATCGATATTTACAAATCCATCTTTACTAAGCATCTCTTCATTAAAAGATATATTTATATTTTGCCCACTAATTATACTAGTCATACCTTCCAAAACTTCATCAAAAAGTAACTTTATATTTGTGGGATATTTACTTAATACTTTTGAGTTTTCTAATTTTTGAAGGTTAAGAAAATCCCCAATTACATTTTCCATCTTTTCTATATTTTTTTGAACAACACCTAAAAATGTTTTCTGCATCTCTTTATCTTCTTCTTCTTCAACTGCAATTAAATAACCTTTTATATTTGTAAGAGGAGTTTTTAATTCATGACTGATATTTGATATAAATTTCTTTTCTATTTTAGCCATCTCTTTACTTTGAGTTATATCTTTTATAGTAACTATATATTTTTCCGATTCTTTAAGATATCTACCCTTTACAAAATATGTTTTTCTATTTTCATTTATAAATACTTCTTTTGTTACTTCTTTATTTCCTTCTATAATTTCATTAACAAAATCTATAAGTTCTTTGTATTTTATCTTCTCAAAAAACTTTTCACTATCATAGTCATTAAAGAAATTATACCTTGCTTCTCTATTACACGATTTAATTATACCTTCTCTATCTAGTAACAAAATCCCTATATCTATAGAAGATATTAATTTTTGTAATTTTTCTTTTTCTTCATTTAATCTTTCTATATTTTCAAGGTTTTTATTCTGCCAGTCTTTTATTACATGCCAGAATTCTACCAAATCTATATCTTCTTCAAGATACATCTCTTTTGCTTCTTTTCCACTTTCTATTACTTTTCGCATATGATTTAGTTTATCAAAATAATATTTTCTTAGTATTTTTTTATAAGCTATAAAAAGGATAATATTAAGAATTAAAAAACTAAAAACCCTACTAAGTACAGTTACTCTAATTTTGTTATCTATCTCCGAATACTTTTCTGCAACACGTATTACTATGTTTTCATGAAGGGTAGAATAGTATATTAATGTATCTTGTACAGTTGTACTAAACCTAACTTCAAAACCTTCATTATTATTAAGAGCTTCTTTTACTTCTGCTCTGTATTTATGTGATTCTGTTGTATTTGATGCAGTATCAAAAATAACAAAACCATCATCTCTAATAAGAGTAACTCTATTAGAGCTTAGAAGTTGTAAAGGATTCAAATTATCAAGTCCTTCTAAAACTAAATAATTTCTTACTACTTCACTATTTCCCTTTAATTGATTTTTTATAAGACCTAAAGTATCATTTTTAAATTTTATACCATCTATTGTTACAAATGTTGCTTGAATGATAAAGATTATAACAAAGATGATTAATTCCCTTCTTCTAATCTGTACCCAACTCCTTTTATAGTTTTTATATAGGGACTAATAGATTTTATCTTTTCTCTTATTTTTCCTATATATACATCTACTGATCTATCTCCCGAATAATAGTTGCTATTCCATACTCTATTAAGTATCTTTTCACGACTAAGAACAATTCCTTTATTTTCGATTAAATAAAGTAACAAATCAAACTCTTTTTTACTCAAAACTCTCTCTTCTTCATCTTCTGTAACTTCGTATTTATCCTTATCTATCTTAATATTTTTATAATTAAGTATTGAATTTTCTTTCTTTTCACTTCTTTTTACTAGTTTTTTTATACGTAATAATAACTCCCTCGGATCAAATGGTTTTTTCATATAGTCATCTGCACCTGTATTTAGCCCTTTTAATACATCTTCTACTTCCGTTTTTGCAGTTAACATTATTATATATGGATTCCCATATTTTTCTGGCATAGTTCTTACCATATCTGTAAAACTCATACCATCTAAATTAGGAAGCATCAAATCTAATACAATTAGATGTGGTTCAAACTTACCAAGTATCTTTAATCCATCTAAACCATTATCACATACTTCTACTTCATAATTCTCCTTTTTCAAAAAGTATGCTATAAGTGTTCTTATTTCTGGATCATCTTCTATTACTAATATTTTCATACGTCCCCCTATCTTCTGCTAATTCTGATGTCTTATATCCTCTCCTTTTGAAATGTAGATATAAGATTCGGCTAAATTCTCTATCAAATCTGCTATTCTCTCTATCTTTTGTGCAATAATGATATTATTTACACCTATAAGAGTTAATTCTTTATTTTCATATATCTTTTCTACTGCTACTTTTATACTTTCATCACGAAGTTCATCTACTTCTTCATCTAAACCAAGTATAAGGTAGGTATTATCTATCTTTTTTTCTATAAAAGCATCTTTAAATAATCTAAATATATAGATTACTTTATCTATAAGTTTTGAAAGGTGAGTTATATCTTTATTTTCTCCCAACCCTTCTTTGTAAAGTCCTTTTATTCTTTTACCTATTCCTACAGTCAAATCAGATATTCTTTCAAGGTCTGTTGTTAACTCTTGAACTTTTACCAAATACCTTAGATTACTAGCTGCTGGTTGAAATCTAGCTATAGAATTTATAACTAATTCATCTATAGTTAATTCTAATTCATCTACTTCTTCTTCTATTATTTTACATTCACCATAAAGACTTTTATCAAATTCCTTTTTTGTAATAAGGTTTTTAACTATCTCCAATGAACGCTCTACTCTTAATAATACTTCTATTATATCTTTATCTATAATATCCAAGTTTCCTACTAAACTTTTCATCTTCCCTCCTATTATACCATTAAAATTAATTTTTTTACTTATATCTATATAATTATCTTACCCAAACTTTCCAGTAATATAATCTTCAGTTTTTTTGTTACTAGGATTAGTAAAAATTTTGTCTGTTGTATCATACTCTTCTAGTACACCATGATAAAAAAAACCTGTGTAATCAGAGATTCTAGCTGCTTGTTGCATATTGTGAGTTACTATAATTATTGTATAATCTTTTTGCAACTCTCTAATCAATTCTTCTATCTTTAGTGTAGAAATAGGGTCAAGAGCACTAGTTGGTTCATCCATAAGTAGTATCTCAGGTTTTACTGCAATTGCTCTTGCTATACAAAGTCTTTGTTGTTGCCCACCACTTAATGACAGGGCTGATTTATGTAGTTTATCTTTTACTTCATCCCAAAGAGCTACTGCTTTTAATGAATTTTCTACTATCTCCATCAATTTATTCTTATCTTTTTCCCCATGTAATTTTGGACCATATACTATATTTTCATAGATAGTTTTAGGAAATGGATTTGGTCTTTGGAATACCATTCCTACTTTTTTTCTAAGATTAACTATGTCATACCCCTTATCAAATATATCTTTGTTATCAAGAGCTATTTTCCCCTTATACTTTACACCACTTATAAGATCGTTCATTCTATTTATACTTCTTAAAAATGTAGATTTTCCACATCCACTTGGTCCAATAAGTGCTGTTGTTTTATTTTTCTCTATATTCATATTTATGTTACTTAATGCTTTAAAATCTCCATAAAAAAAGTCAAAATCTTCTACTTTTAATCTAATATCCACAATAATCCTCCTAAATTCTATTCTTAAATTTATATCTAATAAAAGCTCCAACAAGGTTAAATCCAACTGTTATAAATACTAGTACAAATAATGTTCCTTCCATTACTTCTTTTGGCATATTTGGTACTTGGGTTGCTATAACATATAGGTGATATGGCAATGCCATTACTTGGTCCCATATTGACGCTGGAAGAAATGGTAGGTAGAAGGCTGTAACTGTAAAGATAATTGGTGCTGTCTCTCCTGCTGCTCTACTTATACTAAGTATTACTCCTGTTAATATTCCTGGTAATGCTGCTGGTAATACTACTTTCCAAGTTGTTTCCCATTTTGTTGCACCCAGTGCCAAACTAGCTTGTCTCAAATCTTTTGGAAGTGCTATTAAAGCTTCTCTAGTAGCTGTTATTATTACTGGTAGACACATAACTCCTAGTGTCAAAGATCCTGCAATTATACTAGAACCCAGTTGCAAACCTATTACGAAAAATGCCATTCCAAACAAGCCATAAACTATGCTCGGTATTCCTGCTAAGTTAACTATTGTTAGATTAATTATTCTTCTTAATAAATTGTCTTTTGAGTATTCAACAAGATAAACTCCAGTTAATACTCCAAAGGGTACTGCTACTACTATTGTTCCCAGTGTTAATACGATTGTTCCAACTATACTAGGAAAGATTCCACCTTCTCTCATACCATTTTGTGGCATCTCAGTTAAAAAATTGTATGACATAGCAGGTATTCCTTTTACTACTATATATCCAAGTATAAGAATAACTGGCAGTATAGAAAGCATTCCTATACCTTTTATTATTCCCTCTATTATCTTTTCTCCATTACCTTTTAGTATACTTCTTACTTTTTTCTCTTCTACTTCTACTACATACTCCCTACTCATATCCATCTATCTCCCAGCCCTTCTACTCTTCTGAATAAAATAATCTCCTAATGTATTTGTTATAAAACTAATTATAAACAATACTAAACCAATAGCAAATAATGAAAAATAATGGTCACTACCTTGAACTACTTCTCCCATCTCAGCAGCTATAGTTGCTGTCATAGTTCTCACTGGCGAAAGGAATGTTGCCCTTAGGTTTGGAGAATTACCAGTAACCATCAGTACAGTCATTGTCTCCCCTACTATACGACCAAACCCTAACATAATCCCAGCAAATATACCTGGGAAGGCAGCGGGTAGAAGTACTTTTACTATTGTTTCTAATCTATTTGCACCCAGCGCCAAACTAGCTTGTTTGTATGATTTATCAAGTGCTCTTAATGAATCATCTGCCATACTTATCATTGTTGGCATAGCCATAAATGCAAGCATTATCCCACCTGTAAGAGCTGTTAATCCCGTTGGTAACCCAAACAAATCTTTGATTGGTCCTGATAAAACATAGAGCCCAATATATCCAAGTGCTACTGATGGTAGAGCCGACATTGTTTCTATTGTTACCTTAAGTACTTCTCTTGTTTTAGGTTTAGCATATTCTGCTATGTATATTGCAGTAATCACACTTAGTGGAACTGATATTCCAAGAGCCACTAATGTAACCCACAAAGTCCCCATAAACAGTGGCAATAATCCATATATCTCAGACAAACTTATCCAAACTTTTCCTAGGAAAAAATCTTTGGGACTAATATGTCCAAAGAACTTTAAACTATTTGTAAAAACAAACATAAAAATCATAAAAACTAATAATATATTGAATCCAGCAATACTGAATATTGTGCCTTTCATTGTTTTATCTTTTAATCTTCTAATATCCATATTCCCTCCATTTACATTTCCTTTACTCTAATTATCATTTCAAGACCATTATAGATAACAAGTGTAAAAGGAGTATAAAAGTTATGTAAATAAAATGTAAACATTTTTAC